>UQUO01000016.1 GCA_900544295.1 uncultured Eubacteriales bacterium | reverse complement strand
AGTGGGAGAGGCGGGCGGGTCCCGAAACCTCACGGGGGCGCCACCACCCCAAGCGTTTTTCTTTGGGGCTCCACCCCGTTTCTTTGGGCAAGACCAAAGAAATGGGGTGGAACACGCAGCACAAGGTAAAGAAACGCGGCAGCAAAACGGCGAGTTCCTCCCAGCCAAGCCCCCACCCCCCGGGCGGCGCTGGAACCCCGCCCATACAGAGCGGCCCCCCCACCAACCCCCAAACAAACAGGAGATGACGCCATGCATAAGCTCACAAACCTGTCCCTCGCCCCAGGCGAGGACGAGCGACAGCTGCGCACCCTCGCCGCGGAACGCCTCGGTGTCCGCGCCGAAGATATCGAGGAGCTGGTCCTTACCCGCCGCGGACTCGACGCGCGCAGGCGCGGGGCCATACGCTGGGTCTGCTCCGTCCGCGTCCGCCTGCGGGGCGAGGCCCCCGAGCCGGAGGAGCGCTATGAGATACCCCGCCCCGCCGCGCCCGGACCCAGGCCCGTCGTCGCCGGCTTCGGGCCCGCCGGCATCTTCGCCGCCCTAGTCCTCGCCCGCGCAGGGCTGCGGCCCATCGTCCTCGAACGCGGCCCCTGCATGGAGGAGCGCCAGCGCGCCGTCGCCGCCTTCCGCGCCGGCGGGAGCTTTGACCCCGAGGCCAACGTCCAGTTCGGCGAGGGCGGCGCCGGCGCCTTCTCCGACGGCAAGCTCGGCACCGGCACCCACGACGCGCGCATCGCCTTCGTCCTCGATTCCCTCATAGAGCACGGCGCCAAGCCCTCCATCGCCTACGACGCCAAGCCCCACCTCGGCACCGACGTGCTCTCCCGCGTCGTCGTCAGCCTTCGGCGCGAGATCGAGAGCCTCGGCGGCGAGGTCCGCTTCCGTACCCGGCTTGAGGGCCTCGATATCGAAAACGGCGCCCTGCGCGGCGTCCTCGTCCGCTCCGGCGGCGTCACCGAGCGCATAGAGGCCCCGCGCCTCATCCTCGCCACCGGCCACAGCGCGCGGGACACCTTCCAGATGCTGCTCGACGCCGGCCTCCCCCTGGAGCCGAAACCCTTCTCCATGGGCGCGCGCATAGAACACCTCCAGGCCGACATCGACCTCGCCCAGTACGGCCGGGCGCGCGGCAGGCTCCTGCCCGCCGCAGACTACGGTCTCAACGTCCACCTGCCCGGCGGGCGCGGGGTCTACACCTTCTGCATGTGCCCCGGCGGCGAGGTCATAAACGCCGCCAGCGAGCCCGGCGGCCTCGTCACGAACGGCATGAGCTGGTCCGGACGCGCGGGCAAAAACGCCAACGCCGCCCTGCTCGTCTCCGTCTCGCCCGGGGATTTCCCCTATCCCGGGCCGCTCGGCGGCGCGCTCTGGCAGAGGGAGATAGAGCGCCGCGCCTTTGAATACGCGGGCGGCTATCTCGCCCCGGCCCAGCTCGTCGCGGACTTCCTCGCCTCCCGGCCCTCGTCCGGGCCCGGGCGCGTGCTGCCCAGCGCGAAGCCCGGCGTATTTTGGGGCGACCTGCACCGCGTCCTGCCCGCGCCCGTCACGGACGCCATGGCCGAGGCCCTGCCCCTCCTGGGCCGGAAGCTCCGCGGCTTCGACGCGCCCGACGCCGTCCTCACCGGGCCTGAGACCCGCTCCTCCTCGCCCGTGCGCATACCACGGGACGCGGGGCTCTGCGCCGCCGTACGCGGGCTCTACCCCTGCGGCGAGGGCGCTGGCTGGGCCGGGGGCATCACCAGCGCCGCCGTGGACGGCATGAAATGCGCCGAGGCGCTCATCGCCTCTTTTGGGGCATAATATAAAAAACGGAGGTCATCAGCATGAAAATAGCAGTCATAACAGGCGCTTCCTCGGGCATGGGCCTGGAGTTCGCCAAGGCCATAGACGCGGAGGAGACGCTCGACGAGATCTGGCTCATCGCCCGCCGCCGCGAGCGGCTGGAGGAGCTGGCAAAAAAGCTGCGCACGCCCGCGCGCGTCCTGCCCATGGACCTCGGCGACCCGGCCAGCTTTGAGGAGTACAAAAAGCTGCTGGAAGAGGAAAAGCCCCTCATCTCCACGCTCTGCAACGTCGCGGGCTTCGGGCGCTTCGCCCTCTTCACCGAGACGCCGCTGGACGTGAACCTCTCCATGATAGACATAAACGACAAGGCCCTCGTCGCCATGACGCAGCTCAGCCTGCCCTATATGAAGCGCGGCAGCCGCGTCATAAACCTCGACTCGCTCTCGGCCTTCCAGCCCGTGCCGTACCAGTGCATCTACGGCTCGACCAAGGCCTTCGTCCTGAGCTTCTCCCGGGCGCTGAACGTCGAGCTGGAGCCGCGCGGCATCCGCGTCATGGCCGTCTCGCCCGGCTGGGTCAAGACCGAGTTCTTCGAGCACGCAGTCTCCGACAACGGCGCCGTCACCTACTACGACATCCTCTGGGAGCCCGCCGACGTGGTCAAAAAAGCCCTCAAGGACTACAAAAAGGGCAAGGACCTCTCCATCCTCGGCCACAGCGTCCGCCGCCAGGTGCTGCTCGTCAAGCTCCTGCCGCACAGGCTCGTCATGAAGGTCTGGATGAAGCAGCAGGGCCACGCGCACAGGCCGCCGGAAGATTGAGTTAATTGTTTAACTATTGACAAACCGGCGCGCCGGGAATACATTATTATAGTACGTCAATGCGTTTGCGCCGTTTTCCCCCCCCCGTCCCGGCGCGGAAAGTGAGGTAGGCAATGAACATACTTTTCGAGCGTTTCACGCTCCCCGAGCAGTTGAGCCGGGTCATCTACAACAGCCCGAGCGTCATCATCCCCACCAGCAAGGAGGTCCTCTTCGAGCTGATATTCGGCAATGAGCATACGGGCAAGATCGAGGTGCTGTACGACGTCAACGGCAAGCCCGTCAAGGAGGCGGAGGTCGTCCGCTGCAAGAACGGCGCCGCCGTCAACTACCCCGAGGACTACATGCGCCGCCGCGACCCCGACTGTATGCGCATCGCCGACGACCAGCCCACCGACAAGCCCCGCTTTGAGGACGTCTACGGCTACAAGTTCGACGAGCTCAGGATAGAGACGCTCCGCTGGCTGACGAAGCAGGAGCTCATACTCGTGCCCTTCAAGGCCGGCGGCTACGACTACGGCTACGAGGCCGTGCTGGTCTGCCCGCGCAACGCGGCCTTCTTCGGCTTCGCCATGGCCCAGCTCCAGGCCTTTGTGGACATCCGCACGGTGGACCACTTCAAGCCCCGCGCGGTGGTCTACGTCGCGCCGCCCTTCCGGCACACGCGCTTCGGCGGCAAGCAGGTCGTCGTCCACAACCGCCTGCCGGACCTGCACGAGGTCTTCTCCTACAACCTCTACCCCGGCCCCTCCGCGAAGAAGGGCATCTACAGCGTGCTGCTCGACATAGGCGAGCAGGAGGGCTGGGTCACGGCCCACGCCTCCTCCGCGCGCATCATCACGCCCTATGAGAACGAGATGGTCATGATGCACGAGGGCGCCTCCGGCGGCGGCAAGAGCGAGCTTTTGCAGGACGTCATGCGCTGCGCCGACGGCCGTGTGCTGCTAGGCGTGGACCTCGTGACGGGCGAGGAGCGCTATATAAGCATGAGCGATACCTGTACCATCGCCCCCGTCACGGACGACATGGCCATGTGCCCGCCCAGCATCCAGAAGAGCGGCGGCAAGCTCAGCCTTGTGGACGGCGAGGACGGCTGGTTCGTCCGCGTGGACGGCATCACCTCCTACGGCTGCGACCCCATGTATGAGCGCATCGCCATACACTCGAAGGAGCCGCTGATGTTCCTGAACCTGGAGGCCGTGCCGCGCGCGACCTGCCTGCCCTGGGAGCATGTGCTCGACTCCGACGGCAAGCCCTGCCCGAACCCGCGCATAATCGTGCCGCGGCGGATGATAGAGAACATCGTGACCCAGCCGGTGGACGTGGACGTGCGCTCCTTCGGCGTGCGCATGCCGCCCGCGACGGCGAAGAAGCCGACCTACGGCATCATGGGCCTCATGCACATCATCCCGCCTGCGCTGGCCTGGCTGTGGCGGCTGGTGGCCCCGCGCGGCTTCAAGAACCCCAGCATAAGCGGCGGCAGCCCGCTGGCCAGCGAGGGCGTCGGCTCCTACTGGCCCTTCGCCACCGGCAAGCGGGTCGTCCAGGCGAACCTGCTGCTGGAGCAGATCATAAACTGCACGCAGACGCGCTATGTGCTCATCCCGAACCAGCACATAGGCAGCTTCAAGGTCGGCTTTGCGGCCGAGTGGATAGCGAGGGAATATCTCGCGCGCCGCGGCGGCGTGAACATGAAAATGGATAGGCTCTCCCCGGCGCGCTGCCCGCTCTTCGGCTACGCGCTCAACGAGATGAAGGTGGACGGCCAGCGCATCTCGAGCCGCTTCCTGCGCCCTGAGCTGCAGGAGTCCCTCGGCGAGGAGGGCTACGACAAGGGCGCGGAGATCCTGTATAAGTTCTTCGAGAAGGAACTCGCCGTCTACGACTGCGAGGAGCTCCACCCCGTGGGCAAGCAGATCCTTGAGTGCTTCAAGAAGCGCGGCTCCGTCGAGGACTACTGCGCCATCCTCCCGCTTGGCCTGAGCGACTAGGCCCGCGCCGAGCCGCCGAGATGTCCGCTCCGCGCCCGGAAAAGTCAAAAATGCCGCCCGATGGGCGGCATTTTTGATTGCAGGGTATCCTCTCGCGGTCGATGCACCCCGCCCCTGCAAAACCAGAAGTTCGCGCGCGCAAAAACAAAGCACCCGCCCTATCGGGCGGGTGCTTTGGCACGCCGTGAGGGATTCGAACCCCCGGCCTTCTGGTCCGTAGCCAGACGCTCTATCCAGCTGAGCTAACGGCGCTTATCGAGCGCCTTAATATATTAGCACAGCGCCTCCGGCTTTGCAAGTCTTTTTTGAGCTTTTTTGGCGATTATTTCATCATCGCGTCCGTGATGTTCTCCGCAAGCTCCCCGGCGGCCTTCAGGGCCTTGCCCACGACGTTCGTGTTCTTGCGCTTCGGCGCAAGCGCCATGCCCACGGACGCGCCTATCGCCAGGCCCATGCCCATGCCCTTCAAAAATGAACTGTTCTGCATCTTTTTCGCCCTCCGTTTTTTGACTTCGCCCCTATTATGCCCCGGCCGCCGAATAATATTTGCCCCCGCGCGCCGCTTGTGTTATACTTCTTTATTATTGATTTAAACTATGCCCAAAAAGGAGAGATACCCCATGCTCTTCCGCCTGCTCGCCGTAGGCGACGTGGTCGGCGCGCCCGGCCTCGATTTCGCGGCGAAAAACCTAAAACGCATCAGAAAAGAGCTCGGCGCCGATTTCGTCGCCGTCAACGGTGAGAACGCCAACGTCGTCGGCGTCACGCCCAAGCAGTGCGACGCGCTGCTCGCCGCCGGGGCCGACGCCGTCACCCTCGGCAACCACACCTGGACCCGCTGGGAGCTCCAGCCCTACCTCGACGAGAGCGCCCGCGTCCTGCGCCCGGCCAACTACGCGCCCCAGTGCCCCGGCCGCGGCGCGGCCGAGTTCCGCACGCCCTTCGGGCCGCTGCTGCTCATAAATCTCCTCGGCCGCTTCACCCTGGACCCCAACACGGATAACCCCTTCCTCACCGCCGACGCCCTGCTCGAGGGCGCCGAGGCCAAGATGATAGCCGTCGATTTCCACGCCGAGGCCACCAGCGAAAAGGCCGCCATGGCCCACTACCTCGACGGGCGCGTCTCCGCCGTCTGGGGCACCCACACCCACGTCCAGACCTCCGACGCGCGCATCCTCCGCCGCGGCACCGGCTTTATCACCGACCTCGGCATGACCGGGCCCGTTGACTCAGTCATCGGCATAAAGCCCGAGCAGTCCATAGGCAAGTTCCTGGGCGACGTGCCGCGGCGCTACGACTGCGCGCCCGGCCCCTGCAAGCTGGAGGGCGCGCTCTTCGAGCTCGACAGCGAGACCGGCGCCTGCACCCGCGCCGAGGCGGTGAGGTTCACATGATACGCATACTCCACGCGGCGGACCTGCACCTCGACTCCCCCTTCGAGGGCCTGCCCGAGGAAAAGGCCGCCCTGCGCCGGAATGAGCAGCGGCAGCTGCTGCGCGCCCTCGCCCAGCTGCGGGCCGAGAGCGGGGCGCAGCTCGTCCTGCTGGCCGGCGACCTCTTCGACAGCGCGGCCTCCTGGGCCGGGACGGAGGACACGCTCCGCCTCGCGCTGGCCGAGATGGAGGTGCCTGTCTTCATCTCCCCCGGCAACCACGACTTCTACAGCCGCAGCGGGCGCTGGCAGAGGCTCGCCCTGCCGGAGAACGTCCGGCTCTTCACCGGGCGGAGCCTGGAGGACCTCGATGTGCCGGAGCTCGGCGTCCGGGTCTGGGGCGCGGCCTTCACGGACAGGGTCTCCGGCCCCCTGCTGCGCGGCTTTTCCGCGCCCAGGCAGGAGGGGCGGCTCGAACTGCTCTGCCTGCACGGCGAGGTGGGCGTCCCCTCCTCGCGCTACGACCCCGTTTCCGAGGAGGAGCTGGCCGCCAGCGGCCTCGACTACGCCGCCTTCGGCCACGTCCACGCCTTCAGCGGCCTGCGCCGGGCGGGGGACTGCTTCTACGCCTGGCCCGGCTGCCCAGAGGGCCGCGGCTTCGACGAGACGGGAGAAAAGGGCGTCATCATCGCCGACGTGGAGCGCGGCGGCGTGAAGATCCGCTTCGCGCCCGTCTGCACCCGGCGCTACGAGCGGCTGGAGGTGGACGCCTCCGAGCTTGAGAGCTTCCGCCTGCCCGAGGGCGCGGAGAGGAACATATACCGCCTGAGCGTCACGGGCGAGACGGACGCGCCGCCCGACCTCGCGGCCCTGCGCCGCCGGCTTGAGGGCGAGTGCTTCGGCCTGCGCCTGCGGGACGAGACCCGCCTGCGCCGGGACGTCTGGGCTCGCGCGCAGGAGGACAGCCTGCGCGGGGCTTTCCTGCGCCGGCTGCGCGAGAAATACGACGCCGCGCCGGACGAGGCGGGGCGCGAGGCCGTCACCCGCGCGGTGCGCTGGGGCCTCGCCGCGCTCGACGGCGGAGAGGAGGCGGAGGAGCTATGATCATCCGCAGCATGACCGCCGATTTCGGCCGCCTTGAGGGCGAGACGCTGGAGCTCGAACCCGGCCTCAACGTCATAGCCCGCCCCAACGAGAGCGGCAAGAGCACCTGGTGCGCCTTCATCCGCGCCATGCTCTACGGCATCGACACCTCGGAGCGCGTGAAGGGCGGCTTTTTGCCCGACAAGCTCCGTTACGCGCCCTGGTCCGGCGCGCCGATGTCCGGGACGATGGAGCTCGAATACGCGGGGCGTGAGATAACGCTCACGCGCTGGACCAAGTCCGCCTCCTCGCCCATGCGGGAGTTCCGGGCCGTGTACAGCGGCACGGCGGAGCCGGTGCCGGGGCTCACGGGGGCCTCGGCGGGCGAAGCGCTCATCGGCGCGGGGCGGGAGATCTTCCGCCGCAGCGCCTTCATAGGCCAGGGCGAGGCCGCGGTCACGGGCTCGGCCGAGCTGGAGCGGCGCATCGCTTCCGTAGTCTCGACAGGCGAGGAGGGGACCAGCTGCACCGAGGCGCTCAGCCGCCTGCGGGCCTGGCAGAACCGCCGCCGGAGCAGCCGCCGCACGGGCGCGCTGCCCGAGCTTGAGGCCGAGCTGCGCGCACAGGAGCAGCTGCTGGAGCGCGTCAGCGAGTCCTCCCGCCGCCGCGAGGGGCTCAGCCGTGAGCTGGAGCTCATGGAGAGCGCGGCCAGGGCCGAGGCGGAGCGCGAGGAGACGGAGCGCCGGCGTGTGCGTCAGGCCGCGCGCGAGGCCGTGGAGAAGGCCGGGGAGGACGTGCAGCGGCTTGAGGCGGCGCTCTCGGCCGCGGTGGCGGAGCGGGCGCGGCGAGAGGCCGCCGAAGGCGCCTCGCCCTTTGCGGGCATGGAGCCGGACGAAGCCCTCTCCGAGGCCGAAGCGGCAGCTGAGAAGGCCGGGGAGCTCGGCGCTGCGGCGCGCTCCGGCGTCTCGCGCACGACGGCATACATATTCGCGGCGCTCTGCCTTGTGGCTTTCGGCCTGGGCTTCGTGAGCGCCTGGGCGTTTATAGGCGCGGCGCTCTTCGCGGGGCTGGCGGCCTGGCGCTTTTTCGCCGCGTCGAAGGCGGCGGAGCGCGCGCGGCAGGCCTCGGCGGAGCGGCACAGGCTGCTTGCGGCCTGGGGAGCGGCGGACGAGCGGGAGCTTTTGGACGCCGCGCGCGAGTATGCGGAGCTGTGCGCCGCGGCGGAAAAGGCCGCGGGGGCCGAGCGCCGCGCGGGCGAGGCCCTGGAGGAGGCGAGAGCCCGCCGCAGCGAGGCCGAGGCCCGGCTGTTCGAGGAGCTTCCGCCCAGTGAGAGCCGCCGCGAGGCGGAGCGGCGCTGCGAGCTGCTGCGCGCCTCCATAGCGGAGCTCGGCGGGGCCGTCGCCGCGATGGGCGACCCCCTGGTGCTGGAGAGCGGCATCCTCGAAAAGCGCGAGCATATGGAGAGGCTTAACGGGCAGTGCTCGGCCATAGCCCTCGCGGCGGAGACGCTGCGCGAGGCCGACGCCGAGCTGCAGAGCCGCTTTTCCCCCGAGCTGGGCCGCCGGGCGGCGCGGCTGCTCTCCCGCATGACGGGCGGGCGCTACGCGGAGCTGACCGTGGCGCGGGACTTCTCCGTCCTGCTGCGGCGGGAGGGCGAGACGACGCCGCGGGAGGCCCTGTACCTCAGCGAGGGCGCGGCCGACCTCATGTACCTCGCCGTGCGCCTGGCCATCGTCGAGCTCACCCTGCCCTCGGAGGAGCCCTGCCCCATAGTCCTGGACGACGCGCTGGTGAACCTCGACTCCGCGCGCCGCGCCGCGGCCATGGAGGTCCTGGGCGAAATTGCGGAAACAAGACAGGTGATCCTGTTCACCTGCAACTAGATAAGGAGATGCAAGAAATGAGATTTGAAGTTTCCCCCGCAGTATTCGAGCTTTTGCCGGACGCCTGCTTCGGCGTCGTGGCCGTGAAGGGCGCGGACAACACGCGGCCCATAGCCGAGGTCTCGGCCCTGCTGCACGAGAGCATCGCCGCCTGTGAGAAGGCCCTGGAGGGCGTGAAGGTCAAGGAATCGCCCGAGATCGTGCCCTGCCGCGAGGCTTTCCGGGCGCTGGAGATAAATCCGAACAAGTTCATGTGCTCCATCGAGGCGCTGCTGACGCGCATCGCCAAGGGCAAGGGCTTCCCGGAGATAAGCCCCGTCGTGGACTTCGGCAACGCCGTCTCGCTCAAGTACCGCCTGCCCATAGGCGCGCACGACATGGGCACCGTCTCTCGCGCGCTGGAGGTGCGCCACGCGCAGCCGGGCGACAGCTTCATCCCCTTCGGCGGCGGCGAGGCCGAGACGCCGGAGCCGGGCGAGGTGGTCTACGTCTCCGACGGGCAGGTCCGCACCCGCCGCTGGACCTGGCGGCAGAGCGAAGTCGGCAAGATAACGCCCGAGACTCGCGACCTGCTCTTCCCCATCGACGGCTTCACGAGCCTGAACCTTGAGCGCGTGCTCGCCGCGCGCGCGGAGCTGGCCGAGGGCCTGGAGCGGTACTTCGGCGCGAAAACCGCCGTGGGCCTCGTGGACAGGGACAACTGCGTCTTTGAGGCTGAGCTATAAAAAAACGCGCCGCGCTGGGCGCGGCCAGGGAGGACGAGTATGTACAAGCGACTGACGGCGCTGCTGCTGGCGGCGCTCCTGCTCCTGGGCGCGCTCTCCGGCTGCGGCAGCGTGCTCGACGCGCTGGAGGACAGGCTGGAGACCACGGCCGAGCCCGAACCCTCCCTGCCCTCCGGGGACTACCTCACGGAGGGGCTCTACTTCTACGGGAGCTGGCGCGCGGACACGGACTACTCCGACATGTACGCCTACAGCGACCTCGACTATTTCCGCAGCCTGGGCGATGAGCTGCTGTCCGTTGCGGCCTCGGGGCCTGACGAGGAGGCGCTTTACGACGCATGCTTCGCCTTCACGGACGAGTTCTACTACATACGCACCGCATCGGATCTGCGTGACCTCGAATACTACCGCGACCCCTCAGACGAGGCCGCCTCCGCCGCGCGCGCCGAGGCCTACGAGGCCCTGTACGAGGCCGAGGACTACCTCTGGGACACGATGCACGAGGCCACCCTGCTCGCGGGCGAGGAGCTGATGGCCGCCGCCTGCGGCGAGGCCCAGGCCTCCTCCTGGGCGTCCTGGACGCCCGGCGGCTCCGGGGCTGACAACGGGCTCGCCTCCCGGGAGCGGGAGCTCGTGGACGAGTACTACGCCCTCATCACGCAGCCCGTGCCGGATGTGGAGGCCATATGCGGGCTGTACGCAGAGCTCGTCGGCGTCCGGCGGGAGCAGGCCGCGCTCAGCGGCTATGCAAACTATGCCGAGTACGCCTACTCCGGCTTTGCCCGGGACTACGGCCCCGAGGCGGCTCAGCCTATCTGGGCGGCGGCGAAGGAGCATTTCGTCCCGCTGCTGGCCGATTACGCCGCCGCGCTCTACGGCCTCATGGACAGCGCGGCGCGCAGCTGCACGGAGCAGGAGGCGCTTGAGGCCCTGAGCCTCGTGGCCGGCGGCATCTCGCCCGAGACCGCCGAGGCCTGCGAATATCTGCTCCGGCACGGGCTCTACGACTTCGAGGCCCTGGACACCAAGCCCGACATGGGCTTCACCACCGTGCTCTACTGGTACAACGAGCCCTTCATCTTCAACTCCCCCGCGGGGGACATCAACGACTACACGAACACCTTCCACGAGTTCGGCCACTTCCTGAACTTCTACGGCGTGCCGAGCGACCTCATCTTCGGCGTCTCGGACAACGAGATAAGCGAGATGCAGTCCATCGGCATGGAGCTCATGGCCACGCACTGGTACGGGGAGATCTTCGGCCCGGACGCGGACGGGGCGCTGGCGAACCTGCTCTTCAACCTCATCACCAGCGTACTGGACGGCGCGCTCTACGACGAGTTCCAGCAGCGGGTCTACGCCGAGGAGGGGCTGACGCCGGAGCGGATACCGGAGCTCTACGCCGAGGTATACGAGAGCTACGGCTACGAGCCTTATGAGGGCTTTGAGTACGAGTGGGTCTACGTCTCGCACAATTTTGAGATGCCCTTCTACTACATCAGCTACTGCATGTCGGCCATCCCTGTGCTGGAGCTGCTGGACCTTCTCCGCACCGACCCGGGCGCGGCGGCGGAGCTGTACATGCAGATAGCCGCGACGGACCCGGAGCTCTACTACTGCTCCGAGGCGGTATCGGAGCTGGGCCTGCCCGACCCCCTCGACCCCGCCGCCTACGCCGAGGCCGCCGACACTCTCCGCGCCGAGCTTGAGTCTCTGGCCGCCTGACCACCGGCGAAGGCCGCTGTCTTGTGGGCGTTCTTGACATTTGTTAATAAACGTGTTAGCATATATGCGTCCGTTTCTGACAAATACCAAGTGCGGGAGCGTGTGCCATGATACCAGCCGACAAGCGCATAGAGCGGTTGACCCAGGTCGCGCGGATGTACTACGAGCAAAATATGAACCAGAGCGAGATCGCCAAGGCCATCGGCGTCTCGCGCCCCCTGGTCAGCGTGCTGCTGGCAGAGGCCCGCGAGTGCGGCATCGTCACTATCACCATCAACAGCGTCGAGAGCGCGCGGGAGCTGCTGGCGCGCAGGCTGGAGGCCCGCTTCGGCCTGCGCCTCGCCGAGGTGGTCGAGGACGCGAAAAGCGCCGAGGACACCAACAACCTCGTCGCCGCCCGCGCATATGAGCTCTGCTTCTCCGGCGATGCGCGGCCGGGCAGCGTCGGCCTCGGCTGGGGCTCCATGCTCGGACGCATGGCCGACTACGCCGAGGGCCTGCCCGATTCGCCCGCCAAGCCCGCCGGCCGCCTCTTCCCCCTCATCGGCGGCATCGGCGCCTCCTACCGCGGCTACCACACCAACGAATTGGCCCGGATAATCTCCGGAAAGGCCGGTTACGAGGCGGAATACCTCTATTTGCCCGCCTTCTTTGACTCCGAGGCCGAGCTGGACTTCGCCGCCCGGCTTGAGGCCTACGCGGCCGTCCAGGCGGACTGGGACTCCATGGAGCTCGCGCTCGTCAACATCTCAAACTTCCCCTCCTACCCGGACCTCGGCGTCGAATACCGCTTCGGCAGCCGCCTGACCGAGGGCCGCGCCGTCGGCCGCGTCCTCGCCCACTACTACGACGCGCAGGGCCGCGTCCTTGAGGCCCAGGTCAACAACGCCCTCCAGGCCGGCGTGGCCCAGCTCAAAAAGGCCCCGCGCACCGTGGCCGTATGCTCCACCCTGCTCCGGCCCCAGAGCGTCGCCGGCGCCCTCGCCCTCGGCGTTATCGACACCCTCTGCCTGCCCCTCTCCCTCGCTCAAAAGGTCCTTGACCTCGCGTGAAACTTACCAAAAATCACCTGACCGGTTTGTGCGTAGTTCTGAAAACTGCGCCAGGCCGGTCTTTTTGCGCCTGCCGGACAAAAAAGCTCTTGCGGAGGCGTTCTTACATATGTTATGATTTTCACAGTAAAAGAGCAGGTTTTATTAACATTTGTTATTTTCAAACGGAGGTGCTTCGGAATGAACAGGGACGAGCTGGCGGCGAGGCTGCGGAGCGCCTGCGCGGCGGTGACGGTGGCGCAGGACGAGCTTACGGAGATAGACTCCCATTTCGGGGACGCGGACCATGGCGTCACGATGACGAAGATAGCCCAGGCCATTGCGGGCTCCATTCCGTCCGCCGGCGGCATAAAGGGCATGCTGGAGGACGCGGCGATGGAGGTCATGATGATAAACGGCGGCAGCGCCGTGCCGCTGTGGAACACCTGGCTGGACGGCCTGGCCGAGGCCGCGCCCGAGGGGGAGGAGCTCGACGCCGAGGGCCTGAAGCATATGCTGGGCCACGCGCTGGAGGAGCTTTCGGCCCTCTCGAAGGCGAAGGTAGGGGACAAGACGATGATGGACGCCCTCATCCCCGCCACGGAGGCGGCGCTGGCCTGCCCCGGCTCCGAGGAGGAGGTGCTCCGGGCCGCGGCGCAGGCGGCAGCCGAGGGCGCGGAGGCGAGCCGGAACTTCGTCTCGAAGTTCGGCAGGGCCCGCAGCTACGGCGAGGCGACCATCGGCACGCCCGACGCGGGCGCCGTGTCCATGAGCCGCTTTTTCGCGGGCCTGGCGGAATAGAAGTTCAAATTTTCAGCTTATAAAGGGAGGAAAACACAATGCAGATGAAGAAATTTATCAACGACCCCAACACCCTGACCGACGAGCTGCTGGAGGGCCTCGCCCTCGCGCACGCGGACACCGTTGACGTGCAGGGCCACCTCGTCATCAGCCGCGCGCTTGAGAGCGCGGACCGCGTCACCATCGTCACCTTCGGCGGCTCCGGCCACGAGCCGGCCCAGTGCGGCTTTGTGGGCGAGGGCATGGTGGACATCCAGGTCGTGGGCGACATTTTCGCCGCGCCGAACCCGCAGCTGGTGTTCGAGGCCGTCAAGATGGCGGACAAGGGCCACGGCGTGCTGCTGCTGGTGCTCAACCACGCCGGCGACATGCTCTGCGGCAACATGGTTATGAAGATGGCGGGCAAGGCGGGCCTGAACGTCCGCAAGGTCGTCACCCAGGAGGACATCTCGAACGCCCCGCGCTCCAACTCCGACGACCGCCGCGGCCTGGCGGGCGCCATCCCCCTGTATCACATCGCCGCCGCGGCCGCCCGCGAGGGCCGCAGCCTCGACGAGGTCGCCGCGCTCGCCCAGCGCTACGCGGACAGCATGGCCACCATCGCCGTCGCCGCCCGCTGCGCGACCCACCCCGCCACCGGCGCCGAGTTCGGAGACCTGGGCGACGTGGACATGGAAATAGGCATGGGCCAGCACGGCGAGGGCGGCGGCGGCCGCCAGCCCATGAAGACCGCCAGGGAGACCATCGAGATCATGGCCAACGCCCTCGTGAAGGACATCCCGCTCCAGGCGGGCGACCGAGCCTTCGTCATGATAAACGGCTCCGGCGCGACGACGCTCATGGAGATGTTCATCCTCTACAAGGACTGCGTGCACTACCTTGAGGGCCTGGGCATCGAGGTCGTGGCGAACATGGTGGGTGAGATACTGACCGTGCAGGAGCAGGCCGGCTTCCAGCTCAACATCGCCAAGTGGGACGAGGAGTTCCTGCGCCTGTGGAACACCCCGGCGCACACCCCCGCCTTCTTCAAGGAGTGAGCCATGGCGGACGCAGTCGGGAATAAGGCCGCGAAGGACTACCACATCGGCACTCCCACGCCGGATCAGGGCTTCTTCGCGAAGGGCCTCGGCCACACGGACTGGGGCATGAAAAACCGCATCTCGCGCCTGTTCTCCCCCGAGACGGGCAACACCGTCATGCTGGCCTTCGACCACGGCTATATCATGGGCTCGACGGCGGGGCTGGAGAGGCTGGACGTCAGCATCGCGCCGCTGTGCGAGTACGCGGACGTGCTGATGGGCACGCGCGGGGCTATCCGCAGCTGCATCCCGCCCACGACGGGGAAGGCCGTCTGCCTGCGCGCGACGCACGACAGCAGCGTGCTCTTTGAGGACATGAGCCAGGGCTCCGGCCTCGCGCTGGACATGGAGGACGCCCTGCGCATGAACGCGGCGGCGCTGGCCATCCAGTGCTTCGTCGGCGGCGCGGGGGAGCGGGACTCGCTTGAGGCGCTCTGCCGCGCGGCGGACGCGGGCTACAAATACGGCGTGCCTATCCTCGGCGTCACGGCCGTGGGCAAGGAGATGGCCCGCACGACGCAGTACTTCCTGCTCGCCACGCGCATCCTGGCCGAGCTGGGCGCGAGCGCGGTCAAGACCTACTACTGCGAGGACTTTGAAAAGGTCGCCTCCGCCTGCCCGGTGCCCATCGTCATAGCCGGCGGCAAGAAGCTGCCCGAGGCCGAGGCGCTGGAGATGGCCTGCAGGGCCATGTCGAGCGGCGCGAGGGGCGTCGATATGGGCCGGAACATCTTCCAGTCCGAGCACCCCGAGGCCATGTGCCGCGCCGTAGCCGCCGTGGTCCACCAGGGCTTCGACGCAAAGCGCGCCTACGAATACTATCTCGAACTCGCAAACGCATAAACACAAAAAACCGGGCGGCTCAAAAAGCCGCCCGGGCCCGGAAGAGAGGACGGGGACCGTCTGCCAACTTAGCCCGCCCCTCTGCATGGCATTTCAAAGTATAACGACTTTTGCCGCGTTTAGCAACAGGAATGCCATGCCCGCCTGCCTCGTCATCCTGGTCGCCGTGGTCATGCAGCTGGAGATAGGGCCGGAGCTGCTGAACTTCGTGCCGGCGCTCTTCGTCGGCGCGGGCGTGTACTTTGGAATGTTCTACTACGTCGTCACGGACGGCAGCTGGGCCGCCTACCTTGAGGCGGGCCTCATCGAGATGGCCTGCTGCGTCCTCGGCCTTCTCTGCGGCGTGCTGACCGTGGCCTTCCGGAGCTGGTACGAGCCCAAGTACGTCAATACCGTCAAAAAATAAGGAGGAAAACAAAATGGCAGCCGAGTACATGCACATAGGCATCCCCGTCCTGAACCGCAAGCCGGGCATGGTCTACAACGAGTGGGGCAAGTTCTGGGTCAATGAGAGCGTGGACGAGTACGACTACAAGATAGAGTACCTGAAGTTCGAGGAGGGCACCCGCTTCCCCGAGCTGCTCTCCAAGCAGCCCCACGTCGCCTACAAGGTGGACGACGCCGAGCCCTACCTGGCCGAGGCCGATCGCGTCATCTTCGGGCCCGAGGCTCTTGGCGAGAACGTCCGCCTCGCCTTCATCGTGAAGGACGACGCCATAATCGAGCTCTACGAGGAAAAATAAGCCCCCGGAGGGCGCCCCCTTCCTGGGGGCGCTTTCCTTTTTCCTCAGTGTTCACAAATAATTTACCGCCGTCGGGAGAAATTGTATGGCAAGGGCCGCATTGTGTGCTATAATATCGGATGATTTCTCAGACGGGAGGGGCGCCAAATGGAGTTCAGGCGCGAGGAGATCCTGCCGGGCGTGTTCCTGACCGCCCTGCACACAGACAAGTTCAAAACCGCCGCCATGAGCCTGAGCCTGCTCGCCCAGCTCGACGGCGAGACGGCCTCCATGAACGCGCTCATACCCAGCGTGCTGCGGCGCGGCACCGCGCGCTGTCCGGACATAGACAGCCTCGCCGCGTATATGGACGGGCTCTACGGCCTGCGGGCGGAGCCCGTGGTCCGCTGCGTGGGCGAGATCCAGGCCCCGGGCTTTTACGCCACCTTCCCGGAGGACCGCTGCCTGCCCGGGCGGGAGCGCCTGCTGGAGGCGGCCGCGGGGCTCCTGGGCGAGCTGCTGCTGAGCCCCAACACCCGCGGCGGCCTGCTGCTGCCCGACTACGTCGAGCGGGAGCGGGAGCGCCTTGCCGAGCGCATCCGAGCCCGGCGCAACAACAAGGACGCCTACGCCGTCCTGCGCCTCGTGGAGCTCATGTGCGCCTGCGAGAGCATCTCCGTCGGCGCGCTCGGCTCGGAGCAGGACGCGGAAAACATAGGCTACGTCGCCCTCTCTAAGCACTACAAGGCCCTGCTCGCCTCCGCGCCCGTCGAGGTCTTCTACTGCGGCGGGGCGGACTGGGACGAGGCGGCCTCCGCCGTCTCCGCCGCGCTCGCGACGCTGCCGCGCGGGGAAATAGACTGGGAGCTCGGCACGGACATACGCATGAACTCCCTTGAGGCCGAGCCCCGCGTCTTCCGGGAGCGGATGGAGCTGAGCCAGGGCAAGCTGGCCCTGGGCTGGCGGCTCGGCGAGTGCATGGAGGAGCCGGACCTCGCGGCCCTGCGGGTCTTCAACGCCGTCTACGGCGGCTGCCCCTCGTCCAAGCTCTTCCAGAACGTCCGCGAGCGGCGCTCGCTCTGCTACTACGCCTCCTCGGGCGTGGACACGCAGAAGGGCCTGCTGCTGGTCGCGAGCGCCGTGAACTTTGAGAACTTCGGCGCGGCGCGGGAGGAGATACTCGCCCAGCTGGAGGCCATGCGCCGGGGCGAGATAAGCCCCGCGGAGCTGGATGGAGCCCGGCGCAGCTGCGCCGGCGCCCTGCGCGCCGTGGAGGACGACCCCTTCGCCCTGGAGGGCTACTGGCTGGCCATGAACCTCTCCGGCGCGGAGATAGCGCCCGGGGAGCTGGCCGCCGCCTGCGAGCTCGTGACGGCGGAAGACGTCGCGGAGATCGCCCGCAGCTGCGAGCTCGACGCGGAATATTACCTCTGCGGAAGGGAGGACGGAGCGGATGAGCCTCGCGAGGACTGATTATCCCAACATTGACGAGCGCCTGTATTCCACCGTGCTGGAAAACGGCCTGCGCGTCCTCGTCGTGCCGAGGCCGGGCTTCCTGAAGAAATACGCCTTTTTCGCCGCCAACTACGGCGGCGCGGCGCGTGCCTTCAGGCTGGACGGCCGCCGGGTCGAGACGCCCGAGGGCGTGGCGCATTTCCTGGAGCACAAGCTCTTCGACATGCCCTGGGGCAGCGCGCTGACCGCCCTGTCCGCCGCCGGCGCCCAGCCGAACGCCTACACCTCCGACTTCATCACCGCCTACCACTTCGAGTGCACCGAGGGCTTCGCGGAAAACCTCGGCACCCTGCTCGAATTCGTCTCGACGCCGTATTTCACCGCCGAGAGCGTGGCAAAGGAGCGGGGCATCATAGGCGAGGAGATAGGCATGGCGGAAAACGAGCCGAACCATGCCCTGTACTACGGCCTCATGCGCAGCCTCTACGAGCGCAGCCCCGTGCGCAGCAGCGTCGTCGGCACGGCGGAGAGCATCGCGCGCATAACGCCGGAGGTCCTGACGGACTGCCACCGGGCCTTCTACGCGCCCTCGAACATGCTGCTCGCCGTCGTGGGCGACGTGGAGCCGGAGAGCGTGGCCGAGGCGGCGCGGCGGGCCCTGCCCGCGGAGCGCGCGCCCGTGCCGGAGCCGGATTACGGCGAAATTGAACCCCTCTCGCCCTTTGAGCGGCGCTTTTCGCGGGAGATGGACGTCTCCGCGCCGCAGTTCATGATAGGCGCGAAGCTCCAGCCCGGGGGCGGGGGCGACGCGCTGCTCAGGAAGCAGCTCGCCGCCGCGCTGGCGCTCAGGGCGCTCGCGGGCAGCTCCTCCCCGCTCTACACCTCCATGTACTCGGAGGGCCTCGTGCGCAGCCTCTGGAACGAGGCGGACTGGGGCCCCTGCGCGGCCTACGCCGTCATAGGCGGCGAGAGCCGGGAGCCGGAGCGCGCGCTGGAGCGGTTCTGCGAGGCCGCCTCCGCCGTCGCGCGGGATGGCTTCGAGCCCGCCGCCTTCGAGCGCTGCCGCCGCGCGGAGTACGGCATGCGCCTGCGCGCCCTGGGCTCCGCCCCCGCCCTGGCGGACACGCTGGCGCGCGGCTGCTTTGCCGGCTGCGACGCCCTGCGCGCCTTCGCCCTGCTGCCGGAGCTGGCCATGGAGGACTGCGCCGCCTTCGTGAGGGAATACCTCAGGCCCGAGCGGCTGGCGCTCGCCGTCATACAGCCTCTGCCTCGAAAGGATTGAATCGTCATGCCAACCATGCTTAGAGACGCCGCCATCAGCTTCCCCATGCTGGGCGACCTCACCCTGGATTTCCCCGCGAGCTTCACGCTCTTCGGGCACGAATTTTACCTCTACGGCGTCGTCATGGCCATCGCCTTCATCGCCGCCGTGTTCTATGCCTCGAAGCGCGCGCCGCAGATGGGCATAAAGGGGGACGACATCTTCGGCCTCGTCCTCTGGGTGCTGCCCATCGCCATAGTGGGCTGCCGGGTCTACTACGTCATCGCCGAGTGGGACAGGTACAAGGACAACCTCCTGGACATCTTCAAGATTTGGGAGGGCGGCATCGCCATGTACGGCGGCACGATAGCCGGCGTGCTGACCGTCATCGTCTGGAGCCGCGCGAAGAAGATACCCTTTGCCGCGACGCTGGACGCGGCCTCCTCGGGCCTCATCCTGGGCCAGGTCATAGGCCGCTGGGCCAACTTCGTGAACCGCGAGGCCTTCGGCGGGGAGACGGACATCTTCTGCCGCATGGGCCTCACCACGCCGGACGGCACCACCTATTACGTACACCCCACCTTCCTGTACGAGAGCCTCTGGAACCTCGTGGGCTTCATCATCATAGACCGCTGGTGGCTCCGGAAGGGGCACAGGAAGTACGACGGGCAGGTCTTCCTCTTCTACGTGTTCTGGTACGGCGCGGGCCGTTCCTGGATAGAGGGGCTCAGGACGGACAGCCTGTACATACCCGGCACCAACATACGCACATCCCAGCTGGTCGCGGCGCTCTCCGCGCTCACGGCGCTGGTGATATTGCTCATAAACATCAAGCGGCCCCACAAGCCGACCTACGCCGCGGCGCTCTCCGCGGCCGCGCAGGAGGCCGAGGCCGCGGCTGAAACTGAAAAAACGGAGGAAAAGAACGATGGCTGATTACAACGAACTCATAAGGTCCCTGAAGGCGGCTGCCGGCGGTTTTGCGGACATAGCGCGCGACCTGGCGGGCGCCGCGGGGGACAAGGCCCGCGACCTGGCGGGCGGCGCCGGCGAGAAGGCCAAGGCCCTCGCGAAGCTGGCGAAGCTGAGCATGGAGCTGAACTCCGAGCGCGACAGCCTGAACGAGGCCTACGCGGAGGTGGGCAAGCTCTACTTCGAGACCGCGGACAAGACCGCCCCGGGCGAGATGTACGTCCGCGCCTTTGACCGGGTGATGCTCTCCCTGGCGGCGATCGAGCGCATGGAGGCCGAGCTCACGGAGCTGCGCGCCTGCCTGAACGAAGCCGGCGTGAGCGACGCCGCCTTTGAGGACATAGTGGACGCCGCCGAGGCCGAGGCCGCCGACGGCTCCATCGAGGTAGAGATAACCGAGGACAAGCCCGAGGAATAACCCCCGGCGCCGCAGCCCGGGAAAATCCGCCCCGTTTCCCTGGACAAGGCCAGGGAAACGGGGCGGCTCTGCAATTTCGGGAAGTCCGGCCGCCCTCAGGGGGCCGCGCGGCCCAAAACCCGCCCTTGCATTTCGCGCCCTAATGATGTAAAGTGTCAAAAAGGAGGTCTGAGCCATGTATGAACTCATCCGCGCCGGGGAGCGCAGTTATTATATCGACTGCCCGGCAAAAATCGGCCTGTATGACACCGGGGACGGGGTCTGCCTCATCGACAGCGGCAACGACAAGGACGCGGGCCGCAAGGTCAGGCAGATACTCGACAAAAACGGCTGGAAGCTCCTCGCCATACTCATAACCCACTCCAACGCCGACCACACCGGCGGCTGCCAGTACCTGCAAAAGCAGACCGGCTGCCGCGTCTTTGCGCCGGGCATCGAGGCGGCTTTCACCCGCGCGCCGGTGCTTGAGCCCGCCTTCCTCTTCGGCGGTTTCCCGCCGAAGCCGCTCAGGCACAAGTTCCTCATGGCCCAGCCCGCCCCGGCCGAGGACGTCTCCGCGCCCGGCTTCCCCGAGGGCGTGGACATCCTGCCCCTGCCGGGCCATTTCTTCGACATGGCCGGCTACCGCACGCCCGACGGCACGGCCTACATCGCAGACTGCCTCTCCAGCGCCGCAACGCTTGAAAAATACGGCTTCCCCTTCATCTACGACGTCGGCGCCTACCTTGAGACGCTCCGCCGCCTGCCTCAGCTGGAGGCCAGGCTCTACGTCCCCGCCCACGCGGAGGCTGTGGAGGACATCGCCCCCCTCGCGGAGCTGAACCTCCGCCATGTCGAGGCCATCTGCGAGGCCGTTCTGGAGCTCTGCGCCGAGCCCACTGGCTTTGAGGAGCTCCTCAAGCGCGTCTTTGACCGCTGGGGCCTGCAGCTCACGATGGAGCAGTACGTCCTCGTGGGCAGCACGCTGAAGTCCATCCTCGCCTGGCACCTGGACGCCGGGCGCGCCGAGGCCCTCGTCGAGCAGAACCGCCTGCTCTGGCGCCGCGTGTGACATTGTCACAGACGCCCGGCCTCCTGCGTGCTAGTATTAGGCCAAGAAAAGAACACAGGAGGAATTAAAGATGTCAGCCGTAAAGATAACCGCTTCCAATTTCGCAGCCGAGGTAAAGGGCAGCGAAAAGCCCGTGCTCCTGGACTTCTGGGCCAGCTGGTGCGGCCCCTGCCGCATGGTCTCCCCCGTGGTGGACGAGATAGCCGCCGAACGCCCGGACATCCTCGTCGGCAAGGTCAACGTGGACGAGGAGCCGGAGCTGGCTTCGGCCTTTAACATAAGCAGCATCCCGACCCTGGTGGTCATGCGCGGCGGCGAGATCGTGAACCGCGCCACCGGCGCCAGGCCCAAGAGCAGCATCCTCTCTCTCCTTCCCTGATCCCTATCCCCCTCCATCCCCTTTTTCTCTCTCAAAAACTGAGGCCCCGGAGCAAAAGCTCCGGGGCCTTGGCCTTACTCTTCGTAAAGCGCCACAAATTCCTCCAGGCAGAGGCCGTTTTCCATGATGTACTCCGCCGCCTCCACGCCTACGTAGCGGAAGTGCCAGGGCTCGTACATGATGCCGGTCACGTCCTCCTTGTCCTTCGGGTAGCGGACGATGAAGCCGTACTGCGCGCAGTTGGCGCTCATCCACTGGAAGAGCTCCGTGTTCTCAAGGCTCTCGTCCTTGAACTCGTAGTATTTGTCCGTGATGTCCGCGGCGAGTCCGAGCTGGTGCTCGCTCGTGCCCGGGGGCGCGACTATGGTCTTGGCGATCTCCTCGCCGTACTGCGAGACCTTGCGGTTGTAGAGGTAGGTCTGCGTGGCGTAGTCGCGGTAGGTGGAGGAGAGGTAGACCGACAGGCCCTGCTCGCGCGCCGCGGCGATGAACTCCGCCAGGGCGTCCGCCGCGCGGGCGTCGAAGCTCTGGCCGTTCTCGACCACGACGAGCTCGGGCGTGTAGTCGCCGATGTTGTTGTCGAGGTTCGCGACCTTGAACTCCCAGGAGGTAATGTCCACGTCGGGCAGGCTGGGGGTGGGCTCGGGCGTGGGGGTCGGCTCCGGCGTGGGGCTGGGAGTGGGGCTGGGCGCTGCGCTCGCGGAGGGCTCGGCGCTCTCGGCGGGCGGCTCGGTCTCGACGGTCTCCGTCTCCCCGGCGGGCTCCTCCGGCGCGGGCGCGGCCAGCATGGCCCTGTAGATGCAAAACAGGAGCGCCGCCAGCATGAGTACGCCGACGACGACCCGTATTATGCGCTTTTTGCTCATTTATCATCACCTGTTCGGATATTACCACTTTTCCCCGCCCCGGTCAACGGCCTGTTGCGGGCGGGGGGCGGCTGTGCTATACTGTACGCAAGAATTTTCGGGAGGCGGAAGCTATGAAACTCACCTGGTACGGACATTCCTGCTTCATGCTGGAGTCGCGCGCGGGCAAGGTCGTGTTCGACCCCTATGCCGACGATTTCCCGCCCGGACTGAGGCTGCCGCAGCTGGCGGCGGACCTTGTCCTGTGCAGCCACGGCCACGGGGACCACAACGCCGAGGACAAGGTCACGCTGAGCGGCGAGCAGACGGACTACACCGTTGAGAGCCTCTGCTGCTGGCACGACGACGAGGGCGGCAAAAAGCGGGGCGAGAACCTAATCCGCATCGTCTCGGGCGGCGGCGCGAGGGTCTGCCACCTGGGCGACGTGGGGCACATGCTCTCGAAGGGGCAGATAAAGGCCATCGGGCACGTGGACGCCCTGCTCATCCCCGTGGGCGGCTACTACACGATAGACGCCGGGACGGCCCGGGAGCTGGCCGACGCCATAGACGCGCAGCTCGTCATCCCCATGCACTGTCGGGGCGAGGGCTACGGCCTGGACGAGATCGACACGGTGGAGCCCTTCCTGGCGCTGTCGAAGAACGTGGAGTTTGCCGACGGGCCCAGCATAGAGCTGCCGGACTTCGGCGCGCCGCGCACGGTGGTGCTGAAGCTCAGATGAAGTTCCGCGGCATAGAGAAGAGGGGCGGCGGGGAGTATCTGAGCCGCTACGACATCCTCTACGAGACGCCTGCGGGCGGGGAGAAGGTCTATGAGATGTTCTCTCGCGACGGGGGCATAGACTCGGAGGAGAAGCTGCGCCACCCGCGGACGGACGCGGTGATGATAATCATGACGGACGAGGCGCGGGAGCATCTGCTGCTCATCCGGGAGTTCCGGCTGGAGCTGGACCGTGAGATCTACGGCCTGCCCGCGGGGCTCATCGACCCGGGCGAGACGCCGGAGGAGGCCGCGCGTCGGGAGCTGAAGGAGGAGACGGGGCTGGACCTGCTGGAGATCCGCCACGTCATGCCGCCCGCGTACAGCGCGGTGGGGCTGTCTAACGAGCAGTGCATATGCGTCTTCGGCGTGGCCGGGGGGAGCATCAGCCCCTGCAAGGAGACGGGCGAGGAGATAACTGCGCGCTGGTATTCGCGCGACGAGCTGCGCGAGATGGTCCAGCGCGAGACCTTCGGCTCCTGGGCGCAGGCGTATACATATATGTGGACCATCGGCCTGTGAGGCTGCGCCCCGCCGTCCCTTCTGCGGGGGCTGTGTCCCACCCCCGCCCGGCGTGACGGGCTTGCACCTACGTGACGTTGACGGCCGCTCCGCAGCCAAATCAAAATGCCGCCCTTCGGGCGGCATTTAACTTTAGCGGCCGGGTGGCTGCTGAGAGCGAGCGGGAGCAGCGGGCGGGGATGGAAACCCCGCCCCTGCAAGGGGGCCGCGCGGTCAGTGCGTGTCGAGCCCGGCGAGGGTGGCGGCCATGACGGCCTTTATCGTGTGCATGCGGTTTTCCGCCTCGTCGAAGACTATGGACTGCGGGCCCTCGAAGACCTCGTTCGTCACTTCGAGCGCGTCGAGGCCGTACTTTTCGCCCACTTCCTTGCCGATGGTCGTCTTCAGGTCGTGGAAGGCCGGCAGGCAGTGCATGAACACCGCCGTGGGCTTGGCATAGCTCATGGCCTTTGCGTTCACCTGGTAGGGCAGCATGGCGTCTATGCGCTCGGCCCAGGCCTCGGGCGGCTCGCCCATTGAGACCCAGATGTCCGTGTACACCACGTCCGCGTCCCTGAGCGCCGTCTCGGGCTCCGTCCAGAACTCCAGCACCGCGCCGGTCTCTGCGGCTATCTCCTGGGCCTGGTCTATGAGCTTCTCGTCCGGGAAAAACTCCAGCGGCGCGCAGGCCACGAAGTGCATGCCCAGCTTCGCGCAGCCTATCATCAGGGAGTTGCCCATGTTATACCGCGCGTCGCCCATGTAGACGAGCTTGATGCCCTCCAGCTTGCCGAAATGCTCCCGGATGGTCAGCATGTCGGCCAGGATCTGCGTGGGGTGGAACTCGTTCGTCAGGCCGTTCCAGACCGGCACGGAGGCGTACTGCGCCAGCTCCTCGACTATGCTCTGGCCGAAGCCGCGGTACTCTATGCCGTCGAACATCCGCGAGAGCACGCGGGCCGTGTCCGCGATGGACTCCTTCTTGCCTATCTGCGAGCCCGAGGGGTCGAGATACACCGGGTGCATGCCGAGGTCGGCGGCCGCGACCTCGAAGGAGCAGCGGGTGCGGGTGCTGGTCTTTTCAAAGATGAGCGCGACGCTCTTGCCCTCGCAGAGCCTGTGCGGGATGCCGGCCTTTTTCTTGGCCTTCAGCTCCGCGGCGAGGTCCAGCAGCGCGACGATGTCCCGCGGCTCGAAGTCGAGCAGCTTCAGAAAATCCTTGCCTTTGAAATCCATTCCTTGTCCCTCCTGTCAGGCGCAGGCGGCGATGATGACCTCGGCCGCCTTCTTTACGAGCTCCATGGGGATGTTGAGCGCGGGCAGCAGCCTCACCTTGCCGTGGGCGGTGAGGACGAGGACGCCCTGCTCCATGCATTTGGCCACGACCTCGGCCGCGGGCTTCGCGGTCCTGATGCCTATCATGAGGCCGAGGCCCGAGACCTGCTCTATGCCGGGCCTGCCCTCGAAGGCGGAGAAGAGGTACTCGCTCTTGGCGCGCACCTGCGCCAGCAGCGCCTCGTCTATGCGGCCGAGGATACTCAGCGCGCCGGCGCAGACGGCGGGGCTGCCGCCGAAGGTCGAGCCGTGCGTGCCGGGGGTGAGGGTGTTTTCGGTCTTCTCTCCGAAGAGGCAGGCGCCTATGGGCAGGCCGCCGCCCAGGCCCTTGGCCGTGGACATGATGTCCGGCGTGAAGCCGTACTGCTGCCAGGCGTAGAGGCTGCCCGTGCGGCCGTTGCCGGTCTGCACCTCGTCGCAGACCAGGAGGATGTCCTTTTCCGCCGCGAGCTCGGCCATGCAGTCCACAAAGGCCCGCTCCAGCGGCATGACGCCGCCCTCGCCCTGGACGAGCTCGAACATGATGGCCGCGATGTCGTCATGCTCCGCGACGAGCGCTTTCAGCGCCTCGCAGTCGTTCGCGGGCGTGTAGAGGAAGCCGGGCAGGAGGGGGTTGAAGTCGCGGTGCATCTCCTCCTGGCCGGTGGCGGTCAGGGTGGCTATCGTGCGGCCGTGGAAGCTGTTTATGAGGGTGACTATCTTGTGCCGCTCCGGGCCGTACTTGTCCGCGGCGTACTTGCGCGCGGCCTTTATGGCGCACTCGTTGGCCTCCGCGCCGGAGTTGCCGAAAAAGACCTTCTTCAGGCCCGTCCTCTCGCAGAGGACCTCGGCCAGCCTGGCGCAGGGCTCGGAGAAGTAGAGGTTCGAGCAGTGCTGGAGCTTGCCCAGCTGCTCCGAGACCGCCGCGGCCCAGGCGGGGTCAGCTATGCCGAGGGCGTTCACGGCGATGCCGCTGCCCATGTCGATGTACTCCTTGCCGCTCTCGTCCCGGACGAGAGAGCCCTTTCCCTCCTTCAGGACCACGGGGAAGCGGGCGTAGGTGCCGGCTATATATTTCGCGTCGAGCTCTTTCGTGTTCATTTCTTCTCCCCCACCATCATGGTGCCGCTGCCCTCGTCGGTCAGCATCTCCAGCAGGATGGAGTGCGGGACGCGCCCATCGAGGATGAAGACCTTCTTCACGCCGCAGAGCAGGGCCTCTATGCAGCTTTCGACCTTGGGTATCATGCCGCCCTTGATGACGCCGCGGCGGAAAAGCTCCACGGCGTCGTTTATGTCCGCGTAAGGCACGAGGCTCGCGGGGTCGTCCGGGTCTTCCATGATGCCGGCGATGTCGGTCATGGAGATGAGGCACTCCGCGCCCATGGCGCCGGAGATGTGCGCGGCCATGGTGTCGGCGTTTATGTTGTAGACCTTGCCCTCGTCGTCGCAGCCGAGGCTGGAGACGACGGGGATGTAGCCCTTTTCGAGCAGGTCGTTGATGGGACCCACGTTCACGCGGGTGATGTCGCCCACGTAGCCGAGGGCGGGGCTCTTGCTCTTGGCCTCGATGAGCTTGCCGTCGATGCCGCAGATGCCCATGGCCTTGCCGCCGGTGCTCTCGATGAGGTTCACGAGGCTCTTGCCCACCTTGCCGGCCAGCACCATCTGGACTATCTGCGCCGTCTCCTCGTCCGTGACTCGCAGGCCGTTCACGAACTCGCTCTTGACGCCGAGCTTTGACAGCAGGTCGTTTATTTCCGGCCCGCCGCCGTGGACCAGCACCACCTTGACGCCCACGAGCTGCAGCAGGACGATGTCCTCCATCACCTGTCGCTTTAATTCCTCGCTCTCCATGGCGTGGCCGCCGTATTTGATGACGACGACGCGGTTCCAGTACTTCTGGATGTAGGGCAGGGCCTGCACCAGCACCTTGGCCCTCTGGCTTTTGATTATCTGTCCGTCCATAGTCTCTCTCCCTCAGGTCCTGTAGTCTCCGTTTATTTTGACATAGTCGTAGGTGAGGTCGCAGCCCCAGGCGGTGGCCGAGGCCTCCCCGTCGCCCAGGCTGACGAGGATCTCTATCTCGTCCTCGGAGAGGACGGCCTTGGCCTCCTCCTCCGAGAAGGGGATGCCCGCGCCCATTTCGCACACGCGCACCGTGCCGGCCCTGGAGCGGAAGGCGACGCCGACCTTACCTATATCCACCTTTGCGCCGGAGTAGCCTATGGCGCAGAGGACGCGGCCCCAGTTGGCGTCCGCGCCGAACATCGCGGCCTTCAGCAGGCTGGAGCAGATGACGCCGCGGGCCGCGGTCTTGGCGGCGGCCTTGTCGAGGGCGCCCGTCACGCGGCACTCCAGCAGCTTCGTCGCGCCCTCGCCGTCGCCGGCGATGCAGCGGCACAGGTGGACGGTGACGGTGTTGAGCGCGCGCATGAAGTTCTCGAAGTCCTCGCCCTCGGAGGCTATCTCGGCGTTGCCCGCCAGGCCGTTGGCGAGGATGGCGACCATGTCGTTAGTCGAGGTGTCCCCGTCCACGCTGACCATGTTGAAGGTCTCCTGCACGTCCGTGGAGAGGGCCTTTTGGAGCATCTCCGGCGAGACGGCGCAGTCCGTCGTCAGGAAGACGAGCATCGTCGCCATGTTCGGGTGTATCATGCCGCTGCCCTTGGCTATGCCGCCCAGGCGGCAGGTCTTGCCGCCCGCCGTGAACTCGGCGGCGATCTCCTTGAGCTTCGTGTCCGTCGTCATGATGGCCTCGCCGACGTCGTGGCTGTTCGGGCCGAGCGCCTTGCAGAGCTCGGGAATGCCGGTCTTGAAGGGCTCCAGGCTCAGCCTCTGGCCGATGACGCCCGTGGAGGCGACGACGACGTCCTCCGGCGCGATGCCGAGCTCGGAGGCCAGCAGCGCGCAGGTCGCCTCGGCTATCTCTATGCCGTCGGCGTTGCAGGTGTTGGCGTTGCCGCTGTTGCAGATGACGGCGCGGGCGAGGCCGTTTTCGAGGTGCTTTTTCGTCACCTCCAGGGGCGCGCCCTTGACGAGGTTCGTCGTGTACACCGCCGCGGCGGAGGCGGGGACGGAGCTGAGGATGAGCGCCAGGTCCCGCTTCGTGCGGTTTTTGCGGACTCCGCAGTGGATGCCCGCGCCCGTGAAGCCCTGCGCGGCGCAGACGCCGCCTTCTATGAGCTTTATCCCTGTCATTTTGAAAAACTCCCTTCTCAGAGCACGAGGCCCGTGCACTCGTCCGCGCCGAGCATCAGGTTTATGCACTGCACGGCCGCGCCCGAGGCGCCCTTGCCGAGGTTGTCGAAGCGCGAGACGAGCAGCATCCGCTCCTCATTCCCGAACACGGCGACCTCCATCGTGTCCTTGCCCGCCAGGGCGTTCGAGTCTATGAAGCCGCCCTCGTCCATGGCCTCCGCGTACTTCACGATGGGGCCCTGGTATTTCGCGGCGTAGCAGGCTTTCACGTCCTCGATGCCGAAGCCGGCGTTCAGCTGCTCGGCAAAGAGCGGCACCGTCACGACCATGCCGCAGTAGTAGTCCGCGACGATGGGGCAGAAGACGGGCGGGACCTCGAGGCCCGTGATGCCCACCATCTCGGGCAGGTGCTTGTGGGTCTGGGAAAGGCCGTAGGGCCGGGCGGAGGCGAACTTTTCGGCCCTGTCCGGGGCCTCGTAATCGGCTATCATGCCCTTGCCGCCGCCGGAGTAGCCGGTGAGGGAGTGGCAGCAGAGCTTGGCCGAGGCGGGCAGCAGCCCCGCCTCTATGAGCGGCTGGACGAGGACGATGAAGCCGCCCGCGTGGCAGCCTGGGGAGGCGACGCGCTTGCCGCTTATGACGGCCTCGCGCCGCTCGGGGCCGAGCTCCGGGAAGCCGTAGGCCCAGCCGGGGGCTACGCGGTGCGCCGTCGAGGTGTCCACGACGCGCACGGCGGGGTTTTCTATCATCGAGACCGACTCGCGGCTGGCGGCGTCCGGCAGGCAGAGGACGGCGAGGTCGCAGGAGTTGAGCGCCTCGCGCCGCGCCGCCGGGTCTTTCCGCGCCTCGCCCGGGAGGGTGATGAGTTCGAGGTCGTCCCGGCCCTCCAGCCGGGAGTGTATGCGCAGCCCGGCCGTGCCGGCGCTGCCGTCTATGAATACCTTTGTCATGCCGTCACCTGTTTCAAATATTCTATCTGCGCCGCGATGTTCGCGGGCGAGGCGCCGCCCTCGGAGGTGCGCTTCGCCACGCAGGCGGCCAGGGAGATGTCCTCGTAGAGGCTCTCGTCAAAGACCTCGGAGAAGCCGCGGTATTCCTCCAGCGTCATGTCCTCCAGGCTCTTGCCCTTTTCGATGCACCAGGCGACGATCTCGCCCGTCAGCTTGTAGGCCGTGCGGAAGGGGACGCAGCGCCTTGCGAGCCAGTCGGCCAGGTCGGTCGCGTTTATGAAGCCGCCCTTGGCCGCGGCGAGCATGTTGTCCTTGCGGACGGTCATCGTCTCCAGCATGGGCGCGAAGATGCCAAGGCAGGCGTTCACGGTGTCGAAGGCGTCAAAGACGGCCTCCTTGTCCTCCTGCATGTCCTTGTTGTACGCCAGGGGCAGGCCCTTGAGCATGGTCAGGAGCGTTATGAGGTCGCCGTAGACCCGGCCGGTCTTGCCGCGGACGAGCTCGGCCATGTCCGAGTTCTTCTTCTGCGGCATGATGGAGGAGCCGGTGGTGTAGGCGTCCGAGAGCTCGACGAAGCGGAACTCCCAGCTGGTCCAGAGGATGAGCTCCTCGGCCAGGCGGGACAGGTGCGTCATCACGAGCGCGAGGGCCGAGCAGAGCTCGACGCAGAAGTCCCTGTCCGAGACGGCGTCGAGGCTGTTGTGGCAGATGCCGTCGAAGCCGAGCTGCGAGGCGGTGAACTGCCTGTCGATGGGGTGGGTCGTCCCGGCGAGGGCGCAGGCGCCCAGGGGCGAGACGTTCATGCGCTTTGCCGCGTCCGAGAGGCGGCCGATGTCGCGCGAGAACATCATGCCGTAGGCCAGCAGCTGGTGGGCGAAGGTGATGGGCTGCGCCCGCTGCAGGTGCGTGTAGCCGGGCATGACGGCGTCCGCGTTCTGCTCCGCCTGGGTGCAGAGGACGCCGACGAGCTTCGCCAAAAGCTCTATGGTGTCCGCCGTCAGGTCGCGCAGGTAGAGCCGGGTGTCCAGGGCGACCTGGTCGTTGCGGCTGCGGGCGGTGTGGAGCTTGCGGCCCGTGTCGCCCAGGCGCTCGGTCAGGACAGCCTCGACGAAGCTGTGTATATCCTCCGCCGCGGGGTCTATCGCCAGCCGCCCCTCGTCGAGGTCGGCCAGGATGCCGCCGAGGCCCTCGATGAGCGCGGCGCCCTCCGCCGCGGAGATCATGCCCGCCTTCGCCAGCATCGCCGCGTGCGCCATGCTGCCGCGTATGTCCTGCCTGTACATCCTGCTGTCCACGGCTATGGACGAGTTGAAGTCGTCCGCCGCCTTGTCGAGCGCCGCGTGCGCGCGCCCTGCCCAGAGCTTTTCCATGCCCCTTACCCCCCTGTGTTCTTAAGGGGCGGGGGATAGCCCCCGCCCCATGTGAAAGCCAAACTATGTTATTTTACTTCTTCGCGTTCTTCGCGTCAACCTGCGCCTGGACTTTTATCGGCAGGCCGAAGAGATTTATGAAGCCCTTGGAGTCCGCCTGGTCGTAGACGTGGTCCTCGCCGAAGGTGGCGATCTCCTCGGAGTAGAGGCTCCAGTCGCTCCAGGCGCCGGCCTTTATGACGTTGCCCTTGTAGAGGCAGAGCTTCACCTTGCCGGTGACGTGCTCCTGCGTCTTGTCCACGAAGGCGGAGAGCGCCTCGCGCAGCGGCGTGTACCACTGGCCGTCGTAGACGAGCTCCGCGAAGGTGATGGCGAGCTCCTGCTTCTTGTGCATCGTGAGCTTGTCGAGGCAGAGCGTCTCCAGGTAGTCGTGCGCGGCGTAGAGGATGGTGCCGCCCGGGGTCTCGTAGACGCCGCGGCACTTCATGCCGACGAGCCTGTTTTCAACGATGTCGAGCAGGCCGATGCCGTTAGCGCCGCCCAGCTCGTTCAGCTTCAGGATGATGTCCTTCGCGCTCATCTTCACGCCGTCGAGCGCCACGGGGACGCCCGCCTCGAAGTCGAGGGTCACGTAGGTCGGCGTGTCCGGCGCGTCGATGGGCGAGACGCACATTTCGAGGAAGCCCTTCTTCTCGTAGAGCGGCATGTTGCCCGCGTCCTCCAGGTCGAGGCCCTCGTGGCTCAGGTGCCAGAGGTTCTTGTCCTTGGAGTAGTTGGTCTCCCGGTTTATCTTGAGGGGCACGTTGTGCGCCTCGGCGTAGGCTATCTCTTCCTCCCTGGACTTGATGTTCCACTCCCTCCAGGGGGCGATGATGGGCATGTCGGGCACGAAGTGCTTGAGCGTCAGCTCAAACCTCACCTGGTCGTTGCCCTTGCCGGTGCAGCCGTGGCAGATGGCGTCCGCGCCCTCGGCGATGGCTATCTCCGCCAGGCGCTTGGCTATGACCGGCCTCGCCAGCGAGGTGCCGAGCATGTAGTCCTCGTACATCGCACCCGCCTTCACGGCCGGGATGATGAAGTCGTCCACGAACTCGTCCGTCAGGTCCTCGACGTAGAGCTTGGAGGCGCCGGTCTTTATCGCCTTTTCCTCCAGGCCCTCCAGCTCGTCCGCCTGGCCCACGTTGCCGGAGACGGCGATGACCTCGCAGTTGTTGTAGTTCTCCTTCAGCCAGGGGATGATGACCGAGGTGTCCAGGCCGCCGGAGTAGGCGAGCACGACTTTCTTGATGTCCGATTTATTCATAACGATGCCTCCATATTCATTTGCTTGTGGCTTAATATGCGCTAAGTATATACCCGGATGAATAAATATGCAAGGGCTATTTTTCATTTCGGCGTACTGCATCTATATGCAGATTTTGCGCCGCGGTTTTTGTGGGCATTGCACAAAAAGCTACACTATCTGGAAGATGTAGAACTTGAGATACGAGGTTTCAGGCACGTTCCAGAGGATGGGGTGGTCGGGGGCCTGCTTGCGGACCTCGACCTCGCGCAGGCGGACGTTTGCATCTTTAGCCGCTTTTTTCAGCATATATTCAAAATTCTCGCTCTCCATGAAGTGGGAGCAGGAGCAGGTGGCGAGGTAGCCGCCGCGGGGCAGCAGGCGCATGGCGCGGTAGTTTATCTCGCGATAGCCGCTCTCGGCGGCGCGGACGGTGCGCCGGCTCTTCGTGAAGGCGGGCGGGTCGAGGATGACGAGGTCGTACTGCGCCCTCTCCTCGCAGAGCCTGGGCAGCAGCTCAAAGACGTCCTCGGCGAGAAAGTCCATCTTCCCCTCCAGGCCGTTGAGAACGGCGTTTTCCCGCGCGAGGCCGACGGCGGCCTCGGAGACGTCCACGGCGGTGACGTGTTCCGCCCCGCCCAGGGCGCAGTTGAGGGCGAAGGAGCCGGTGTGCGTGAAGCAGTCGAGCACGCGGCGGCCGCGGGCGAGCTTCGCCACGGCGCGGCGGTTATACTTCTGGTCGAGGAAGAAGCCGGTCTTCTGCCCGTTTTCAAAGTCCACGGCGTAGCGCAGGCCGTTTTCGACTATCTCGGTCTTGGTGCTCTCCGGGTGGGGCAGGCCCTCGTACCAGCCCTTATAGCGCGGCAGGCCCTCCAGAGAGCGCAGGGCGGCCTCGTTGCGCTCGTAGAGGCCGGAGACGCGCTCGCCCATGGCCTCCAGCTGCTGCGCGAGGGCGCGGTAGACGGTGTCCTTGACCCCGTCCGTGCCGCCGCAGAGGCACTGGGCGACCAGGATGTCCGAGAACTTGTCCACCGTCAGCCCCGGCAGGCCGTCGGCCTCCCCAAAGACGAGGCGGCAGCAGCCGAGGGAGTCCATGACCGCGCGGCGGTATTCGAGGGCGTACTTCACCCGCCGCTCGAAGAAGGCGGGGCTGAAATCTTCGTTCGCGTTGTCCGAGAGGATGCGCAGGCCTATCTTGCTCGCGGCGCTGTAGAAGCCCGCGCCGAGCCAGGCGCCCTTCTGGGAGAAGACGTCGCAGACGCCGCCCTGCTCCGGCTCGCCCGAGACGGCGGTGAACTCCTCCCTGTAGACCCAGGGGTGGCCCTGTCTTATGGAATTTTCGGCCTTCCGCGTGACGGTTACGGCCGGGAATTTTCTCTCCTGTTTCATACTGCCTCCAAGGGAAGGCGGGCGGGAAAGCCCCGCCCGCCGGATCGTATCTATTATAATGTGCGCTCAGGCGAGCTCGAAGATGAGGGCGGACTCGGGCGGCAGGCTGAGCCTCATGAGCCCGTCCGTGACGGCGCTCTCCCGGCCGGTGAGCAGGCAGCGGGCGCGGGTTATGCCCAGGCCCTTGAGCCCCTCAAGCTCGGCGGAGCCCAGGCCGGCGTTATCGAGCCAGAGGTCGGCCACGAGCTGCTTTTCCCAGTCCGCGCGGTTTATGACGGCGAGGAATGCCCCGTCCCGGGCGCTCTGCCCGAAGACGTCCCGCCCGCCGGAGACGCAGCGCAGGATGCACAGCACGTCCGGGTCCGGCGCGGAGAAGGCGACGGAGCCGGTCGAGAGCGCCTCGTGCGAGTTGCGGATGCGGCCCAGGGAGGCGTACCAGTCCATGAGCGGCCGGGCGCCCATGGTGAAGGGCGCGCGGTCAAAGGGGTCGAGCATGCCGCCCATGCCCGTCTCGTCCCCGTAGTAGACGCAGGGCACGCCGGGCAGCGTGAACTGTATGGCCGCGGCCAGCTTCTGCATGGAGGCGCCGCGGATGTCCTGCGCGTCGCCCACTATGAAGCCAGCCTGCTGCTCCCGGCTGAGGCTGCGCGCGTCGAGCCTCGTGGCCAGGGCCGTGCGCACGCGCTCCACGTCGTGGGAGGAGAGCAGGTTCATGAGCGACCAGTACATGGGCGCGGGGTAGTTGAGCCTCTGCCCCAGCAGGAAGGAGGCCAGGGCCCGCGCGTCCGTGCGGAAGCAGAGGAAGTCTATGACCGCGGAGCGGAAGGGGTAGTTCATGACGGAGTCGAGCGACTCGCCCAGGGCGTATTTCCGCCGGTAGCCGTAGCTGGACTTGATGACCGCGTCCTCCCAGACCTCGCCGAGCACGACGGCCTCGGGGTCCTCGGCCTTGGCGGCCTGGCGGATGAGGCGCAGGGCCTCGTCCGGCAGCTCGTCCGCCACGTCGAGCCTCCAGCCCGCCGCGCCCCGGCGCAGCCAGGTGCGAACGACGCTGTCCCGGCCCGTGATGACGAAGTCGCGCCAGTCGGCGTTGTTCTCATCCACCTCGGGCAGGTCGGGGAAGTTCCACCAGCAGCGGTACTCCTCCGGGTAGCGGCGGAAGTCGTACCAGCCGTAGTAGGGCGAGCTCTCGCCCGCGTTGTAGGCGCCCGCGTCCGGGTAGTGCGAGAACTTGTTGAAGTAGATGCTGTCCGCGCCCGTGTGGGAGAACACGCCGTCGAGCATGATGCGGATGCCGAGCTTCTCGGCCGCGGCGCAGAGCTCCTCGAAGTCCGCGTTTGAGCCGAGGATGGGGTCTATGTTGAGGTAATCCGCCGTGTCGTAGCGGTGGTTGGAGCAGGCCTCGAAGACGGGGTTTAAGTAGATGACGCCGACGCCGAGGTCCCGGAGGTAGTTGAGGCGGCCGGCGATGCCGCGCAGGGTGCCGCCGTAGAAGTCCAGCGGGAAGTAAAAGCCGTCCGCGCTGTTGGGCTGCCAGTCCACGCTCTCGCCCCAGTCCTCGTGGAACTTGACCTGGCGGCCCATCTCCCGGTGCTTTTCTATGCCGTCCCTGGCCGTGTCGCTCCAGTCGCGGGCGAAGCGGTCGGGGAAGATCTGGTACATGACGCTCCGGCGGAACCAGGCCGGGGTCTCGAAGCCGCGCTCGTATACCGTCAGGCGGAAGCCCTCGCCCCGGGAGCTCATGAGCTGGCCGAAGCGCCCGCCCTGCCCTGCGCAGAGCCAGTATTCCCCGCCCGCGAGGCCGAGCCGGAAAACGTACCACAGCGCCGCAGCCTCCTCCGGCATCGTGACGCGCACGAACCAGCGCCCGTCCTCCAGCGCCATTTCGCAGCGGCTCTCAAATCCGTCCCCGTAGAGCACGAGCTCCGCTTCCAGCACGGCGGCCAGCCCGTCCGTGAAGGCCAGCGTGACGCTGCTGCCCGTCGTGACGGCGCCTATGGGACAGCGGCAGCTCTCCCTCGCCGCGTCGTGCGTGAGGTGGGGGGTAAGCTCGGAAATTATCATATATCCTCAAACCTGGCGGGCGCGAGGGTGTACATCGCGCGCAGGGACCCGGCCCGCCGCTCCTTCGTACAGATTATTTTGCCGCAGCACGCGGCGCAGAGCGTGACGAGGTCCGCCTCTCCGTCGCGCAGGAGGGCGTTTTCGCCTATGCGCTGCCAGTCCCCGGGCCAGGCGTCCCAGAGGCGGCCGCAGAGCTTTTCGTTCAGGGCGCGGATGAGGCCCGCGTCCCTGGGCTGGAGCGCCGCTACGGCCTCCAGCGGCACGCGCGCGTCCCGCTCCCCCTCCCCGACGCGGAGGCTGAAGCAGCGCGAGACGAGGTCCACCGCCGCCTCCCAGGAGGCGCGGTGCTCGTCCAGCAGCAGGCGCAGGACCTCCGGCAGGATGAGCGAATCCTGCCCGCCCGAGAGCTCCCGCGAGAGCCGCCCCGGCAGGGCCTGGATGTCGCCCAGGCCCGAAAACGCCTCCGCCGCCTCGGCCGCCGCGCGGAAGTAGGCGCGGGTCAGCGGCGGGGCCTTGCCGGAGTTGAGGCTCGCCGCGAGCTCGGCGCTCCTCGCGGCCTCGTTGTAGTCGGCCTTCACGTCCCCGGCGCGCGCCGGGACGGGCGCTTCGGCCCTGAAGGCGCCGCCCTCGCGCAGGGCGAGGACCTCCACCCTGCCCGTGTAGCTCACGGAAAGGCCGCTGTTCGTCCATATCTCGTGGGCGGCGCCGCCGAAATAGACGCTCACCCTTGCGGGTCCGTTCATGTCATCCCTCATAAAATGTCTATATACAGGCGCGCGTAATCCTCGGCGGAGCGCTCAAAGCCGAAGTCGGCGGCCATGGCGCTGCGCACGAGGCCGGTCCAGGCCTCGGGCTCCTCGCGGTAGACGCGCACGGCGCGCTCCACGGCGTCCTTCATCTCGTGGGCGTTGTAGTTGGCGAAGGTGAAGCCCGTGCCCTCGCCGGTGTACTGGTTGTAGGGCACGACGCTGTCGCGCAGGCCGCCCGTCTCGCGGACTATGGGCAGCGCGCCGTAGCGCATGGCTATCATCTGCGACAGGCCGCAGGGCTCGAACTTCGAGGGCATGAGCAGCATGTCCGCGCCGGCGTAGACCCGGTGCGAGAGCTCCTCATTGTAGCCTATGTAGGCGCAGACGCGCCCGCGGTGCCTCGCCTCCGCCTCGCGCATGAACTGCTCATACTCCCCGGCGCCGGAGCCCAGCAGGAGGAAGCGGATGTCGAAGTCCAGCATCTCGTCGAGCACGCGCTCCACGAGGTCGAAGCCCTTCTGGTCCGTCATGCGCGTGACCATGGCGACGAGCGGGCTGCGCTCCCCGCCCTGCAGGCCCATCTCGAACATCAGGGCCTCCTTGCAGGCCTGCTTGCCCTTGAGGTGGCCGCGGTCGTAGCGCTTGGGGATGAGCGGGTCGGTGTAGGGGTTGAAGAGCTTCCTGTCTATGCCGTTGAGTATGCCCGAGAGCTGGTGCCGCCGGGCGGAGAGGATGCCGTCCAGGCCCTCGCCGTAGTAGGGGGTGCAGATCTCCTCCGCGTAGCTGGGGCTCACGGTGCTCAGCCTGTCGGCAAAGACGCAGCCCGCCTTCAGGAAGGCGGCGCAGCCGTTGAGCTCCATGAACTCGGGCGTGAAATACCTGTCCTCCACCCGCAGCAGGTCCCGGAAGAAGTCGAAGCCGAACTTGCCCTGGTAGAAGATGTTGTGTATGGTGAGCAGGGTCTTTATCTTGCCGTGGACGTAGTAACCGTACTGCGTGCGCAGCAGCATGGGCAGCATGGCCGTGTGCCAGTCGTTGCAGTGCAGCACGTCCGGGAAGAAGCCGAGGTTCGGGATGGCGTCGAGCACGGCGCGGGTGAAGAAGGCGTACTGCTCGCCCTCCGCCTGGCCGCCGCGGTAGATGCGGTCCCCGAAGTAATACTCGTTGTCCACGAGGTAGATGGTGACCCCGTCGAGGACTAGCCGCTCTATGCCTACATACTGGCTGCGCCAGCCGAGGTCCACGGAGAAGCTGAACATGTGCTCGACCCTGTCCTGATATTTGTCCTTCACGCACCTGTGATAGGGGGTGATGACGCGCGCGTCCACGCCGAGGGCGGCCAGGCACTTCGGCAGGGTGCCGACCACGTCCGCAAGGCCGCCGGTCTTGGAGACGGGCGCGCACTCGGCCGAGGCTATGAGCACGTTGGGCAGCCTGTCGCGGTCCTTTTCGAGGAGCAGCTGCTGGAATTCACGTTTCATTTTGACCATTCCTTTCGCTTGGAAGGTTGGGGGCTGCCGGGCGGAGGTGCCTATTTCTTTTTGGCGGGCTTTTTGGCCGCCGCGGGCTTCTTTGCCCCCGCCGCGGGCTTTTTGGCCCTCTTCGCCGCGGGGCTGAAGCGGAACCAGACCGCCGACATGGGCGGCAGCGTTATCCTGGCCGAGCAGGGCTGCTCCAGGAAGGGCTCGTCCGACGAGGCTATCTCAGGCGAGTTCATGACGCCCGTGCCGCCGTACTTCACGTCGTCCGAGTTTATGAGCTCCTTCAGGACGCCGGGCTTCGGCAGGCCGATGGGGAAGTCGTCATAGCGCACGGGGGTGAAGTTCACGGCGCAGACTATGTAGGAGCGCGGGCACTTGCGCATGAAGGCCACGGAGCTGCGCTCCGCGTCGTCCACGTTCAGCCAGGCGAAGCCCTCCCAGGAGTCGTCTATCCTGGAAAGGGCGGGGATGCTCAGGTAGAGCCGGCCCAGCTCCTGCACGTAGCGGCGCATGCCCTCGTGCTTGGGGTACTCCAGGAGGTTCCAGTCCAGCTGCTGGAGGTAGTTCCACTCTATGAACTGCGCGAACTCCCCGCCCATGAACATCAGCTTCTTGCCCGGGTGGGCGAACTGGTAGCCGTAGAGCGCGCGCAGGGAGGCGAACTTCGTGTCGTAGTCGCCCCACATCTTGTTTATCATGGAGCCCTTGCCGTGCACGACCTCGTCATGCGAGAAGGCGAGCACGAAGTTCTCCGAGAAGGCGTACATCATCGAGAAGGTGATGCGGCTGTGGTTGTAGCTGCGGAAGTAGGGGTCGAGGGCCATGTAATCGAGCGTGTCGTGCATGAAGCCCATGTCCCACTTGAACATGAAGCCCAGGCCGCCGACCTCCGCCGGGCGGGAGACAAGGGGGAAGGCCGTCGATTCCTCGGCTATCGTGATGGCGCCGGGGAAGGCGGAGAGCACGGTGGTGTTCAGCTTGCGCAGGAAGTCCACGGCGCCGAGGTTTATGTTGCCGCCGTCCTTGTTGGGGGTCCACTCGCCCCAGCGGCGGCCGTAGTCGAGGTAGAGCATGGAGCTGACGGCGTCGACCCGGATGCCGTCCACGTGGTATTTGTCGAAGAAGAACATGGCCGAAGAGGTGAGGAAGCTCTGCACCTGGGGGCGGGAGTAGTCGAAGATCATGGTGCCCCAGTCCGGGTGCTCCGCCATGCGCTGCTCATCGCCCTCGTAGCAGGGCGCGCCGTCGAACATGCGCAGGCCGTGCTCGTCGCGCGGGAAGTGGGCCGGCACCCAGTCGATGATGACGCCGATGCCGTCGGCATGGAGCCTGTCCACGAAGTACATGAAGTCCTGGGGCGTGCCGTAGCGGCTCGTGGGCGCGAAAAAGCCCGTGACCTGGTAGCCCCAGGAGCCCTCGTAGGGGTACTCCGTGATGGGCAGGAGCTCCACGTGGGTGTAGTTCATCTCCTTGCAGTAGGCCGCAAGCTCGTCCGCGACGCCGCGGTAGTTCGGGAAGACCTCCCCCTCCTTCTTGCGCCAGGAGCCCATGTGTACCTCATAGATGGACATGGGGGAGCGGATGGCGTCCTTCTGCCCGCGCCCGGCCATATAGGCCCCGTCCTGCCAGGGGTAGCCCTCTATGCTCCAGACCTTGGAGCCGGTGGCCGGCCCGGTCTCGGCGTGGAAGGCGAAGGGGTCCGCCTTCAGGACGGTGTTCCCGTCCGCGCCGACCACGCGGTATTTGTAGATGTCGCCGTCCTTGAGGCCGGGGATGAAGAGGACCCAGGTCTCGTCGTCCCGCTTCCACATGGGGTGCGCGCAGCCGTCCCAGCCGTTGAAATCGCCCACGACGGAGACCTCGCGCGCGTGCGGAGCCCAGACCATGAAGCGGTGCATGCCGCATTCGGGTATGTACCGGCAGCCGAAGGCGTCGTAGGCCCGCTGGGCGTTGCCGGTGTTGTACAGATAGATGTCGTCGTTGGAGACATATTTCTCTATGAGTTCTCTCTGTTCCATAAATCCGCCTCCTGTATTCGCCGGCCGGCGGCCTGCGGCCCCGGACCCGTCTCTGACCTATTATACAATTTTTCCATCGCGAATAAAAGCATTTTTTCTCATATGTCGTTTTGACATTCTTTTGAGGCTATTATATACTGTTGACAATGCGTTTTCTGCGGGGTTTTGGCTATGATATACGTTGTGGAGGACGACAAGAGCATAAGGGAGCTGGTGGCCTACGCGCTGGGCTCCGCGGGCTATGAGACGGAGGGCTTCACCTCCGGGGCGGAGTTTTTCGCGGCGCTGGACGCGGCACGCGCGCGGCTGGTGCTGCTGGACATCATGCTGCCGGGTGAGGACGGCCTCGCCATACTCCGCCGCCTGCGCGAGACGCCGGAGACGGCGGGCATCCCGGTCATGATAATGTCCGCCCTCGGCACGGAGCTCGACAAGGTCCGCGGCCTCGACCTCGGCGCGGACGACTATATCGCCAAGCCCTTCGGCATTATGGAATTTCTTGCCAGAGTGCGCGCGCTGCTGCGCCGGGGGGAGCCGAAGGAATCCCTGTGCATCCGCGGGGTCCTGCTCTATCCTGCGGGCCGCAGGGTGGAGGCGGAGGGCGCCGAGGTGCAGCTGACGGCGAAGGAGTTCGACCTGCTCGAATACCTCATGCGCCGGGCGGGGGCCGTCGTGCGCCGGGAGGAGCTGCTGGAGGCCGTCTGGGGCTACTCCGGCGGCGAGGAGACCCGCACCGTGGACGTACACATCCGCTCCCTGCGCCTGAAGCTGGGCGGCTGCGGGGCCATGATACGCACCGTGCGCGGCGTGGGCTACATGGTGGAGGCCTGAACTATGGAAAAGAAGCTCTCATCCATCTCCGAAAACATGCGCCGCAACTTCACGGCCAACGTCTCGCACGAGCTCAAGACGCCCATCACCTCCATCTCCGGCTACGCGGAGATGATGATGACGGGCCTGGCCCGCAGCGAGGACCTGCCGCTTTTGGCGGAGAAGATATATACCGAGGCCCAGCGCCTCATCGCGCTCATAGACGACATCATCAATCTCTCGCGCCTGGACGAGGGCGCGGTGGAGGCCCCGGCGGAGCGGGTGGAGCTGCTCTCGGCCGCGCGCCGCTGCGCGGAGCGGCTCATGGACAAGGCGGCCTCCTGCGGCGTCTCGGTAGAGGTCCTGGGCGGGGAGGAGACCGTCACGGGCTACGCCCAGCTCATAGACGAGATGATAACGAACCTCTGCGACAACGCCATCAAATACAACCGCCCGGGCGGGCATGTCCGCGTGACCGTGGGCAGCCGCGGCGGGGCCCCCAGCCTCTGCGTCGAGGACGACGGCATAGGCATCGCGCCCGAGCACCTCGACCGCGTTTTCGAGCGCTTCTACCGCGTGGACAAGAGCCGCTCCAAGGAGACGGGCGGCACGGGCCTGGGGCTTTCAATAGTCAAGCACGCCGCCGCCTGGCACCACGCCTCGCTGGAGGCGGAGAGCGTGCCGGACAAGGGCACGCGCATAACGATAATTTTCGACGGAAAGGGCGGAGAATGACATGGGCAAGAAATTACCCTTCGTGACGGCGGAGCAGCTCAGGGAGCTCTGCGAGCAGTTTGCGACGCCGTTCCACCTCTACGACGAGCGGGGCATCCGCGAGAACGCGCGCCTGGTGCGAAAGGCCTTCGCGTGGAACCCGGGCTTCAAGGAGTATTTCGCCGTCAAGGCCACGCCCAACCCGTCCATCATGGACATCCTGCGCGAGGAGGGCTGCGGCATGGACTGCTCCTCCCTCACGGAGCTCATGCTCTGCGAGCGGCAGGGCATCACGGGGCCGGACATCATGTTCTCCTCGAACGACACCCCCGCGGAGGACTTCGCCCTGGCCGCGAAGCTGGGCGCGACGATAAACCTCGACGACATCACGCACATCGACTTCCTGGAGCGGACCATAGGCTGCATCCCGGAGACCATCAGCTGCCGCTTCAACCCCGGCGGGTATTTTGAGATATCGAACACGATAATGGACTCCCCCGGGGACGCCAAATACGGCATGACGAAGCCGCAGATGTTCCAGGCCTACCGCATCCTGATGGAGAAGGGCGCGAAGGAGTTCGGCATCCACGCCTTCCTGGCCTCGAACACGACGACGGACGACTACTATCCGACGCTGGCGATGCAGCTCTTCCGCCTGGCTGTGGAGCTGCACGAGGAGACGGGCGCGCACATCGGCTTCATAAACCTCTCCGGCGGCGTGGGCATACCCTACCGCCCGGACGGGCATCACCCGGACATCCTCGCCATAGGCGAGGGCGTGCGGAAGGTCTACGAGCAGATCCTCGTCCCCGCGGGCATGGGCGACGTGAAGATCTTCACCGAGATGGGCCGCTTCATGCTGGGGCCTTACGGCTGCCTCGTGACGAAGTGCCTGCACCAGAAGCACATCCACAAGGAATACATCGGCGTGGACGCCTGCGCCTGCAACCTCATGCGCCCGGCCATGTACGGGGCCTACCACCACATCACCGTCGCCGGCAAGGAGGACGCGCCCTGCGACCATCTCTACGACGTGACGGGCGGCCTGTGCGAGAATAACGACAAGTTCGCCGTGGACCGCTGGCTGCCGGCCATCTGCCCGGGGGACATCCTGGTCATCCACGACACGGGCGCCCACGGCCACGCCATGGGCTACAACTACAACGGCAAGCTCCGCAGCGCCGAGGTCCTGCTCTGCGAGGACGGCAGCGCGCGGCTCATCCGGCGCGCCGAGACCCCGGCGGACTACTTTGCCACGCTCGACTTTTAAAAATCGGCTGAAATTTGCGAAAAACGCCCCGTTTGGGGCGTTTTTCGTGTTTTTCCGGCGCGCAGATTTTCCCGGCGCATGATTATTCCGCGGCGGCGCATACTCCTTTCGGGGGGAAATTATGAAACGAGTTTTCTGTCTTTTTTTCGCGCTGCTCTTTGTCTGCCCGGCGGCTGCGGAGGAGGAGGGGACGCGGCTGCCGGTGATCATGTACCACCACATCTCTGCGGACCCCGCCCGGGCGGGCGACTACGTCGTCACGCCGGAGCTGCTGGAGGGCGACCTGCGCTGGCTTTCGGAGCGCGGCTATACCGCCGTGGGGCTGAAGGACATTCTGAACTACCGCGCCGGGCTGGGCGGTCTGCCGGAGAAGCCGGTGCTCATCACCTTTGACGACGGGCAGCAGAGCGTCCTCGAATACGCGCTGCCGCTGCTGGAGAAGTACGATATGCGCGCCGTTGCCGCGGTGGTGGGCGCCTACTGCGACGCGGAGGAGGGGGCCGCCGCGCGCAGTCCGGAGTACTCCTATCTCAGCTGGGCCGAGGTGGCGGAGCTGGCGGCCTCGGGGCGCTTCGACATCGCCTGTCACACGCAGGACATGCACCGCGAGTCGTCGCCGCGGCGCGGCTGCCTGCCGAAGCCCGGCGAGGGCGGCGAGGCCTACGCCGCCGCGCTGAGCGCCGACCTCGCCGCCGTCGAGGCGAAGATCGAGGCCGCCTCCGGCGCGCGGCCCCTGGCCTTTGCCTATCCCTTCGGCTTCCACTGTGATGAGACGGAGGCGCTTCTGCGCGCGCGGGGCTATCTGCTGGCGCTGACCTGCGAGAACCGCGTAGACGACGTCGCCCCCGGCGAAGGCCTCCTGACCCTCGGCCGCTTCAACCGCTCGGCCAACCTGGGCCGCGAGGAGTTTTTCGCCCTGCTGGGCATAAAGTGACGTGCCGGACCGAAAACAGTCCCATACCGCCGCCTGGTTTTTTACAATCAAGGCAGAACAGGACTGATACCGGTCCGGGAGTGGAGTGACTGCATGGGGGAGCAGAAGATAAAACAGGCTGGCGGCGAGATAGGGCGGAACATACGCCGGGTGAGGCTGGAGCGAGGCATGGGGCAAACGGAGCTGGTGCGCCGGCTGCAGCTTGACGGCGTGCCGATGACGCGTGAGACTCTGGTCAAAATCGAGCGCGGCGTGCGCCATATAGAGCTTTCCGAACTGCGCGGCATACGCAGCGTGCCCAACACGAGCTACGACGAGCACTTAAAATAGAACGCGCGCCCCAAGCCACGACGCTTAAAAGTTTTTTGCCCCGCTTTTTTACAAAAAAGCGGGCGAGGTCCAGGGGCAGCGCCCCTGGCCGCGCGCCGCAGCGCGCGGAACGCCCCTTGTGCCAAAGCAGCGCAGGAGGGGGTTCCCCCTTCGCGGGCGGCCGGGCCGCCCGCGAAAATCGAATGAAAACGCCGCCCGAACGGGCGGCGTTTTCACTATTTCCCGCGTTGTGACCCGCGCCCGGAAAATCCCGCGGCACGCGGCCCGTTTCCCACCCGACCTGTAGGGGACGGCGTCCTCGACGTCCCGCCGTCACGGTCTCCGCCGGCCTCACCACGTTCCGCCGACCCCCGCCCGGCGTCGGATGACTGCGGGCGTCCATAAATCGCAGGAGCTGCGGGCGGCTTAGGCCGCCCGCAAAGGGGGAACCCCCGGCGAGGGTCCCCCCTTTGACCCCCTCCTGCGCTTCTTTAGCACAAGGA
>UQUO01000015.1 GCA_900544295.1 uncultured Eubacteriales bacterium | reverse complement strand
GGCACCTCCCACGCGAGTGGGAGAGGCGGGCGGGTCCCGAAACCTCACGGGGGCGTCACCACCCAAAAGCGCTTTTCTTTGGGGCTCCACCCCGTTTCTTTGGGCAAGACCAAAGAAATGGGGTGGAACAGCAGCACAAGGTAAAGACAACCAACAGCAAAACGGCGAGTTCCTCCAACCCAACCCCCCGGGCGGGGATGGAACCCCGCCCCTACAGTGGTACGGAGCGGCAGATAGCAAAGCAAACGCCCCCTGTCGGGGGCGTTTTAATTATTTCCAGTTCTTCTTCCGCCCGCGAACGGCGGCTGTGAGGAGATATTCTATCTGGCTGTTTATCGAGCGGAAGTCCTCCTCGGCCCAGGCGGCTATCTCGTCCCAGAGGCTGGGAGACAGGCGGAGGACTATCTGCTTTTTCGCGCCCTCCTTTGCCTTCACGGCACGCTCGCGCTCCTTTATCTCTCGCTCAAGCGCCTCTATTCGCTCCAGGCGCTCGCGGAGGGCCGCTTCGCGCGCCTCGGGGGACTGCTTTTCGCCCGTCATCAGTAGATGGAGCCGCTGTTCACGACGGGCTGAGCGTCGCGGTTGCCGCAGAGCACTACCAGGAGATTGGACACCATGGCCGCCTTGCGCTCCTCGTCGAGCACCACGACCTCGTCCTCGCCCAGCCGGTCTATGGCCATCTTCACCATGCCGACAGCTCCGTCAACTATCTTCTGCCGCGCCGCGATTATCGCCGCCGCCTGCTGGCGCTGGAGCATCGCCGCCGCTATCTCCTCCGCATAGGCCAGGTGCGTTATCCGCACCTCCTCCACCACGATGCCGGCCTCCTCCACGCGCTTTTGCAGCTCAGCCTTCATGCTCTCAGCTATCTCCTGCGAGCTGCCGCGCAGAGACTTTTCGCTCGCAGCGGCGTCCTCATCCTCATCGAAGATGTCATAGGGATACAGCCGCGCGATGTTGCGGATGGTCGAGTCCGTCTGGATTGACAGGAAGGACGGGTAGTCCTCCACGCAGAACACCGCCCGCGTCGGGTCCACTACGCGCCAGATGACCACAGCGCCTATGATGATGGGGTTGCCCAGCACGTCGTTCACCTTCTGCCGGCCGTTGTCCAGCGTCATAGTCTTCAGCGAAACGCGGCGGCGCGCGGAGACCACCACCGGCGTCGAGGCGCTGCTGTGCGTCTCCGCCTCCTTCGCCTTCTTCATAGCCTCCGCCGCGGCCTTGTCGTAGGCAGGGCTCACCGCCGAGCAGAAGGGGTTGACAAAGTAGAAGCCCGGCTCCTTCACCGTGCCGTGATAGCTGCCGAACAGCGTCAGCACCAGGGCCTCGTTCGGGCGCACCGACTTGAGCCCCGCAAAGCAGATGCAGTCCGCTATGAGCAGGATGGGCCCCACGACAATGGCCGCCACGCCGAAGACCGGGCTCCAGTTCAGCAGCACCACTCCGCCTATCATGAGCAGCAGCGAGACAGCGATAAGCACCAGCTCAAGTATAAGTACCGGTATCCCATGCGCAGGGCGGAGTATCCGCTCCTGTATCTCTGTGTTTTTCATGTCGTTTCTCCTTGATATCAAAATGATATCATTATAATACCACGCTCCCCCGCCGCTGTCAAGGGCTATCCCAGCTTTCGCACGAAGGAGAACTCCTCCTGCGCGGGCGGAACGGCCATCTCCGGGTCCGCGAATACCGCCCCGCGCTGGACGGCTCCCGAGCCGAAACGGCCCCGAAGCCTGTCAACGGCGGCGTCCAGGCGGCGCTGGCGCTCCAGGTCGGCCCTGTCTGTAAAGAGGTCGAGCTGCTCCGGCGCCGCTGACGGGATGAGGCCCTCCGCGCGGACGGCCAGGCTCCGCAGGGGCGCGGGCCACTCGTGCGCCTCGCGCAGCAGGCCGAGGGCGGTCTCCAGCAGCTCCCTGTCGCAGTCCGTGTGCCGCGCGAGGCAGCGGCGGTGGCTTATCCAGCTCAGCTCCGGCGAGCGCAGCTCCAGCGTCAGGACGCCCGCGCGCATGCCCATGCGCCTCAGCCGCGCGCCCACGCACTCGCACAGGCTCACCACCACCGGCATGGCGTCCTCCAGAGAGCGCATATCCCGCGGCGTAGTCGTGCCGTTGCCCACGCTCTTGGCCGGGGGATACTCCCCCTCGCGCAGCACCGGGGAGTTATCCAGGCCGTTGGCATATGCGTGCAGCAGCTCTCCCATTTTGCCCAGGCGGAGCTTCAGCACCCGCTCCTCCGTGCGGGCAAGGTCGCCTATCGTGTGTATGCCCAGCGCCGCCAGCCGCACCCGCGTTGAACGGCCCACGAACAGCAGCTCCTCCGCCGGCAGAGGCCAGACTATGTCCCGGTAGTTGGCCCGGTCTATCACCGTCACGGCGTCGGGCTTCCTGTAATCCGAGCCGAGCTTGGCGAAAACTTTGTTCCACGAGACCCCGACGCTCACCGTCAGACCCAGCTCCCGCTTTATCCGCGCGCCTATCTCCTTGGCGCAGCGCTCGCCCTCGCCCGCGCGCAGGCAGCCCGTGATGTCCAGCCAGCTCTCGTCTATGCCGAAGGGCTCCCGCCTGTCCGTGTACTCGGAGTAGATGCGCTGCACCTCGCGCGAGTAGTGGATATAGCGGTCAAAGCGCGGCGGCAGCACCACCAGCTCCGGGCAGAGCGTGCGCGCCTGCCAGAGCGTCATGCCCGTCTTCACCCCGGCCCGCTTCGCCTCCTCCGATTTGGCCAGGACTATTCCGTGCCTGCGCTCCTCGTCCCCGCCCACGGCCACCGGCCTGCCCCGGAGCTCCGGGCGGAAGAGCAGCTCCACGCTCGCATAGCAGGCGTTTATATCCGAATGTAAAATGACCCTATCCATATAAGACATTTTACTATCTTATAAGGATAGAGTCAAGCCCAATCTATCTTGTTAGGATATCTTCCAGCTCATCCACTGTCTGAGCCAGAGATACAGCGCCTGCCGCGAGCAGTTCTCCGGGCTCGGCGTAGCCCCAGGCGACGCCGACGCAGGGGATGCCGCATTTCTTTGCGCCGTTCACGTCGTTGTCCCTGTCGCCCACCATGACGGCGCCCTCGGAGCCGTGGCGGGCGAGGAGCTCCGCGATGACCTCCCACTTCTGGCCGCGCGTGCCGTCGAACTCGCTGCCGAGCACATCGTCGAAGAGGCCGCCGAGGCCCGCGCTCTCAAGTATGTCCACGGTGAACTTCGTGGGCTTGCCGGTGGCGACGACGACTTTCGCGCCCCTGTCGCGCAGGCGCTGCACCAGCTCCGGCACGCCCGGATAGACGGAGCACTCCGCAAGGCCCTGTACAGAATAGCGCTCGCGGTACTTTGCCGTCATGGCCCTGGCCTTTTCCATATCGACGCCGTAGCGCCGCATGAAGCTCTCCACCAGCGGCGGCCCGACGAAGCAGCGCAGGGCGGTGTAGTCCGGCTCGTCATAGCCGAAGGCCAGGGCGGCGTACTGTACGCTCTTCATGATGCCCTCGCCGGTGTCGAAGACGGTGCCGTCGAAATCAAAGAGTATCAATTTATACATGCGTCTCACCTCACCGCGGGAATTATACCCTGCCCCCGGCGCGTTGTCAATCGCGCGGCGCGCGGCATAAGTTGTAAGGAAAACGTGTTTGAGGGGTATGCATATATGGAAAAGCAGCAAACAACGCGCTGGTTCCTCGGCGCGAACTCGGCCGAGGGTTTCCGCTCGCTCTACGAGGACTTCTGCCGTGGCGAGGGCGACTTCCTGCGCATCATAAAGGGCGGGCCGGGCTGCGGGAAATCGAGCTTCATGCGGCACATAGGCGAGGCGGCGGAGAAGAAGGGGCTGGAGGTGGAATACATCCTCTGCTCCGGCGACCCGGATTCTCTGGACGGGGTCTACATCCCAGCTCTGCGTCTCGGCTATGCCGACGGCACGGCCCCGCACATCCTGGACCCTGCCTGTTTCGGCGCCGGGGGTGACTACCTGAACCTGGGCGCCTTCTGCGACACGGCCCGCTCCCGGGGAGAGGCCGCGCGGCTTGAGGGGCTTACAGCGGCCTACCGGGCTCACTACGCGCGGGCCTATTCCCTGCTCGCAGCTGCTGGCAGGGCATCCACAGGCCTTGCCGGGGCCTGGCTTTGCGCTGCTGACCGTGAAGCGGCGGCAAAGCGCGCGCTGTCCATGGCCGGGCGGGAGCTGCCCCGTGCCAAAAAGGGCGCGGAGCGCGGGCGCCTCACGCGGCGCTACCTTGGCGGGGCCAGCTGCAAGGGCCGGGTATTTCTGACCGGCACCCTGCCCGGACTCTGCGCTCGCGTCTACCGGCTGGAGGGCCGCTTCGGCCTCGCCACGGCCTTTATGCAGACCATGGCGGAGGAGACGCTCTCCCGAGGGCTGGACTGCGTGCTCTGCCCGCACTGGCTGCTGCCCGGGGCGCTGGAGGCGATGGCCATCCCGGCGTTGGGCCTCGGCTTCGTGGCCGACCTGCGGGACGGGACGGAGCTGCCGGAGACCTGCCGCTGCCTGCATCTCGACCTGCTGCCCGCCGCCGCGGAGGACCGTGCCGCGCGCCGCGCCCTCAAGGCCGAGGAGCGCATGGCCGCCGGGCTCTGCGACATGGCTATGCTGAGCCTTGCCGCCGCCAAAAGCCTGCACGACGAGCTGGAGGCCGTCTACCGCCCCTTTGTGGACTTCACCGGCCTCACCGACGCCGCCTGGCGCGAGACCGCCCGCCTCGGCCTGACTTGAAAACTGCCCGCGCCGAGCCCCGGCGCGGGCAAACTCCCCTTGATAAAGTCCCGCGCGCTGTGGTATGCTTGTGAGAGAACTTTCGGGGAGAGAAACGCCATGATAACTGTTGAAAACCTCAGCCTGCAATACGGCGGGCAGGTGCTTTTTTCCAATGTTGACCTGCAATTCACCGCCGGCAACTGCTACGGCATAATCGGCGCCAACGGCGCAGGGAAGTCCACCTTCCTCAAAATACTCTCGGGCGAGATCGACTCCACGGGCGGGCACGTCTATGTGGACCCCAAGGCCCGCATGTCCGTACTTAAGCAGAATCAGGGCATGTACGACGCCTACACTGTGCTCGACACCGTCATAATGGGGAACCCGCGCCTGTACGAGTGCGGCAAGGAGAAGGACGCCATCTACGAAAAGGCCGACTTCACGGACGAGGACGGCATCCGCGCCTCGGAGCTGGAGGAGGAGTTCGCGGAGCTCGGCGGCTGGGAGGCCGAGTCGGACGCGGGCAAGATACTCCAAGGCCTCGGCGTGGACACCGCCTTCAACGACACGCTCATGGCCGACATGGACCCGCGCCTCAAGGTCAAGGTGCTGCTGGCCCAGGCCCTCTTCGGCAAGCCGGACATCATCCTGCTCGACGAGCCCACGAACAACCTTGACCTCAAAAGCGTCGTCTGGCTTGAGGACTTCCTCATGGACTACGAGGGCACCGTACTCGTAGTCAGCCACGACCGCTATTTCCTCAACAACGTCTGCACGCACATCGTGGACATAGACTACGGCAAGATAAAGATGTACGTCGGCAACTACGACTTCTGGTACGAGTCCAGCCAGCTCATCCAGAAGCTCATAAAGGACCAGAACAAGAAGGCCCAGCAGAAAATCGAGGAACTGCAGAACTTCATCCGCCGCTTCTCGGCCAACAAATCGAAGTCCCGCCAGGCGACGAGCCGCCGGAAACTGCTGGACAAGCTCACCGTCGAGGAGCTGCCCGCCTCCTCCCGCCGCTATCCCTGGGTCGGATTCAAAGCCAACCGCGAGCCGGGTAAGGACAGGCTCTTTGTCACGGACCTCTGCAAGTCCGTAGACGGCGTACCGGTCCTCAAAAACGTGAGCTTCATCATGGGTAAGGAGGACAAGATCGCCGTCATCAGCCGCAACGAGCTGGCCGTGACGCTGCTCTTCAAGCTGCTCATGGGCGAGGAGGAGCCGGATTCGGGCGAGATAAAGTGGGGCGTCTCGACGACGCAGGGCTATATGCCCACAGACAACAGCGCCTACTTCGAGGGCTGTGAGCTCTCCATCATGGACTGGATGCGGCAGTTTTCGGAGGACAAGCGCGAGAGCTATCTGCGCACCTTCCTTGGGCGTATGCTCTTCTCTGGCGACGAGGTGTACAAGCCCGTAAACGTGCTCTCCGGCGGCGAGCGGGTGCGCTGCATGATCTCGAAGCTCATGCTCTCCGGCGCGAGCGTACTGCTGCTCGACCAGCCGACGAACCACCTCGACCTTGAGAGCATCGCCGCCCTGAACAACGGCCTTGAGGCTTTCCCGCACAACATCATATTCTCCAGCCACGACCACCAGCTCACCCAAACCGTAGCCAACCGCATAATCGAAATTAACCCCGACGGCTCCATCACGGACAGGATGTGTACCTACGACGAATACATGGACCTCGCCTCGATCGAGGAGGGAAGATAAGAAAATTCCCGGGCCGCTTGGCCCGGGAATTTTAATCTTATGCTCACAGCTCGGCGTATCTCATGAATATCGCAGCCGCCTGGGCGCGGGTTATGCCCGCGTTGGGGCTGAGGGCGCCGCCGTCGCCGCCCTCTACTATGCCGCAGGCCACGGCCCAGCACATTGCGTCATATGACGTTCCCACTATGTGTTCCGTGATAATAGCCAGCAATGTTAGAGATATTGTTCCATTTATTATTGTGACCATATGCCGTGGCTTTTCCTTCGCTATTAATCCCACCGCATATTGCAACATGGACGAATTCCCCACAGCTCGAACAATAATAGAAAATAGGATCACCTGCTGCTATTTTTCCTTCATTTTCACTGGCCAATATTGAACTGCCATTTTTTGTTAGCTCGTATGAAGTGCCATATGCCTCAACAGCCTTTTTCACGGCACCAACTCCACCGACGGTTATTGTAATGCCGCCTGCTTTTAAGCACGCTTTTACAAATTGGTCGCAATAAGGGTTTTCATTGCTGTTCCAATTTGCAGCGGCATAAGCCACAGCCGCCGAAGCGTCGTAGTTTGCCGCTGAGGCGCCGGTCGTCAAAAACGACCCCATTATCAAAACTACTAACAAAAGTGCTAACAACCTCTTTTTCATACATATACCCCCAAAAGACTTATCTGCACTCACCTGGTGCAGCTGGTTTCACAAGAAATATAACCCATTTGTGAAGTATTGTCAATACTTTGGGAAGTATATTGCTTCACAATTGCGTACTATAATAACCTCATGGTGGTGATATCTATAAATACCCAAGAGCGTATTCGGCAGCTGATGGAGGAGCGCGGGTGGTCGGAGTACCGGCTGGCCAAGGAGTGCGGGGTCTCTCAGTCCACGATCTCCAATATCTTTAACCGCAATTACCAGCCCAGCATCGCTTCGCTTGAGAATATCTGCGGCAGCTTCGGCATCACCCTGTCGCAGTTTTTCGCAGATGGGAATCTCGTCGAGCTTACGGATGAGCAGTACGTCTTCTTCCAGCGCTGGGTTGCGCTGTCGCCCGGGCAGAAGGAGCTTCTCTGCCGGATCGTTGAGCAGTTCAAATAAAAAACCCGGCCCCAGGCGGTTGCTTGGGGCCGGGTTTTGGTTTAATCCGTTTTGCCGGCGTAGTGGTATTTCTTTCGCCGGCTCACGAGATAGTAGACCGACACAATGAAGGCCAGGGCCTCTGCGGCGGGGACGGCTAGCCACACGCCGTCTATGTCCAGCAGCATCGGCAGTATGAGCATCGACGCGACCAGGAACACCAGCGTCCGCAAAAACGAGATGACCGCTGACACCAGGCCGTCCGAAAAGGCCGTGAACATGCCCGAGGCGTAGATATTCAGCCCGGCAAACAGGAAGTTCACGCCGAACACTGCAAAGCCGTGCTTCGCCAGGCGGAACACCTCGCTGCCAGGCGAGGCGAACACGCCTATGACCACCGAGGAAAACAGCTCCGAAAACGCAAACACCAGCACAGATGCGGCGGTCACCGCGCCTATGGATATCCTGAATATCTTCCTGAGCTGCGCGTCGTTCCTCCGGCCGTAGTTATAGCTTATGACCGGAGCAACGCCGCCGGAAAAGCCCATGAACGCCGAGGTCATCAAAAACTGCGCGTACAGCACCACGGTTATGGCCGCGACCCCGGCCTCCCCCGCGTATTTCAGCATCAGCTTGTTGAATATAAAGGTCGTTATGGAGACGGCTATGTTGTTCACCATCTCAGACGAGCCGTTGGCGCAGCTGTGCAGCAGAACCCCTTTCCTGAAAACCGGCCGGACAAAGCACAGCGTCCCCCTGCGGTTAAACGAGAAATACAGCAGCCCGGCCAGCGCCGGGACGGCGTAGCCCATGGAGGTAGCGATAGCCGCGCCAGTGACGCCCATGCCGCAGAGCTTTATGAACACATAGTCGAAGACGACGTTCACACAGCCGCCTATGATGGTCGTCACAAGGCCCAGCGCTGGCTTGCCCGCGGTCACGAAAAAGGTCTGGAAAAGCATCTGGAACACCGCAGGCAGCGCAGCCGCCAGCAGCACGCGCAGATAGTCGCAGCAGTAACCGTAGAGGCTGGGCGTCGCGCCCAGTGCGAGGACTATCTCCTCCAGAAACAGCAGCCCGAAGACCGTGAACGCCGCACCGACCACCAGGCCGGCGACGATTATGAGGGTGAAATTCTCTTTGGCTTCCCGCTCCCTCTTCTCCCCCATGTTCCGGGCTATAACGGCGCTGCCGCCCGTGGCCAGCATGATAGAAACTGCTATTATGGCGCTCGGGACAGGATAGACTATATTTAGCGCCGAAAGGGCGTTTTCGCCCACAAGGTTCGCAACGAACACGCCGTCCACCATCTGGTACAGGGACATAAAAACCAGCATCACCGTGGTCGGCATGGCAAATCTTATAAGGGTATGTGTATTGAATTCCTGTGATAATCGGTTTTTCATAGTATATTTACGGGTCCTCCGACCCCGGTCTTTTTGTCCCCTTCAAGGGGAGCCTCCCGGCGCGGCGTCCTCGCAGGCTTCCTGCAGCCGCGCCGCAAATTCTTCAAAAACTTCCGTTATGCCCGCTCCGCACCTCTTCAGCGTCTCGTCATAAGCCCGCGCCTCCGCCTGCTTCAGCGTCCGCAGCACCTCGTCGCTGTGCTGCCGCCCCGCCTCCGTCAGGCATATCAGCTTCTCCTTGCTGTGAGGCTCGTGCCGCAGGACTATCAGGCCGTCGCGGACACATTCCTTTATGAGCGTGTTTATCGTCGTCTTCGGAATGAGCCACTCCTCGCATATCTGCTTCTGCGTATAGTGGCCGCCGTCGCTCAGCGCGTACAGGAGCGCCAGCAGGTTCTCCTTTATCCCCACCTTCCGGCCCCAGCGGTAATATATCTCGTCTATGCGGTTCAGACTCAGCATTATTCGGCGTATCTGGACCTCCTTATCCTCCATCTATCGCGTCCCCCTTCCTGTTCAGTACGAATCCGTATTTTAGTATAATACGAATTCGTACTATTGTCAAGCATAAAAACAGCGGCCGCTGTATGCGGCCGCTGTTCAGTATTCGCTTTTCGTCAACCGACGTAGCGGACTATGGCGGTGTCGCTGGCGCCGTAGACGGTGACGGTGACGTTGCAGCTGCCGGAACCTACGCCGGTGAGGGTGCAGCGGGTCGGGTCGTCAGCGCTGACCTCGACCTTAACGACGTTCGGGTCGCTGCTCTCCCAGACTATCGCCTCCGCGGGAATCTCGACCGTCATGGGCCAGATGGAGGCTGTAGCGGTCAGCGGCGCGGAGATGGTCACATCATCACCAAGAGGCTCGCTGCCATAATAGATGGTGACGCTTTCGATCGTCGGGGTGGGCGTGGGCGTGGGCGTCGCGGTCGGGGGAACGGTCGGGTCGGTAAGCTCGTTCGCGCTCGGCACGACGGGCACGGTGGGCGAGGGCTTGGTGACGCCGCCGCTGTTCAGGCTCATGGAAATGAGCACGACGACGGCCAAAATGACCGCAACGAGCAGGATGGCGCCGAAAATGAGCTGCCAGCGCGCGTTCACAGCCGCCCTCTGGCCGGAGGGCGTAGACATATCTTCGCCGGGCGTGGGGCCGGGTACCCGCTCGCTCTGGCGGACGCGCCGCGTGCCGCAATATGGGCAGCGGCCTCTCATCCCGGAAAACTGCCGGCCGCAGCGGCGGCAGGTCACGCGAGGAATAAAGCTCATGGAGGTTCCTCCGTTCCTTGAAGAGTAATATTATACATTTCTGCATAAAATGCTAACATAATATTACTCTTTTCCGGGCCGTTCGTCAAGTGCGGCCTATTTCAATTTTGGTCTGTTCGCCGGTTTTCGCGTCCACGTAGACCGTGACGGTAGAGCCATCCTCAGCTTCGCAGGGGAAAACGTAGCACAGCCGCTCTCCGCCGCCCTCTGTCAGCGCGGCCATCAGCATGGGAGAGGCAGCCTTAAGCTCCGCAGGCAGGGCCTCCGCCGCCTGTTCGGCGCTTATGGAGGGCTCGCCCAGGTCGCGCTCGGTGTGGTTCAGGATATAGTTCGTGGCGTCGTAGGAACACACGGAGCCGTCGTCGAGCGCGATGGATATGCTCACGGCATCAGCCGGGTACACCACCCCGTTCTCGCTGCCCGCGAAGGTGAAGGCGGCAAGCCCGCCGTCCTCCGACGATGAGAGCAGCTGCGTGACGTTCATGCCGGCCTGCTCCAGGAAGTCCTCCGCGGCCGCCTGCGCCTGCTCGGCGTTCAGCTGCGGCGAGCTCACCCGGCGGGAGCCGGTGACGCTCAGCACCTGTCCGCCCTGCTCGGAGACGCTTATCATGCGGAAGTCGCCCTCGCCGTCCCCGACGCTGAAGCTCCAGCAGGGCAGATCGCAGGAGGCGCGGCCCACGCTCTCCAGCTCCGACTGCGGGACGCCCAGGAAATCCGCTGCGACGGCCTTTGCCTCTTCTTCCGTGACGCTCTCGGCACCGTCGAGCGATTTTGCCGTGACGGACAGCGCAGAGGCGGAATACTTGCCGTCATATTCCAGCTCGGGGAACTCATCCAGCTCGGAGTCTATGCGGCGCAGCTCGCAGCCCACGGTACCCTCTTCCCCGTCGTCGGCGCAGGCGGCGTAGCTGTCGAGCTTCAACGCGCCCTCGGAAAACTGGGTACCGAGCTGGGTAGCCTGGGACGCAAGGTCCGACACGGACTCGGATATCTCGCGCAGCTGTTCCATCGTCTCCTCGTCGGGCAGCCTGCCCTCGGCGCCCTCGCGCGAGAGCCAGAGCGCCCAGTCGCCCGCGCTGTTTATATAGCCCGAGAGCTTCTCAAGCTCCGTCGTGGTATACGGCATCGCAGCCAGCGCGCTCACCGCTCCGGACGCATTGGCCGCCGCTTTGGCGCACAGCTGCGAGAAAAGCGGGGCGTTCGTCGCATAGGTGCTCTCACGCAGCGCCTCATCCATGGAGTTCAGCGACGAGGCCAGCTCGCCCATGGCTACGCTGCCGTAGGACTGACCTGCGCGCATGGCGTTAAGGCCGTTCTGGCTCTCATTCCAGGCAAAAAGTCCCGTCACGATGAGCGCGACGCTCAGGACGGCTATGATGATATATGCAGTTGACTTTTTCATCATATTAAAAAACACCTCCTCCGGTATTTTCTCCGAAAGAGGCGTTTTCACAATATGCAATTTTTAGCCGAGCTTTTTAAGGCCCGCGCGGAGACGGGCGAGCGTCTCCTCCCGGCCAAGGATGCGGCAAAGCTCAACCGCACCGCCGGGGGTCACGGTCTGGCCGGAGACGGCTATGCGCACCGGCCACATGACTGCGGCGTTTTTCACGCCCTCGGCCTCGGCCAGAGCCTTCATCGATTCGAGGATGCCCTCGTCGTCCCAGCCGGGCAGCGTCTCCAGGCGCTCTATGGCAAGGGCCAGAAACTTCTTCGCGCTCTCCGGCGTGGACTTCGACTTCTTGTTCTCAAAAAGCTCCAGCCCGTACTCGGGCAGCGCGTCGAAGAAGCCGAGCTTACCCGGGATATCCGTCAGCACCTCGGTGCGCTGCTGCAGGAGCGCGGCGATGGCGGCGGGGTCTATGGCCGGGTTCTTCACCGCCTCGCGGATATAGGGCTCCGCGGCCGCGGCAAAGTCCTCGGGCGGCATGGAGCGGATATACTCGCTGTTCAGCCAGCGGAGCTTTTCAATGTCGAAGATGGCCGGGGACTTCGACAGGCCGTGGAGGTCAAATACCTGCTCCAGCTCCTTGAGCGAATATATCTCGCGCTCACCGCCGGGGCTCCAGCCCAGGAGGGCGACGTAGTTCACAACGGCGGGGGTGAGATAGCCCTGGGCGATCAGGTCCTCGTAGGAGGGGTCGCCGTGGCGCTTCGACATCTTGTTGTGCGCGTCGCGCATGACGGGCGAACAGTGGACATACTTCGGGACCTCCCAGCCGAAGCCCTCATAGAGGAGGTTATACTTCGGCGCGCTGGAGAGGTACTCCGTGCCGCGCACGACGTGGGTTATGCCCATGAGGTGGTCGTCTATGACGTTGGCGAAGTTGTAGGTGGGCAGGCCGTCGCGCTTCATGAGCACCTGGTCGTCGAGGTCGGCGTTCGGGGCGGTGATGTCGCCAAAGATCTCGTCGTGGAAGGTGGTCGCGCCCTCGTGCGGGATACGCTGGCGGATGACGAAGGGCTCGCCCGCAGCGGCGCGCGCGTCGGACTCCTCCTTCGAGAGGCTCCGGCAGGGGTCGTCCTCATGCTTGAAGCCCTCGGCGGCCTCCTCGGTCTTCTCGCAGAAGCAGCGGTAGGCGTGGCCGCGCTCTATGAGCAGCTCGGCATAATCCATGTAGAGCGAGCGGCGCTCGGTCTGCACGTAGGGGCCGACGGGGCCGCCCACGTCCGGGCCCTCGTCGTGCGACAGCCCGCACTCGCGCATGGTCTTGTATATGACGTCCACGGCGCCCTCGACGAGGCGGCCCTGGTCGGTATCCTCTATTCTCAGTATAAACTTGCCGCCGGCGCGGCGCGCGATGAGATAGGTGTAGAGCGCGGTGCGCAGGTTGCCGACGTGCATGTAGCCCGTCGGGCTCGGCGCGAAGCGGGTACGTACCTCGCCCTTGGGTATGCGCGCCTCCATGGCTTCAAACCAGCTTTTATCCTTCATTTAAGCAGCCTCCGTACAATTATTCCCCGGAAAACCTCTTTATCTTATTTTATCATATACCCTTTGTCAATATTGTAAAAGCGAGAAAAATGTGCTAAAATACGGATTAGGTATGGGCGTTCACAAAGTGGGCGTAATTTCTGAACGAGGAGGAAGAGACATTGATTTGTGAAAGAATGATAAAGCTGGCCGCCGGCGGCAGCGCCATTCGCGCGATGTTCGAAGAAGGCAAGCGTCTCGCCGATGAGTTCGGCCCCGAAAACGTCTTTGACTTTTCCATAGGCAACCCCTATTTTGCTCCCCCCGACGCGGTGAAAGACGCCATCGTTGACATCATCACGAACGACGACCCCATGACTGTACACGGCTACCCCGCCAACGCCGGCTTCCCCGCCGTCCGCAAGGCCGTGGCTGATTCCCTGAACCGCCGCTTCGGCACCGATTACAACGAAAACAACATCATAATGACCGTCGGCGCCGCCGGCGGCCTGAACGTCATCCTCCGCGTGCTCTGCAACCCGGGGGACGAGGTCATCGTCATCTCCCCCTACTTCTTCGAGTACAACAATTACATCGGCAACGCCGACGCCAAGGTCGTCGTCGTCCCCGCCGCGGCGGAAAACGGCTTCATGCCCGACATAGACGCCATTGCCGCCGCCGTCACGCCCAAGACCAAGGCCATCATCCTGAACAACCCCAACAACCCCACCGGCGTCATCTACTCTGCGGAGATGCTCAAGAAGCTCGGCGCCCTGCTGGAGGAGAAGGGCAAGGAATTCGGCACGGTCATCTACGTCATCGCGGACGAGCCCTACCGTGAGCTCGCTTACGACGGGGCCGAGGTCCCCTGGCTGCCCGACTGCTGCAAGAACACCATTGTCGGCTACTCCTGGTCGAAGAGCCTCTCCCTGCCGGGCGAGCGCATCGGCTATCTCGTCATCCCCTCCGACATCGTGGACGCGCAGCTCATAATCGACGCCGCCGTCGTCGCCAACCGCATGCTCGGCTTCGTCAACGCGCCCAGCCTCATGCAGCTGGCTGTCGCAAGGTGCCTCGACGCCTCCACCGACATCGCCGCCTATGACGCCAACCGCAAGCTGCTCTACAACGGCCTGCACGAGCTGGGCTACGAATGTGAGTACCCCGCCGGCGCCTTCTACCTCTGGGTCAAGACCCCGGTGCCTGAGCCGGAGTTCGTGGCCCTCGCCAAGAAGTACAACCTCCTGCTCGTCCCCGGCGCCTCCTTTGGCTGCGAAGGCTACGTCAGGCTCGCCTACTGCGTCAGCGGCGACATGATTAAGCGCAGCATGGCCGCCTTTGCCAAGCTCGCCGCGGACTGCGGACTCAAAAAATAAGCAAGGCGCGCCCCTCGCGCGCTCCACACTGTAAGGATTAGAGGTCTTTTTCGATGGATGAAAGAAAAACCATGTTCTCCGGCATCCAACCCTCCGGTGATTTGACGCTCGGCTCCTACATGGGCGCCATCCGGAACTGGGTGGACATGATCGACGACTACAACGCCTATTACTGCATCGTGGACATGCACGCCATAACCGTGCGCCAGGTGCCTGCCGACCTGCGCCGCCGCACGCTGGAGCAGCTCGCGCAGTACATCGCCTGCGGCCTGGACCCGCACAAGGTCACGCTCTTTATACAGAGCCACGTGCCCGCGCACGCGGAGCTCGGCTGGGTGCTCAACTGCTTCACCATGTTCGGTGAGCTTTCCCGCATGACCCAGTTCAAGGACAAGAGCGCCAAGCACGCAGACAATATAAACGGCGGCCTGTTCACCTACCCCGCCCTCATGGCGGCGGATATCCTGCTCTATCAGGCGGACTTCGTCCCCGTCGGGGACGACCAGAAGCAGCACGTCGAGCTCTGCCGGGACGTGGCCATCCGTTTCAACAACATCTACGGCGACGTTTTCACCGTGCCCCAGGCCTACATCCCGCGTGTCGGCGCGCGCATCATGAGCCTCACCGACCCCACCAGCAAGATGTCCAAGTCCGACAAGGACCCCAACGGCTGCGTCCACCTCATGGAAAAGCCCGAGGACATCATGCGCAAGTTCAAGAGGGCCGTGACGGATTCGGACACCTCCGAAAACTGCGTCCGCTTCGACCCCGCTGAGAAACCGGGCGTTGCGAACCTCATGCAGATCTATTCCTGCGCCACGGGCAAGTCCTTCGACGAGATCGAAAAGGACTTCCTCGGCAAGGGCTACGGCGCCTTCAAGACCGCCGTTGGCGAGGCCGTTGTGGAACAGCTGCGGCCCATCCGTGAGGAGGCCACCCGCATGCTCGCGGACAAGGCCTACCTTGAGAGCGTATACCGCATGGGCGCGGAAAAGGCCGCCGCAGCCTCGGGCAAGACCCTCCGCAAGGTCTACAAGAAGCTGGGCTTCATCGCGCGCTGAAGCGGCGCGACACAATTTCAGCAATCTGCTTCCGCCGCGCCGGAGAAGCTCCCGGCGCGGCGGTATTCGGGAGTGTGAGCTATGTTCCTCAACACAGAGCTGTGGCTTCGCGCGCTTCTCGCCATAGCCGTCGGTTTCGCTGTCAGCTTCGCCTCCACGCCCATCGTCAAGACCTTCGCCCAGAAGGTCGGCGCGATAGACGTGCCGAAGGACGCGCGCCGCGTCCACGACCACCCCATCCCCCGCATGGGCGGTCTTGCCATTTTCCTCGGCTTCATCCTCAGCGTCGTCCTCTTTGCAGACATCACCCGCCAGGTGCGCGGCATCCTGCTCGGGGCCGTCCTCATCGTCGCCTGCGGCGCCATTGACGACATCATCTCGCTGCGGGCCTGGGTGAAGCTCATCGTCCAAATCGTCGCCGCCGTCGTGGCCGTCGCCCACGGCGTCGTCATCGAGGTCCTCATGAACCCCAACATCTTCAGCGAAAACGAGGCCCTCATCCTCGGCGTGCTCGCCGTTCCCGTCACCGTGCTCTGGATAGTCGGCATCACGAACTCCGTGAACCTCATCGACGGGCTGGACGGGCTTGCCGTCGGCGTCTCCACCATCTCCTCGGTCACGATGTTCGTCGTGGCCCTGCTGGTGGCTGAGGGCAATGTGGCCGTCATACTCGCGGCGCTCATGGGCGCCTGCGTGGGCTTCATGCCCTACAACCTCAACCCGGCGAAGATCTTCATGGGCGACACCGGCGCGCTGCTTTTGGGCTATGTGCTCTCGACGGTGTCCGTCGTCGGCATGTTCAAGTTCTACGCCATCGTCACCTTTATCGTGCCGATCCTGGCCCTGGCCCTGCCCCTTTTTGACACGACCTGCGCCTTCTTCCGCAGGCTCATCCACGGGCAGAGCCCCATGCACCCTGACCGCGGCCACCTGCATCACCGGCTCATCGACATGGGCCTTTCCCAGAAGCAGGCCGTGGCCATCCTCTACTCCATCTCCGCAATACTCGGCCTGTGCGCCGTCGTGCTGGCCACCAGTGGCTCCGTCCGGCTCTACCTCGTTATCATAGCCGCGGCATCCGCCGTAGCCGTCGGCATCTTCATCCAGCGCACGCTGCGCGGCCACAAGTACCACCCGCCCGTAGACCCCACCACCTGTGAACCTCTGGAGGACAAGGATGTCAAGACTTAAAGTCATGTCCGTCTTCGGCACGAGGCCCGAGGCCATCAAAATGGCCCCCCTCGTCCTGGAGCTTGAGCGCAGGCCCCAGCTTGAGAGCGTGGTCTGCGTAACCGCCCAGCACCGCGAGATGCTGGACAGCGTACTGCGCGAGTTCGGCATCACGCCGGAGCACGACCTCAACATCATGAAGAGCGGCCAGAGCCTCGCAGACATCACCTCCCGAGTGCTCCAGGGCCTCGGCCCGGTGTTCGAGGCGGAAAAGCCCGGGCTCGTCCTCGTCCACGGGGACACGACCACCACCTTCGCCGCTTCCCTCGCCGCCTTCTACGCGCGCATACCCGTCGGCCACGTCGAGGCCGGCCTGCGCACCTTCGACCGCTGGAGCCCCTGGCCCGAGGAGATGAACCGCCGCCTGACCGGCCAGATCGCCTCCTTCCACTTCGCCCCCACGGCCCGCAACGCCGAAAACCTCCGGCGCGAGGGCGTCGAGGGCAGCGTCTGGATAACGGGCAACACCGTCATAGACGCGCTCCGCTACACCGCCTCCGGCGAGGGCTTCACCAGCCCCGAGTTGGCGGATATAGATTATGTAAATCACCGCGTCGTGACGCTCACCTGTCACCGGCGCGAAAACTACGGGAAGCCCATGCGCAACATTTTTGAGGCCGTGCGGAACACGGCGCTGCGCTTCCCGGACGTCATATTCGTCTACCCCGTCCACCTGAGCCCGGTTGTGCGCGAGGCGGCGGGCGAGCTGCTCTCCGGCCTGCCCAACCTGCGGCTTATAGAGCCGCTGGAGGCCGTGGACATGCACAGGCTCATGGCCAAGAGCTACATGGTCATGACGGACTCGGGCGGTCTCCAGGAGGAGGCCCCTGCCCTGGGCAAGCCTGTCCTGGTGCTGCGCCGCGAGACGGAGCGGCCCGAGGCCGTGGACGCCGGAACGGTGGTCCTCGCCGGTACGGAGCGCGAGCGCATCGAGGCCCTCGCCGCAGAACTGCTGACCGACAAGGCGGCCTACGACAGGATGGCCCACGCCGTGAATCCCTACGGCGACGGCAGGGCCTGTCCGAGGATAGCGGACGCCATATGCTACGCCTTCGGGCTATCCGACCGGAGGCCGGAGGAGTTCACTGCCCAATGAGCAAAAGGTCCAAGTTCATCATAATACTGCTGCTGGCGCTGACGGCGGCCGTCATCATCTATGCCCTGTTCGGCATGGAGCACAATGTTGACACCGTACCCGTCGAGCTGCCCACCGCCGAGCCGACGGACAGCTCCGCTGGCCCTGGCGGCAGCGAACAGGACACCGTCAGCCTCACGCCGGACACCGTCCAGGCCGTAGTCTCCATGCTCACCTGTGCCGACAGCTATTCCAGGACGGTCACCGTCGAGGACTTCTGGCCCGGCGGCAACAGCAGCACCGAGCTGGCCGTTTGGGTGGACCACGACAGGAGCAGGATCCGCGTGGAAAAGGACGGCGTTGTCCGCAACATCCTCATTTCGGACGGGACGCTCTACATCTGGTACGACTACTCCGAGGAGGTATTCAGCTCCGACAAGCTGGATGACGCCGGGGTGGATGAATGGCTGCGCTGCATCAGCTATGACGAGCTGCTGGAGCTGCCCGTCTCCTCCATCTCCAGCACGAGCTATGAGCAGTTCGGCGGCGAATCCTGCATCTATGTAGAGTACGTCTCCGGCGATTTTGGTTATACGAGCTGCGTATATATCTCCGTCTCCACCGGCCTGCTCATGGGCGCGCGCGTGTACGACGGGGAGGAGCTTGTTTATCAGATGACCTCCTCCGCCCCGGAGCTGAGCGCCCCGAGCGAGGACATGTTTGCCCTGCCGGGCGTCCCCATCTCCCCCGCGCCGGAGGAGGAATGAGCCTCAGAGCAGCAGCATAGCGCCGAGGACGATGAGGAGCTCCTTGTCCCCGCTCTCGCGGTACATGAGGTAGAGGATGAGCATGAGCAGCAGGTCTTCCGTCTCAAGGCCGCCCCGCAGCAGGCCGCTCAGGGCGTCCGTAATCCCGCGAGGCAGCAGGCCGCCGGGTTCCCGCGCGGGCTCAGGGGCGCGTCTGCGCGGCGCATAAGGGCCGTCTCTCCTTGCGGGAGGCGGCCCTGCCTCGTTCCTGCGCGGCTCCTCGCGCGGGCGCTGGGCGGGCGGCGGACGGCGCAGCGCGCTTGGCTCCGGTCTTTCCGGCTCGGGCATGCGCACATAGCGGCCCGTGTTGCCGTCATAGCGGTTATACATCGCCCTCCTCCTTCTCGCCAAGGCCAAACTCCGCGGCGGCAATGCCCGCAAGGCCTGCCAGCCGGGCCAGCTTCATCGCCTTATCCATTTTCTCGCGCCGCCGCTCGGAAAGGAAGGGCTTCATCGCCTCCAGCAGCGCGCGCTCCTCGCTTTTTACGCCGTTGCGCTTCAAAAGGCCCATGACACGGCTTATGAGCCCGGGGTCGAGCTCCGGCTCGGGCTCCCCACGCTCGGCCTCCCCGCCCATGACGGACTTTGCCAGCTCGCCTATGCGGGAAAGCGCGGCGGGGTCGTTAAGTATGGCGTTCAGCTTATCCCCGAAGTCGTCCAAGGCGGGTCACCTCCTGTTATTTCATGGCTTCGTTTATCTTCTGCGCAACTCTCCGGCCCTCCTCGGTGGAAAGCACCTGGCGCAGGATGCCGTTTATGGCCTCGCCGTCGCCCTTGGCCACGGCCTTGGCCACCGCCGCGGCGTCGAGCATAGCGCCGAGGGCGCGGCAGTCTTCGGAATCGGCCAGCTCGCGGAGTTTGTCGGCCTTGCCGCTCTTTTCGAGCTCGCCGGTGATTTTTTCGATGTCCATGCCTTTCACCCCTTCTGAAGCATTATATTCAAATTTCTCCGTGAGGTGCATAAACATGATCCTCGCCGTCTTCTCGGACACCCATGGGAACACCGCCGGCATGCTCTCCGCCGTCCGGCGCATGAGACCCGACGTACTGGTACACCTGGGCGACAACCTGCGCGACAGCGCAGAGCTCGCACGCGAGTTCCCTGAGCTCCCGCTGCACGCCGTCCCCGGCAACTGCGACTTCGCCCGCCGCGAGCCGGACACGGATACCTTCATGGCCGGGCTCGTCACGGTCTTTGCAACGCACGGGCACCGCTACTCGGTGAAGTACGGCCTGGACAGCCTCCTGAATGCGGCACACTTTTCCGGCGCTGGGCTCGTGCTCTACGGCCACACGCACATCGCGCGTATCGACTATTACGGCGGCATGACCGTTGTGAACCCAGGCACCTCCGGCCTCGGCCCGCAGCCGAGCTTCGCACTCATCGAGATAGGCGCTGATGACAGGATAAGCGCGAAGATACTCCCCATATGATATGAAAAAGCCGGCTGCACGAGCAGCCGGCTCCTTTACTTCCTCTATTTCGACGCGGCTATGCGCCGCCAGAAGGCGGCTTTCTGCGGCGTCCTCGGCACCTCAGGGCCGCCGTTTTCGCACCAGCGCGCCACACGCTGCATGTAGTCCGTGAACTCCTCCGGGCTGAGCGTGGCGCGGTAGGCGTTCAGGATACCGTCCCTGTCCCTGCGCGCCGCCTGCACGCCGCTGTCCGCCGCGCGGTCGAACCAGTAGAGCGAGACGAGGTCGCTGCGCCTTACCCCGGCCCCGGCGTTGTAGATGAGGCCCAGGCAGTTCTGGGCTTCCCCGTCGCACCCAAACTCGGCGGCGGCGCGCAGCAGCTTCAGCGCTGCGGCGTAGTCGCGGCGGTTATAGTGGTGCTGGCCAAGCTGCGACAGCTCCCGAGCCGCGCGGGCATCGGGCGCATCTCCCGGGTAGGCCAGCGCGGAAAAAGCCTTCATCCTCTCGTACAGCTCGCCTGCGCTCCGGCCCTCCAGGCCCTCGCGGATATAGTCCAGCTCGCATTTGAGCACCAGCTTTGCGGCCCGCTCGTCCCCGGCCTCCGCAGCCCGGCGGAAGTAATACGCCGCCTCGCAGAAGTCCCGGGGCGTGCCTCGTCCCTGCGCGCAGAGACTGCCGAGATTGTAGAGCGCAGTCGCGTTCGGCTCCAGGCGCAGGATGAACCTGTATTGCTCCACAGCGCGGCTGTCTTCTCCACTGTCGAGAAAGCACTCCGCCGCCGCGAGCAGCGCTTCTAAGGCTATTTCGGCTCCGCCGCCGCTGTTTTCGCTCACGCTCGATCCCCCCTGGCGCAAAATCTGAAAAAGGCCCCGATATGGATATCGGGGCCTTAGCTGGTGGACGATACAGGACTCGAACCTGTGACCCTCCGCACGTCAAGCGGATGCTCATACCAGCTGAGCTAATCGTCCGTTTCGCAAGCAAGCGTTATTTTAACTCATGCTTGCGAAATTGTCAATAGCTTTTTTCTCAGAATTTCGGCAAATATTCCGCGGGGTCAACGCTCTGCCCGTCGGCGCGCATGGCGAAGTGGAGGTGGTATACCTCCCCCGCCTCGGCAAGGGCCGTCGTGCCTACGGAGCCGATGGTGTCGCCCTGGGCCACGCTCTGGCCCACGGTGACGGTGGGCAGCTCCGCGAGGTTTGAATACACGCTCTCGATGCCGCCGCCGTGGGAGATGACCACGGTGGTCCCGAGCAGGTCGTCCGCATAGATGTCGCTCACCGTGCCGTCGGCCGCGGCGAGCACCTGGCCGCCCAGCGTGGCCTCGATGTCGATGCCGTCATGCGTGCGCCAGTCGGCCATCGTGCGGTCGTAGATAAGCTCCGTCATAGCGTAGGGCTTTTCAATCTGCCCGTAGACGGGCCAGACGTAGGAGGCAGGGGCCGTGTCGGCCTCCTGGGGCTCCGTGACGGGCTCCGGCTGCTCCTGCTGTGCCGGGGCCTCCGCCTGAACTTCGGGCTGCTCAGGCTCGGCCACGACCTCCACAGCGTCCTCCGGTATCTCCCACACCGTTTCCGCCGCCTCCGTAGGCGCGGGGGTCGCGACCACGGGCTGCGACAGCTCTATATCGTCGAGCGAGACATTCTGCACAGCACTTTTCCCGGACGACAGCAGCGTCCACGCCGACACTCCTATGACGGCGATGCACAGGAAAAGGACTATGTAGAAGCCCTTTCCGGCGAAAAATCCCTCCAGCTTGCTCTGGCCGGAGTCGTTTTTCTTGTCTTCCATCTTATAACCTCCTGAAGCAAATGGTGTCTTCGGAGGCTATTATTGACAGGGCTGCGGGCTCTTATACAAAAACTTATCCCTTTGCGCAAAGTCCAGCTTATGTTCTTCTGCATTCCTGTTGCCGTAAAAAGCGCCCCCGCCGTGAAGCAGGGGCGCTGGTGCCATATTCAGCTTACTTCTTGAGGTTGAAGAAGGCGTCCTTGCCGGCGTACTGGGCGACGTCGAAGAGCTCCTCCTCGATGCGCAGCAGCTGGTTGTACTTGCAGACGCGGTCGGTGCGGCTCGGCGCGCCGGTCTTGATCTGGCCCGCGTTCAGGCCCACGACGAGGTCCGCGATGGTGGTGTCCTCGGTCTCGCCGGAGCGGTGGCTGACGACGGTGGTGTAGCCCGCGCGGTTGGCAAGCTGGATGGTGTCCAGGGTCTCGGTCAGTGTGCCGATCTGGTTGACCTTGATGAGCACGGCGTTGGCAACGTGCAGCTCCAGGCCCTTCTTCACGCGCTCGACGTTCGTGACGAACAGGTCGTCGCCCACGAGCTGGATGCGGTCGCCCAGGGCCTTGGTCAGCATGCCCCAGCCTTCCCAGTCGTCCTCGCCCATGCAGTCCTCCATGGAGATGATGGGGTAGGTGTCCGCGAACTTCTTCCACATGTTGACCATCTGCTGGCGGGTCATGGTCTTCTTCGCCTTCGGCAGGGTGTAGGTGCCGTCCTCGTGGTTGTACCAATCCGAAACAGCCGCGTCGATGGCGAGCATGAAGTCCTCGCCCGGCTTGTAGCCGGCCTTCTCGATGGCCGCGACGATGCACTTGAAGGCGTCCTCGTCACGCTTCAGGTTGGGGGCGTAGCCGCCCTCGTCGCCCACGCCGGCGGCGGGAGTGCCGTTCTCCTTCAGCACGCTCTTCAGGGTGTGGAACACCTCGGCGCACATGCGCAGGGCTTCCTTCCAGCTGGTCGCGCCGACAGGCATGATCATGAACTCCTGGATATCGACGTTGTTCGTCGCGTGGGCGCCGCCGTTGAGGATGTTCATCATCGGCACGGGCAGGGTCTTGGCGTTCACGCCGCCCAGGTAGTTGTACAGGGGCAGGTTCAGCGCGGTGGCAGCGGCGCGGGCGCAGGCCAGGGACACGCCCAGGATGGCGTTCGCACCCAGGCGGGTCTTGTTCGGGGTGCCGTCCAGCTCTATGAGCAGCTTGTCGATGGAGGTCTGGTCGAGGACGTTCAGGCCCAGCATGGCCTCGGCTATCTCGGTGTTGACGTTCTCAACGGCCTTGCTGACGCCCTTGCCCAGGTAACGGCTCTTGTCGCCGTCGCGCAGCTCGCAGGCCTCGTAGACGCCGGTGGAGGCGCCGGAGGGAACAGCAGCGCGGCCGACGGTGCCGTCGTCCAGGGTGACCTCGACCTCAACGGTCGGATTTCCGCGGGAGTCCAGTATCTCGCGCGCGGTGACGTCAACGATCTCGAAGTACTCTTTCATTGTAATTCTCCTTCAAAATGTTTTATTGAAATCACTTTTCAATGAGGGATACGCCGGTCATTTCCTTCGGCGCGGGCAGGCCCATGAGCTCCAGCAGCGTGGGCGCGATGTCCGCAAGACGGCCGCCGGTGCGGAGCTTGAGCTCGCCGGTGCCGACGATGACGAAGGGCACGGGATTCGTCGTGTGCGCGGTGTTGGGGCTGCCGTCAGGCTCGACCATCCTGTCCGCGTTGCCGTGGTCGGCGGTGACTGCGACGCAGATGCCGTTGCGCTTGGCCGCCTGGATCACCTCGCCCAGGCACTTGTCCACGGTCTCGACGGCAGTTATCGCCGCCTCAGTCACGCCCGTGTGGCCGACCATATCGCAGTTGGCGAAGTTGCACACATACAGGCCGCAGCCGCCCTCGTCCATGCGGGCCACGAGCTTGTCCTTGACCTCCACAGCGCTCATCTGCGGGATGAGGTCGTATGTCGGGTACTCCTTCGGGGAGGGTACGAGCACACGCTCCTCGCCCTCGTACTGCTTCTCCACGCCGCCGTTCAGGAAGAAGGTGACGTGCGCGTATTTCTCCGTCTCGGCCACGCGGAACTGCTTTATGCCGAGGCTGGAGACATACTCGCCTATCGTGCCGTCCAGGTGCTCGGGCGGGAAAGCGATGGGCAGGGTGAGCGCCGCGTCGTACTGCGCGGTGCAGACGTAGCTAAGCTCCAGCTCCTCGCAGCTCATCGGCGTGTCGGCCGGGAGGTTCCCGGTGAGCGCCCAGGTCATCTCGCGCGCCCTGTCGGGGCGGAAGTTCATGAAGATGACGCTGTCGCCGGAGCGGATCATGCCGTCCTTGCAGCAGACGACGGGCTCGACGAACTCGTCGGTGATGTCGGCGGCGTAGCTGGCCTCGACGGCCTCGACCGGGCCCTTGCAGCCCGCGCCGATGCCGCGGACGATGGCGTCATAGCCCTTCTGAAGGCGCTCCCAGCGCTTGTCGCGGTCCATGCCCCAGAAGCGGCCCTGGATGGTGGCTATCTTGCAGTTGCCGAGCTTCTCGCACTCGGCCTGGAGCTGGGCGACGTAGCCCGCGCCGGTCTTGGGGCCGACGTCGCGCCCGTCCAGGAAGCAGTGGACGTACACGCGCGGCAGGCCGCGGCGCTTGGCCATCTCCAGGATGGCGAAAATATGCGTGATATGGCTGTGGACGCCGCCGTCGGACAGCAGGCCGAGCACGTGCAGCGCGCCGCCCTTGGCAAGCGCGTCGTCCATCGCCTTGACGTAGGCGGGGTTCTCAAAGAAGCTGCCGTCCTTCACGGCATTGGTGATGCGAGGCAGGTCCTGGTACACCACGCGGCCGGCGCCTATGTTGGTGTGGCCGACCTCGGAGTTGCCCATCTGCCCCTCGGGCAGGCCGACGTCGAGGCCGGAGGCCGAGAGCTGAGTATGCGGGCAGTTGGCCAGCAGCTTGTCCATCACGGGCGTGTTCGCGGTGTATATGGCGTTGTCCGGGCCGGGGTTGCCGATGCCGTAGCCGTCCAGGATGATGAGAGCGGTGGGTCTTACATTCTCCATGGCTCACTCCGCGGCGGTGCCGGCGATGATGCGGGCAAAGTCCTGGGGCTTGAGCGAAGCGCCGCCGATGAGGCCGCCGTCGATATCCGGCTGGGCCAGCAGCTCGTCGCAGTTCTTGGCGTTCATGCTGCCGCCGTAGAGGATGCTGACGGCGCGCGCAGTCCGGGCGTCGAACATGCCGCGGATAACGGTGCGGATCTCGCGGCAGACCTCCTCAGCCTGGTCGGCGGTGGCGGTGCGGCCGGTGCCGATGGCCCAGATGGGCTCGTAGGCTATGACGCACTTCTTGACCTCACGGGCGTCCATGCCGGCGAGGGCCGCCTTGACCTGGTAGGCGACGTATTCCATGGTGAGCTCACGCTCGCGCTGCTCCAGGCTCTCGCCCACGCAGATGATGGGCGTGATGCCCGCGGCGAGCAGGGCCTTGGCCTTGGTGTTCACGAGAGAATCGCTCTCGGCGTGGTACTCGCGGCGCTCGCTGTGGCCGACGATGCAGTACTTGACACCCAGGTCAGCCAGCATGGCGGCGCTGACTTCGCCGGTATAGGCGCCGGATTCGTGCGCGGAGACATCCTGCGCGCCGAAGGCGAGGCGGCTGTCGCGCATGACCTTGGCCATGGCGGGGATTATCGGGAAAGGCACGCAGAGCACGCTCTCGCAGGTCTTGGTCTTGGGCATAGCCGCGCGCAGTTCCTCAACAAAGGGCTTGGCCTCGGAGGCCAGCTTGTTCATCTTCCAGTTGCCGGCTATAACGGTCTTGCGGTATTTTCTGTTCATCGTGATCGCTCCTTATTTGTCAAGCAGGCAGGCGACGCCGGGCAGCTCCAGACCCTCAAGGAACTCGAGGGAAGCGCCGCCGCCGGTGCTGATGTGGGTGATCTTGGCGGCCTGGCCGCTCTTCTCCACAGCGGAGGCGCTGTCGCCGCCGCCGATGATGGTCACCGCGCCGGAGTTGGCGACGGCCTCGGCCATCTTCCAGGTGCCGTTCGCGAAAGCCGGGAACTCAAACACGCCCATGGGCCCGTTCCACACGATGGTGCCCGCGCCCTTCACGGCCTCGCAGTAGAGCTCGACGGTCTTGGGGCCGATGTCCATGCCCATGAGGTCCTCGGGGATGTCCTCGCCCGCCTCGATGGGGGCGGCGTCCTTCGCGAACTCGGCAGCGCAGATGCTGTCCACGGGCAGCAGGAGCTTCACGCCCTTGGCCGCGGCCTTGTCCATCATTTCCTTCGCGTACTCGACCCTGTCGGCCTCGAGCAGGCTCTTGCCTATGGTGTGGCCCTGGGCCATCTTGAAGGTGTAGGCCATGCCGCCGCCGACGATGATAGTGTCGGCCTTCTCAAGGAGGTTGTTGATGACGCCAATCTTGTCGCTGACCTTGGCGCCGCCCAGGATGGCGACGAAGGGACGAGCAGGGTCGCTGAGGGCCTTGCCCATGACGGAGATCTCCTTCTCGACCAGGAAGCCGGCATAAGCGGGCAGGAAGGCGGCGACGCCGGCGGTGGAGGCGTGGGCGCGGTGGACGGTGCCGAAAGCGTCGGACACGTACACGTCGGCCATCTTCGCAAGCTCCTCGGCGAAGTCGGCGCCGTTCTTCTCCTCGCGCTTGTCGAAGCGGAGGTTCTCAAGCAGCAGCAGCTGGCCCGGCTGGAGAGCGGCGGCCTTGGCCTTGGCGTCCTCGCCGATGATGTCCTTCGCGAAGATGACGTCCATGCCCAAAAGCTCGGACAGCCTCTTGGCCACGGGGGCCAGGGTCAGGCTCTCCTTCCACTCGCCCTTGGGCTTGCCCAGGTGGGAGCAGGCGATGACGGCGGCGCCGTTCTCAAGCAGATACTTTATAGTGGGGAGGGCAGCGACTATGCGCTTATCGCTGGTTATCTCGCCCGTCTCCTTGTTCTGGGGGACGTTAAAATCACAGCGCAGGAGCACCTTCTTGCCGTGGGGGTCGAAGTCGCGAACAGTTTTCTTGTTGTAGTTCATGCTAATTCCTCCTGTTTCATATTACCGTAGTCTTTCAAGCCCTTGAAGCCCTGCTGCCTGAGCGCCTCGTATGTCAGGATCGCAGCGGCGTTTGAGAGGTTGAGGCTCCTCGCCTCGGATATCATGGGGATGCGGATGCAGCGGTCGCGGTATTTCTCCCGAAGCCATTCGGGCAGGCCCGCGGTCTCCTTCCCGAACATGAGGGTCACGTCGCCCCGCCAGTCGCACTCGACATAGCTCCTGGGGGCCTTTGTCGTGGTAAGCCAGAGGTTCGCGTCGCCGTTCAGGCGGAAATACTCGTCCAGGTTGTCATATACCCGGATGTCCACCAGGTACCAGTAGTCCAGGCCCGCGCGCTTCACCGCGCTGTCGGAGATGTCGAAGCCCAGGGGCTTTACCAGATGGAGCCTCGCCCCCGTGCAGGCACAGGTCCGCGCTATCGCGCCGGTGTTGTTGGGTATCTCGGGTTCTACGAGCACTATATCGACCATCCGGCCGCGCCTCCAGCTTGTTACATACGTTTGTATCATTACCCATAATTTTGGGCCAGAGACATTTTACTACCTTGCCAATGATTTTACAATACCAATAATGCCGTAAAACAATATTTTTTATTTAATTTTTTGTAAAATCCGTCATATAAAGTGTGCGATATTGAATCCGAGCCGAAAATGGCTTATAATGAAGCTGCAAAAACGGCCGTTCCGTTCGGGACACGGCCTGTTTCGGAGGACTTTATGGAGAAATACTTTATTGTAGTGCCCTGCTATAACGAAGAGGCCGTGCTGCCCGAGACGATGAAGCGCCTGGGCGAAAAGCTCAGCTCTCTTGAGGAACGGGGCATCGCGTCGCCTGACAGCCGCGTCCTCTTCGTGGACGACGGCTCCGCGGACGCGACCTGGGAAATGATAAAAAAGGCGCACGAGGCCTACCCCTCTGTCTTTACCGGCATCTCGCTCGACCGCAACCGCGGGCACCAGACAGCGCTCACCGAGGGCCTCATGGCCGCCCGCGCGGAGCGCGCCGTCTCCATCTCTATAGACGCCGACCTGCAGGACGACGTGGACGCCATCGACGCCATGGCTGAAAAGCGGCGCGAGGGCGCGCACATAGTCTGCGGCGTTCGTGCCAGCCGCCAGACGGACACCTTCATGAAGCGCTTCACCGCCCGGTCCTATTACCGGCTCATGCGCTTCTTCGGCTCCGACCTCATCTACGACCACGCGGACTTCCGCCTCATGGACCCCGAGGCCCTGGACAGGCTTGCCCTCTACCACGGGGACGACCTCTTCCTGCGCGGGCTCATCACCCGGCTCGGCCTGCCCTGCGAGACGGTGAGCTACGACCGCGCGGAACGCTTTGCAGGCGAGAGCAAGTACACGCTTAAAAAGATGCTGAAGCTCGCCCTCAAGGGCGCGGAGAGCGGGCGCATGAAGCCCATGAGCGTCCCGCGCGAGCCCTACGGCCACACGAGGGAGGCGCTGGAGTTTTGAGCGGCTGCACAGACTGCCCGAGGGCCTGCGGCGCCGAGCGTGAAAACGGCGCCCTGGGCCGCTGCCGCTCGCCATATCTCCCCCGCGCCGCGAGGGCGGCGGCGCACTACGGCGAGGAGCCCTGCATAAGCGGCACGCGCGGCAGCGGCACCATCTTCTTCACCGGCTGCTCCCTCGGCTGCGTCTACTGCCAGAACCGCGAGATCGCCCGGGGCGGCGGGGTGGAGCTCACCGTGCCGAAGCTGCGGGAGGTAATGCTCCGGCTGCGCGACACGGGCGTACATAACATAAGCCTCGTCACCGCCTCGCACTTCGTCCGCCCCATTGCCGAGGCGCTCTCCGGCCTCCAGCTGGGCGTGCCTGTGGTCTGGAACAGCTCCGGCTACGAGAGCGTCGAGACGCTCAAAATGCTCGAAGGCCTCGTGCAGATCTACATGCCTGACTTCAAATACTCCCTCCCCTCCCCCGCCGCGCGCTACTCGGACGCGCCGGACTACCCGGAGGTCGCCTCGGCGGCTATCCTGGAGATGTTCCGTCAGGTGGGAGTGTACCGGATGGACGAGGATGACGTCCTCCGCTCCGGCGTGCTCATACGGCATCTCATCCTGCCCGGGCAGCTCCAGAACACGCGCGGGGTCATCGACTGGATGGCCGAGCACTTCCCCATGGGCGGCGTGCTCTTTTCGCTCATGGCGCAGTACACGCCCATGCCAGGCGTGGCGGAGCGCTTTCCTGAGCTTGGCCGCCCCGTTACCGCGGCCGAGGCGCAGGAAATGTACGACTACCTGCTCGCGCGCGGCATTGAGGACGGCTACTGGCAGGAGCCCGACGCCTCCGGCGAGGACATGATCCCCGCCTTCGACGGCACGGGTTTGGATTGACAAAAACAGCTTTCGGGTTTTTAATGTTCACAAATGGCACAATTATATATAATTGGAGGAAATGTCATGGATTACAAGGAAGTTCTCGAAAAGGCGCGCGGAAACATCGGCCCTTACTGCAAGGCATGTCCCGTCTGCAACGGCAAGGCCTGCGGCAATTCCATGCCCGGCCCCGGCTCCAAGGGTCCCGGCAACGGCGCCGCCCGCAACTATGACGCCTGGCAGAAGGTCTTCGTGAACATGGACACCATCTGCTCCAACGCCGCCCCGGACACGAGCTTCAAGCTCTTCGGCCGCGAGTTCGCCCTTCCCGTCTTCACCGCCCCCATCGGCGCCCTGCCCATGCACTACAGCGACGCCTACGACGACTTTGCCTACAACGACATCCTCATCCCCACCGCCGTGGAGTGCGGCTCCGCCTCCTTCACCGGCGACGGCGTGGACCCCGAGATCATGAAGCGCTCCGCCGCGGCCATGGCCAAGGTCGGCGGCGTCGGCATCCCCACCATCAAGCCCTGGAACAACGAGGCCGTGTTTGAGAAGCTCGACGTGCTCAACGAGCTGGGAATCTTCGCCGCCGCGATGGACATCGACGGCGCGGGCCTGCCCTTCCTCAAGGCCATGAACCCGAACGCCGGCTCCAAGCCCGTGGCCGACCTCAAAGCCGTCATCGATTATGCCAAGATGCCCTTCATCATCAAGGGTATCATGACCGTCGCAGGCGCTGAGAAGGCCGTCGAGGCCGGGGCTGCGGGCATCGTCGTCTCGAACCACGGCGGGCGCGTGCTCGGCCAGACCCGCGCAACTGCGGACGTCCTGCCGGACATCGCCGCGGCCGTCGGCGGCAAGTGCGTCATCTTCGTGGACGGCGGCATCCGCACCGGCGTGGACGTGTTCAAAGCCCTCGCCCTTGGCGCGGACGCGGTGCTCATCGGCCGTCCCTTTGTCCCGGCGGTCTACGGCGGCGAGGCCGAGGGCGCCAAGCTGCTCTTCGCCAAGCTGAAGGCCGAGCTCGTGGACACCATGACCATGTGCGGCGCTCACACGCTCGCCGAGATCACCCGGGAAAAGGTCTACATAGAAAAATGAGCCGTAAAAGGCCGGGACGCGGGCGGCTGAGGCTGCTCGCGTCCCTTCTTTTGGCCGCGCTGCTGCTTTGTTCCCCCGCGCTCGCGGACGGGGCTGCGGACGCGCTGGACGCGGAGGTGGGCGCGCTCTTCGAGAAGTATGACCTGAGCGAGCGGAACTTCGCCCTAGGCTTCCGCGCGCTTTCGGACGGAACGGAATACTGGTACAACGCCGACAAGCTCTTTGAGACGGCCAGCCTCTACAAGCTGCCGCTCAACATGTATTTCTACGAGCTGGAGGCCGCGGGCGAGCTGGAGCCGGACGGGGCCGTCTACGGCATCCCGCTCGGGTTCTTCCACGAGCAGAGCCTCGAGTTCTCCAACAACGAGCTCTCGCAGGCGATGCTGGACTGGATAGGCAGCTACCGCGAGTTCAAGGACATCGCCTTCGGCTACACGGGCCTGGACGACAGCCTGCGGGACATGGAGTACTACGCCTGCGGCGGCTTTTCCGCTCGGATGATGGTCGGCATGCTGCAAACGCTCTACGACGACCCGGACACCTTCGGCGAGGCGATAAGCTACCTGAAAGATGCCCAGCCCGGGCAATACCTCGAGAGCGGGGACTGCGGGCTCGAGGTCGCGCAGAAATACGGCTACGAGCACTACGACGGCGTACTCAACATCTGCATCGCGGGCATCGTGTACACGGAGGAGCCGTTTCTCATAACCGTGCTGACGCGGGGCGTGGGCAGGGCGGACGAGCTCATGGGCAAGCTCTGCGACGCCTTTGCCGCCTACGAGCAGGGGCGCGAGCGCGTGGAGCCCGTGCCGCCGGAGACGCTGGCCGACGGGCCGGACTTGCAGCCCGTCTCGGTGCTGCTGGACGCGGCGCGGCTGGCCCTGCGGCTGGCTGGGTTCCCCTTTGCGGCGGGGCTGATATAAGCAAGACACCGGGGAGGCGGATGCCTCCCCGGTGCTGTTTTTATATTCGGCTTATTTCACGCTCTCGCAGAAGCGCATGATCATGGCCGCAGCCTGCGCGCGGGTGGCGGTGGCGAGCGGAGTGAGAGCGCCGTTCTCGTCGCCCTCGGTGAGGCCAGACCCGCAGGCCCACTGGAAGGCGGACATCGCGTACTCGCTGATGCTGGTGGCATCGACGTCCTTGCTCAATTTACTTCTTTATATTACCATCTGCACTCGAATAGTGCAAGCTAATTTTTGAAGTTCGCGCAAAACCGCCCCGGTTTCCCGGGGCGGTTCAGCCTTTTTTATGCCTTTTAGTCCAGCTTCATGGGCGCTTCGCCCTTTTTGAAGTGCAGCTCCTTCATGCCCTCGACCTCGTCGCACACCTGTTTGAACGAGCAGACCGAGCAGTCAGTGGCCAGGCCGTCCATGATGTGGTTCAGCGTCAGCGTGATCTTATCCACCTTCTTCGCCGTGTCCGCAAGCTCCTTGCACAGCTCGCGGTCGCCTGTGACGAATATGACGCAGACATGGTCTATGAGCTTGTTTTCCTTATACTTCTTTATGAAGCTGTTGCCGATGGCGCGGAAGCTTATCCCGCGCTTCACGGCCTGTTTCGACACGCGCACCTGTTCTCTCTGATTCTCCGGGGACACGCGCATCATATAGCCTTCAGGGTAGACGTGGTATTTCACGAACTCCATGTCCCTTATCGTGCGGAAAGCCTCCTGGTCGTCGCCGCTGATGTTGTTGACATGCAGCAGCACTATCCGCGCAAAGGGGGTGTCCGCCCGGATGGAGCCGAGGTCGGGACCGACAAGCGTTATCCTGTCCTCAGGGACAAGGCTCGCGTCCGTCGTGACGCAGGTGCAGTTCGAGGCCGGGTTGCTGCCGCCGCCCAGCTCATAGGCCGCGTCACGCGTCAGCACCAGCTCGTTCTGCCCGAGGTCCTTCCAGGCGCGCGACGGCTCATAGCCCCACACCTGGGGACGCAGGCCGCCGAGCTTCTCCGTCAGCTCCCGTATCGTGCTGTTATATAGCTCCATCCTATTAGAACGCTATGTCTCTCGGCTTGCGGTCATGGAACTTGTTCAGCACCGTATACAGCCAGCCGACGAGCTTCATGTCGAGGTTCAGCATGTAGACCGTGAACAGCACCACAAACGTCACTGAGAGGGCCTTGAACAGGAATTTGAACATCCTGCCTATTATGCAGCCTTTCTTCATTTATCAGACCATTCCTTTCGTTTAGGCTCGGGCCGGGTCTCACGCGCCCTTGGCTATGCCTTTCTGGCGGGCGTACTCCGCCGCGCCCAGAGCGCCCATCAGCTGCGGGTCGGTCTTCAGGTTGATGACCTTCAGCTTCAGCACGTGCTCTATCGCCACCTTCAGGCCCTCGTTCTTCGCGCAGCCGCCAGTCAGCGTGATGCTGTCAGTCGCGCCCGCCTTCTTCGCCATGACGAAGCACCTCTTCGCGACCGCCATCTCGATGCCCGCCGCGATCTCGTCCATCGGCTTGCCCTCGCCCACCAGAGTGATGACCTCGCTCTCGGCGAAAACCGTGCACTGTGCCGTGATGGGGATGACGTTCTTCGCCGTCAGGCTCAGGTTCGAGAAGTCAGGCAGGCTCAGCTCGAACGCGTTCGCCATCGCCTCGAAGAAGCGGCCCGTGCCCGCCGAGCACTTGTCGTTCATAGCGAAGTTCTTCACCGTGCCGTCCGTGTCGATGCTGATGCCCTTCACGTCCTGGCCGCCGATGTCGATTATCGCGCGCACGTTCGGGTCCGTCACGTGGACGCCCATCGCGTGGCAGCTTATCTCCGAGATGTTCTCGTCCGCAAACGGCACCTTGTTCCGGCCGTAGCCCGTGCCGATGAGGTACGCCAGGTCCTTCGACGTGTTCAGCTCCGGTACCTTCGCTATGACCTCGTTCATCGCCATTATCGCGCTCTGCTCGGAGTTTATCTTGCTCCTTATCGTCGTATCCGCTACCATCTTGCCGGTCTCGTCAAGTATTACCGCCTTCGTATAAGTGGAGCCGACGTCGCATCCTCCGTAGTACTTCATTATATAATCTTCCTCCTAATAATCTTTTTATTTTATTACAAAAGACTTACCAGGTGATGTCGTCCTCGAACTCGATGAGGCTCTCGTCCGTGGGCTCCGCCTGAATGATGGCGCGCATGTAGTTCGTGACCTTGGCGCGCATGTCGCGGCGGGAGACGGTACGCGGGTCCATGAGGTCGTGCTCGACCCAGATGAGGTGCAGGCCGCGCTCACGCGCCTGCTCGTCGAACAGGCCCTGCAGGCCCGCCATGGTCTTGCAGCAGACATGCTGGTACATGATGATGAAGTTGGCGTTGAACTGCTCGCAGACCTTCCAGAGCTCGTCAAGCACGTGGACGTAGCCGCCGTTGGTGTGCTTGCGCATGACCATGCGCTCGTACAGCCTGGCGAGGTCGCGGATGGCCTCGTCCTTGTCCGTGGTGTTGAGCTCCTTGGTGAAGTTGAGGCTCTCCATCTCGACGAGGACGCCGATGCCCCAGGCGTTGGCCAGCCAGTTCGAGAAGTTCGCGTAGTAGTGGGCCGGGCAGCTCCACACAACGGCGCGGTACTTCATCGGGTGGCGGTAGGGGTTGCACTTCTCCTCGTAGGACTGGAACATCAGCTTGCGGACCTTGTAGAAGGTCTTCATGACGCTCGGCTCCAGGCCGCCGTCCATCTCGTAGTTCCACTTGCGGAAGAGCTCGTAGCAGGGACCGATGAGCTGCGGATACGGGGTGGAGTTCATTTCCCACTTCTCCATCTCCATCTTCGTCTGCTCGTTGAAGCGGCGGATGACGGTGAAGTAGTGCTCCCAATCCCACTTCTCACCGGTGATCTCCTCGACCCACTTGATGCAGTGCAGCATATCCTGCGCGCCGCACTCGACGGTATCCTCGTCGTCGTAGCGGACCGGCAGCGTGAGCGGGAAGGTCGGCAGCTTGAAGCGGCGGTCCTGGTAGCTCGTGGCCATGTCGGAGCCGTCGCAGGGGGTGGAGGTGGAGATGAAGCCGAGGCCGCAGTGCGGCAGGGCGTCCAGGATGGCGCAGCCACATTCGCTCGTCGGCACCGGGCAGGTGTCCGAAGGCAGGCCGTAGCTCTCGACGGCGTCGATATACGGGATGCAGATGAGCTGGTCGAGCTCGGAGACCAGGAACATCGGGATGAGCTGATACGGGATGCCTATGAGGCCCGGGAAACCGGCCATCATCTGGGCCATGGTCATCTCGTCGAACAGCATCAGCTTGTCGTTTATCTTGTCGTTGCCGCCGATGCGACGGTCGGCCATCAGCAGCGTGGAGATGACGTTCTCGACGTAGCGGTAGACGTCGGCCAGCAGCAGGCGGTTCATCGTGACCGCGCGGCCGCGGTAGCCGAGGGTGTTGCGGTCGAAGAACGCGACGGAGGCCAGGTAGGAGCTGAACCAGCGGTACTCAAACAGGCCCAGGGCTATGCTCATGGGGTCACGCATGACCATCTTTATCATGTCGGCCCAGAGGATGAGCCAGTTCTGGAAGTCGCGGGCCGTGGACTCGACGCCCTTCCACTCGCGCCTCGTGAAGGCTATGGCGCCCTTCTGATACAGGCGGCCCAGCTGGCGCTCGCCGTTTATGAACCTGTCCCACTTCTCAGCCGGGGAGAGGGCGATAAAATCCCTGACCTCGCTCTGGATGCGCTCCTTGTCCATGCGCAGCTTGTTCGCCTGCTTCTTCCCAAAATCCTTCCAGTCGATTTCGGAAATCATTTCCTTCCAGATCTTGAGGTCGCCGGGTACGTTTTTCTTTATCCATTCCAGATTGGTTTTCAGCATCTTATTTGACCTCCTTGCCCTGCTGGATGCGTTTTATCTCCAGGGATTCCACGAAGGCCTGGAAACGGGTACGGAGCTGGCCGGATGTCTTGGCGTTGTAGGGCCTGTCGATGGTGAGGACCGGGTGGCCGTAGTCCTCATACTGGATATGGCTGGCGAGGGCGCGCTCGAAGCCCCAGAAGTCGCAGAACTTGACGTTCTCGTAGATGATGCCGTCGGCCTTGAACTCGCGGGCGAGCCTGTCGGCGGTCTCGCGGCGCTGGAATATCTTCTCGTCGGACATGAAGCGCGGGCACTCGCTGGTGATGAGGTAGTGGCGGCAGATCTGGACGAGAGCGGGCTCCTCGTCGTTCAGCTCTATCACTTCCCTGCCGGGGAACACGCCGAAGCAGAAGCGGTCGAACGCTATGAACGCGCCTGCATCCTCAAGCATGCGGGTGAGATTGGGGTCGTCCACCTCGGAGCCGACTATGCCCACACGGCAGCGGTACCAGGGCTTCGGGTCGAGCTCGCGGGACTTTATCTCCTCCAGGGTCTCTCTCAGATAGGGGAGTATCAGCTTTTGCGGACAGCAGAAACTCACCATGTTGATGATGTGGAACTCGTAGCCGGTCACGGGCGGATTGTCGAGCTTGCGGAGCTCGCTTATCTCCGTGATGATACGGCAGACCTCGTTGTGGCGCGCGACGGCCTCACGCAGGGCGGCGTCGGAGATGTCCACGCCCAGCTTCTCGTGCATTACGTTCAGCACCCTGTTCTGCATCTGGACAACATAGTGCTTCAGGGTGTAATCCGTATACTTGTACGGGATATCCGCGTGCGTCACGAAGAAATTGGGCTTGTCGATGCACTTGAGAAGCTCAATGTTCTCCATGCAGCGGTTCATCTGCGCGCAGGCGTCCACGCCGCAGATGCCGTCCAGGAAATTGTAGCCCCCCTCGATGGCCCTCTCGACCAGGGCGCGGCAGTACTCACATGTGTAGTTCGACATGTAATAAGACGCCACGTCGATGCTGCCCGTATTCGGCGCGCGCATCCTGACCGAGAAGCAGTTGTCTACATTGAGAAGCACTTCCGGCATGTGGTAGCAGGTGAAGCCCAGGGCGAGCTGGCCCTCCTCCTTCGCCTGGCGCACCAGCTCGTTGTTAGCGCTGTCGAGCAGGTTCTCAAAGTAGATGAGATGCTTAAGATCTTTCAAATGTTTACACCTCTCTTATAAAATCTCTATTTTTCGGAGCGCTTCCCTCACTCCGTAGAGCACCTGTGAATCCAGGGGCAGCTCGAACACGCTCCTGCCCTGGATATCGTTCGCCGCGTGGGCCTCGTCCGCCGCTATGAAGGCGAGTATCTCCACGCCCGGTATCTCTATATACCGGTTCAGCTCCGGATTCGTCACCCGGTTGATGATGGCGCCGATGTGGTCGTACATCACGAGCTCGTCGGCGACTTCCTTTATCGTCTCCGCGACCTTCGTCCCCTTCCGGCTCTGGTCCGAGATGAGGATGAGGTGCGTGACCTTCTCCATTACGCGGCGCTGTATCTGCTCTATGCCCGCCTCGCCGTCTATCACGACGTAGTCAAAGTCGTTCGCCAGCATACTGACGACTTCCTTCAGATAGGCGTTCACGCTGCAATAGCAGCCCTCGTTCTCCGGGCGGCCTATCGCGAGGAAGGAAAAGCCCTTCGTCTCGACCATGGTGTCGAAAATGCGGAACCGGGACTCGTTGAGCATCTCTATGGCCTCGCGCGGGCGACCGTCCTCCGCGCTTTTTATCACCGCGCGGCGGATATCGTCCAGGGAGGACGTGACCTTGATTCCCAGCGCCGTGGACAGACCTACGGCGGGATCTGCGTCTATCGCCAGTATCTTCGCGCCGGGCTTGTCCTCCGTCAGCACGCGAACTATCGAGGCGGCAAGCGAGGTCTTGCCGACGCCGCCCTTGCCTGCCAGCGCAATTATCCTGGCCCTGCTGTCTCCCATATGCAGACCACCTCCCAAATATGCAAAGGAGCGCGTCCGCCGCTGCCGGCGGGCCCTCCTGTCTCGACATTTGCTTTACATTTAACAAAATACCACATTCCCAACCTTTTTTCAAGGGTTATCGTACAATTCGATTTGAGTTTGTGCAAATATCCTGCCTGAGGCTCCATAAACTGTCTGGCATGGCAAAAACCGCTCTGCCTCTGCTTTGACCAATAACCAGCCCGCAGGCGGAGGTTTTTTTGTTGAATGTAACGCGGGGCTGTGATATCATCTATGCAGCGGGCGGGCGCCTCATGCCCTTGCCCCAAGGAGGCATGAACTATGTTTACAAAACGCATGGCCCTGCACGAGGGCGGACACGGCCACGAGGGCTGCTGCGGGCAGCACAGCCACGAGCACGCGCACGAGCACGTCTCCGGCCATCACCACGAGCACGGCGACACGCCCGAGCTCACGCCCGAACAGACTCTCGCGCTCATGAGCTATATGCTCGACCACAACCGCAGCCACGCCGAGGAGCTCCACGGCGTCGCCCACGCGCTGGAGCACCAGGGCAAGCCAGAGGCAGCGAAGCTCGTCGCCGAGGCGGTCCACTACTTCGGCCACTGCAACGACAGGCTGGAGGAGGCCCTCCGGCTGGTAAAGGGGGAATGAGTCATGTGCCTTTCCGACGCCTTTGAGCTGGTGGACGGCGAACGCCGCCCCCTCATGAGCTACGTCTCCGGCATCAGCGTGGACGAAAACGGCGTCACGCTCACGGACATGCTCGGCGCGCGCAAGACCGTCGCCGGCACACTCAAGAGCGTGGACCTCACGCGAAACGTCATACTCATAGAGGCCAAATGAAAAAACCGCCCCGGAGGGCGGTTTTTTCATGTCTTTTCTCAGGTGCCGAGGTAGGCGGCCTTGATGGCAGGGTCGTTCAGCAGCTGCTTGCCCGGGCCGGTGGTTGTGATCTTGCCGGTCTCAAGCACGTAGCCTATGTCGGCTATGCGCAGGGCCATGTTTGCGTTCTGCTCTATGAGCAGGACGGTGACGCCCATGCGGTTTATTTCCTTTATTATGTCGAAGATGCCCTTCACGACGATGGGCGCGAGGCCCAGGGAGGGTTCGTCCATCATTATGATCTTCGGCCGGCTCATCAGCGCGCGGCCGACGGCCAGCATCTGCTGCTCGCCGCCCGAGAGCGTGCCCGCGGCCTGCCAGGAGCGCTCCTTCAGCCTCGGGAAGAGCTCGTAGACCCAATTGAGGTCGTCGCTGAGGTCGTCCTTGCGAAGATACGCGCCTATTTTGAGGTTTTCCAGCACCGTGAGGTCCGGGAAGACACGCCTGCCCTCAGGGACGAGGGTTACGCCCTTGGCGACTATCTTGTCCGGCGTCAGGCCGGTTATATCCTCACCCTGGAGGTGGATACGGCCCTTCGCGGGCTTCACGAGGCCCGCTATCGTGCGCAGCGTGGTGCTCTTGCCCGCGCCGTTCGCGCCGATGAGGGTGACTATCTTCCGCTCCGGCACCTCGAAGGTGATGCCTTTGACGGCCTCTATGCCGCCGTAGCTGACCTTCAGCCCGTCAATTTTAAGCATCGTCCGACACCCCCAGATAAGCCTCTATGACCTTCGGGTCGTTCTGCACCTGCGCGGGCGTGCCCTGCGCGATGAGCTTGCCGAAGTCCAGCACGTATATCCTGTCCGAGAACTGCATGACGAGGTCCATGTGGTGCTCTATCATGAACACGGTCAGGTGGTGCGTGTCCTTTATCTGCACGATGAACTCGCCCAGCTCCTGAGTCTCCTGCGGGTTCATGCCCGCGGCGGGCTCGTCCAGCAGCAGCAGCTTCGGCTCCGTGGCCAGCGCGCGGGCTATCTCCAGCCGGCGCTGTATGCCGTAGGGCAGGCTGCCCGCGACCTCGTCCTTCAGGTGGCCGAGGTTCTGCTCTTCAAGCAGGGCCATGGCCTCCTCCTGCATCCGGCGCTCCTCCGTGCGGTTCGTGCGGAAGGTGGCGGAGAACACGTTCTGCTTTGCGCGCATGTGCTTGGCTATGAGCACGTTCTCCAGCACCGTTAACGAGGAGAACAGGCGGATGTTCTGGAAGGTACGCGCGATGCCCAGCTCCGTTATCCGGTCCGGCGTCGGCGCGATGACGTGGCCGGTAAATTTGTCCGCGTTCTCACCGAGGTAGGCCTTTTTCATCTTGCCCTGCGGGTGGTTGCGGACGATGGGCTTGCCCTCGAAGACTATCTCGCCGTTCGTGGGCTGGTAGACGCCCGTCACGCAGTTGAAGGCCGTGGTCTTGCCCGCGCCGTTGGGGCCTATGAGGGCCACTATCTCGCCGCGGTCCACCTCCAGCGAGAGGCCGTTCACGGCGACGACGCCGCCGAACTGCATGGTGATGTCCTGAAGCCTCAGGACGTTTTCACGTTTTTCACTCATTTCGCGGCACCTCCCTCAGCCTGGGCCGCAGCAGGTGCTTTTTTTCGTCTCTTGAAGAGATCGGGCAGCTCCTTCTGGCCCATGATGCCCTTGCGGAAGAACAGCACGACGACCATGATGATGACCGAGAACACGACCAGCCGGAAGCCGCTGCGGAACATCGCGGATTCGATGCCGAGGAAGCTGCCGTTGTCGAGCCCGCGCAGCCACCACTCGGAGCAGGCGATGAACAGGAAGCTCGCTATGCAGCTGCCCGTCACGGAGCCGAGGCCGCCCAGGACGACGATGAGCAGGATCTCATATGTCATCGAGGACTTGAACTGCGCCGCCTGGATGGTGTTCATGAACATTGCCAGCAGCGCGCCGCCCACGCCCGCAAAGAAGCAGGAGATGCAGAAGGCCATCTGCTTGTGCTTGAACAGGCGCACGCCCATGGCCTCCGCCGCTATCTCGTCCTCGCGTATGGCCTTGAAGGCACGGCCGTAGGAGGAGTTTATGAGCAGCACAATGACGAGGATGCACATCGAGGCCACGAACACCGGCACAAAGGTGGCGAAGGACACGCTCGTCCCGCCGATGTTGAAGGTGAAGTCCGACAGGCGCGTATAGCCGCGCAGGACGTTCGAACCGTTCGTGATGGGGCCGAAGGACTGCCACTGGAAGATGGCCTTGATTATCTCTGCAAAGCCCAGGGTGGCGATGGCAAGGTAGTCGCTCTTGAGCCTGAGCACGGGCAGGCCGATGAGCCAGGCGAAGAAGGCGGCGACTATGCCCGCGAGCAGCATGGCGATGAGCGCGCCGATTATGAGTCCCGGCGCGGCCATGGCCTCCAGGCCGAAGATGCCGTTTATGGCCTCCTGGAAGGAGAAATGTATGGCGGCGTCGTAGTACTGGTAGACGCTGTCGATGCTCGCGGAGGGGATGGAGAAGATGGCGTAGGTATAGGCGCCTATGAGCATGAAACCAGCCTGGCCCAGCGAGAACAGGCCCGTGAAGCCGTTGAGCAGGTTCATCGACACCGCGACGAGCGCGTAGACAGCGCTCTTGCGCACAACGGTGATGAGCATGTAGAGCCTTGAGGTGGCGGTTATGGCCTGGTCCATATAGATGCACAGGGCATAGAGGACTATGAGGCAGGCCGCCGTTACGCCCAGCTTTATTAGCTTTTTCTTTTTCATATCCATATCTTCGCCCTCCTCAGACCTTGTCCGTGGCCTTCTCGCCGAAGAGGCCGGTGGGCTTGAAGACGAGAATAATGATGAGCAGCACGAAGGTGAAGGCGTCCGCGAAGGTGGAAAGGCCGAGGCCCGTCGGGATGACGCCGTAGGCCACGAGCAGGGTGTCGAGGCCCTTGATGATGTTCTCGCAGATGCCGATGATGAAGGCGCCGATAACCGCGCCCGGGATGGAGCCTATGCCGCCGAACACCGCCGCGACGAAGGCCTTCAGGCCCGGCATCGCGCCCACCGTCGGCGTGACGCCGGGGTAGTTCGTGAAAAACAGCATGGAGCCGATCGCCGCGAGGAAGGAGCCGATGATGAAAGTCATCGAGATGACGTTGTTTATCTTGATGCCCATGAGCGTACTCGTCTCGAAGTCCTTCGCCACGGCGCGCATGGCCATGCCTATCTTCGTGTGGTTTATGAGCAGCACCAGCAGCACGACCAGCACCAGCGTCAGCACCGGCGTCACCAGCGTGACCATCTTAGTCGTCGCGCCGAAGATGCTGACCGTGTCGGATATCCAGGGGATGGTGGGATAGTTCTTGTTCAGGCCGCCGGTGACGTAGAGCGCGAGGTTCTGCAAAAGATAGCTCACGCCTATGGCGCTTATCATTACCGACATCCTCGGCGCGGAGCGCAGGGGCTTATACGCCACGCGCTCTATGAGGAAGCCCAGCAGCACTGTGAACACTATTACAAAAGGTATCGCCAGCCACAGCGGCATCCAGGTAACGGCATAGACCATCATGAGGCCCGAGACCATGAACACGTCGCCGTGGGCGAAGTTTATGAGCCTGAGTATGCCGTAGACCATAGTATAGCCGACGGCTATGAGCGCGTACTGACCGCCGACGGATATGCCGGAGAGCAGATACGGCAGCAGCTTTTCAAAGAAATCCATCGGGTGACCTCCTATTGCCTGCGCCGCCTCGAAAACGCGGCTTTCCGCCGCACTTTCGACGGAGCGCATGCAAGATTTCGGGAATCTCGGGGCAAGGCGGGGGCTTTCGCCCCCGCCCGAAGGTTCTTTCTATTGCAGGTTTGCTCCCGCGGAGCGCTTATTCAACGCCCTGCTCGCCGATGAGGTCCCAAACGCCCGTCTCGGTGTTGCAGTACTTGATGAAAGCGATGTCGCGGGTCGCGTCCTTCGCGCCATCAGCGAAGCTGATGTTGCCGGTGACGCCATCGTAGCTGACGCCGGGCAGGGCGGCCAGGACGGCGGCCGGGTCGGCGCTGCCAGCAGCCTTGATGGCTTCGAGCGCAACGTAGTAGGCGTCATAGCCCATGACGGAGACGGCCGCTATCATGTCGTTGCCGCCGTTGTTCTCAAGGTTGACGCTGTCGGAGTTGATCCACTCCTTGAACGCCGCGTCGAACTCGGCGTTGCCGCCCTCCTGATAGAAGGTGGTGACGTAGATATGCACGTTGTCCTTGCCCTGGGCGGCTTTCACGATGACGTTGGAGTCCCAGGTGTCGCCCGCGAGGATGGGCATGCCCAGATCCTGAGTGGCGGCCTGGTCGATGATCAGAGCAGCGGCCTCAGTGGAGACAGGCGCCACGAAGATGTCGCAGCCGTTGGACTTGGCGTTGGTGACGTAGCTGCTGTAGTCGGAGGTGCCCTCCTGGAAGACCTCCTGGACGCAGTTCTCAGCGCCGAAAGCCTCGACGAAGTAGTTCACCAGGCCGACGGAGTAGTCGTCGCCCTGCTTGGCGAGGCAGTAGGCCTTGGTCGCGCCGAGGCTCTTGGCATAGTTCGCCAGGACGGTGCCCTGGAAGGGGTCGATGAAGCAGATGCGGTAATATGTATCGCTGACCTGGGTGACCTGCGGGTTGGTGCAGGTGACGCCGATGGCGGGCACGCCCGCGTCGCCGAAGGTGGTGGCAGCCGCTATGGACACGCCGGAGCCGTAGGAGCCGAGCACGACGGAGGCGCCCTGCGTTATGAGCTCCTGAGCCGCGGAGACGGCCTTGTCGTTGCTGGACTGGTTGTCGGCGTAGATGAGCTCGACGTTGTAGGTCTCGCCGCCGATCTCGACGGTCGGGGTCAGGGAGTTGGCATACTGCATGCCGAGTATCTCCTGCTTGCCGCCCGCACCATTGTCGCCGGACTGGGGCTCAAACACGCCTATCTTGATGACCTTGTCGCCGGAAGCAGCGCCGTCATCGGCAGGGGCCTCGCTGGCCGGGGCGTCGTCCGCCGGGGCCTGGCTCTCGGTGGCCGCAGGCTCGCCGCAGGCGGCAAGGGCAAACACCATGCACAGTGCAAGCAGAAGTGCAAGTATCTTCTTCATTCAGTCTCATCCTCCTAAATCATGTTCGGCCGCGACGTCCACACGCAGCGGACAAATGTACTTCGCAGCCTGGGCATGATTATAAACCATCTCGCCCGCGATTGCAACAGAATTTCTTACTTTTTATTGCTATTTCTTTAATAAATCAGCGCAAATCTTTTTCGTGCCGAAAAAGTCGTTTGCTGTAGGAGTAATTTTATGCATTATTCACAATTTACACCATAACTGGCCCTGTGCGCCAGTCGCCGCCGCCGCGGCGCTCAGCGGCGGCCCGGTAGGCCAGGACACAGAGGTCGCGCGCGCCGGCGCCCAGCTCGAAGAGCTCCAGCGCCTCCCGGGGGAGCTGCCTGGCCGTGGCAGGCTTTGTGATTATAGGCACGCGGCTCTTGTCCTGGGCCTGGCGCAGCAGGGCGCGGCCGCGCTCCGTCGCCGCGAGCAGGCGCGCGTAGGGCGGCAGCTCCTCTGCCATGCCCTCTCTTATGCCCAGGCAAGCGCACATGGTCATGCGTCGTATGCGTGAGAGAGCGTAGCGCTTCGACTTGGCCGCGGCCAGCACGCCGTCGAGCGTCGGCTCGTCCCGGACGGCGGCGCGCAGTCGGTTGCCGAGGCCCTCGGAAGCGTCCGGCAGGCGGTTAAACTCCGCGTCGGGCAGCATACGCAGGCGGGAGAGGAGCATGGGCTCCAGGGTTTCCATGAGCACGGGGCCGCGTCCGCGCTCGTATTCGCGCTCGAATACGGCCGAGGCGGCGTCGGGCATGAAGCCGCGGTTACTTTTGCCGGCGGCGAGGCGGTTTCGCAGCTCGGATGCGGAACGGATGCTCCCCTGCCCCGGCGCATCGTGGGCCGCGCCCTCGCGCCGGATCGTCATGAAGCCCAGGTCGAGACCCAGCTCGTAGATGGCGCGTATATATTCGACGGCGAGGATGTTGTTGGGCGTTTCGAGCAGGGCGGCGGTATCCTCGTCTGTTACGGCGGCGAGGGCGCGCTGGCGCGCGGCGGCGAAGGGGATGCCGCCTTCGAGCTCGTTTCGGAGCGCGGCGGAGAAGTCAGGGCCCAACAGGGCTTCGGCCGCGCGCTCCAGCGGCTCGGTCTCGCCGCACTCGCTGCCGAAGCAGAGGCAGTCCACGACGCCGAGCGCGGCGAGCAGGCCCACCCCGCCGCGGGCAAAGCCCTCAGCCGAGGACAACGCCCAGGGCAGGGGCAGTTCAAAGACGAGGTCGGCGCCGCAGCGGGCGGCGGCCTCGGCGCGTGCAAACTTCGACCACACCGCCGCCTCGCCGCGCTGGACAAAGTCGCCGGACATGGCGCAGACTACGGCTGCGTCACCGCCGAGTGCCTCGCGGGCGCGCTCGATGAGCAGCGCGTGGCCGTTGTGGAAGGGGTTGAATTCTGCGACTATGCCTGCGGCGCGCATAGCGTCATCTCCTTTTTTGGGTGTTGGTTGGTTGATTTGTTTTTGAGGTTGGAGGAACTCGCCGTTTTGCTGGCGGTTGGCTTTACGTTGGTGCTGCCTGTTCCACCCCATTTCTTTGGTCTTGCCCAAAGAAACGGGGTGGAGCCCCAAAGAAAAACGCTTTTTGGGGTGGTGGCGCCCCCGTGAGGTTTCGGGGCCCACCCGCCTCTCCCACTC
>UQUO01000014.1 GCA_900544295.1 uncultured Eubacteriales bacterium | reverse complement strand
GCTCTGGGCGCGGCGGAGTACGCCCGCCAGAAAGGCATAGCCAAGGGCGCGTGAGCAAAACCGCAGTGGCCGGGCCTTCTTCGAGAAGCTGAAAAATGCCGGGGCATTTGCCCCGGCATTTTTGTTTGCGGCCAGCAAACCGCTGAGCGGTAAGCGGCCCGGTATATGTGGCTTTGGAGATAAAAGCTTTATGCGTTCCCAGACACGGGCATGTCGTCCGTGGTCCACTCGGGAGGATAGGCGGCCATCGAGGCCTGGAGGTCAATGTTTTGCTTCTTCTTGAGATATTTCATCCTGAGGACATAGTACAGCACGCCGCCGCCGTAGAAGATGACTATACCGACTATGGTCTTGAGGTCCAGGGTCGAGAACAGGCTGTAAGACAGGAAAAGCGTTATGCTTATGTGCACGATGACCATGACCCACAGGAGCGGCTGCGGCAGGCGGAAATAGGACTTTTTGAAGCGCTCAGGCAGCTTGTTCGGGGCGATGAGGACAGTGATGATGGGAAGCAGGCCGACCAGCAGAGCGGGAGCGTTCATGACGGCGAAGACGTAGTCAAGGGGCAGATTGAGGACCGAGGGCACGATTGCGATTATGCACATGATGATTATGATCCTGTGCGGCACCCCATACTTGTTTGTCGCGGTAAACCATTTGGGGAAGAGGCCATCCTTTGCCGCGGTGTGCATGACCCTGCCGCTTTCAAGGAAGGAGGCCAGCAGCGTGGTGAGGAGCCCAAAGGTCGCTCCACCGATTACAAAGAATTTGAAGATCGCCGTAGGCATAAAGGTCTTCGCTGCGACGGAAAGGGGCTGGTTGGCCATCTCCTGCCAGGGAATGACGTGAGAGGCAACGAGGCCGATGAGGGCGTACAGAAGGCAGCAGCTCATCGTGGAGATGCCCATCGCCTTGGGCAGGGAGCGGTGTGGATTTTGAATTTCATCTGCTATATATGTCAGGCCGGTGGCGCCGAACAGGGAGGAGCGCACAAAGCTGACGGCGAAGACGATAGGCAGAATGCCGGTGGTGGTAAACATGCCCTTGAAAGAGAAGTTCTTGATGTGCGGGAAGCCGAGGACGATAAACAGGCCAAGCGCCAGGAGAATGAGGCCGACCATGATGTTCTGAACGGTTGCGGAGGTCTTGATGTTGAACAGGCAGGGTATGAAGACCACCAGGACAGCCACTACGCCGGCCATCTGCGGGGTGAGGAAGGGGAAGATGTCGGGCAGATACTGACCGGCGGCCAAGCCCAGGACGCTGAGGTTCAGCATTTCCATGAGCTTGTTCCACTCCCACATAAAGCCCAGAGTGGGGTTCATAAACCTTGAGACGTATACGTAGTCTCCGCCTGTTACTGGTACTGCAGAGGCGAGGACCATCATGGGTATGTTGAGCAGCATTGCCGCCAGTCCGGCCAGCAAGAAGGTTATCGGCATACCGGGGCCGGCATATGCGATGGCAACGCCTGTCATGCTGAAAATTCCGCTGCCAATGATGTCACCCATGGCCATAAGGGTAGCATCAGTGCAGCTCATTTTTTTATGGGGCTTTGATGTGTTGTTACTCATGACCGTGCTCCTTCATTTTAAAATCTTGCCGGTGAGGCGCCCCCATACCGGATGTTCTCTCTCCAAAAATAGGCAAAACTCACATAACGGGGGGTTCGTTCCAGGAAGCGTCGGGCTTGAAAATTATCCAGGCGGCTTCTCTCTCGCTTACATTATTGTCCTTTGCGTATTGGAAGGTACGCTGCACGCCCTTGCGTATGATTTTCTCAATGCCGTCCATAACGGTCTCCGGAGTGGTGCAGCCTTTTCTTGAGATGCAGCCGTAAACGGTGACGCCGCCCTGGTTTGCGATAAAGTCCGGAACAACATGTATGCCCTTATCTTCGAGAACCTTGTCGGCATCCTCTGTTGTGGGGATGTTGGCGCCCTCGACGATGAGAGACGCCTTTACTGTGTGTACGGATTCGCTGTTTATGACATCCTCTATTGCGGCGGGAATGAGGATGTCGACATCCAGGCCCAGCCAATCGTCCCTGTCGCGCACCTCGCAGGGAGTCTTCATCTTGTCAACATGGACCTCGCCCAGCTTGTCGGTTGCGTCGAGCATATCCCTGATGTCCAGGCCATTCTCGTTATAGTACATCCCGTTGATATCCGATATTGCGACTATCTTATAACCCCAGCGCTGCAGGCAGAGAGCGCAGCTGCCGCCGACTTTGCCGAAGCCCTGTATAGACACCGTGGCACCTTTGCCGCCGTTTATGAATTTCCACGCCTCGTCCGCCGCAACGGCCGTTCCAAATCCGCTGACAGTCCGGTCCATATTGAGGTCGTCGATGAAGAGCTTGTTCTTCATCTCCTGAGTTATCCGGTCAGCCTCCCTGGCTTTTTCAGGGTTGGCCCTGACGCTGGCGCCCATGCGGTCATATATCCCGAGCTCGTGCTCGATACGGGTGACTTCAGCCGGGTCTGTGCCAAGATCTCCACCGAGGAACGCGCCGGCCATCAGGTAAGGCTTGACGGCCTGCAGGAAGCGCCGTATGACGTCCAGCGCGTCTGGCTTGTGGTAGTCGTATTTGATGCCGGCCTTTGCTCCGCCGCACATATTCTCCGCCGCAACGTACTTGTAGGACATCACCTGAGAAAGCCGTTCGACCTCGTCCCTTGTCACATTGTCGGTCATGCGCAGGCCTCCGGCCGACTGCTCATCGGCAAAGTTGTAGATGGCAAACCAGCCTATGGCCTCGCTCTCCCTGTCCGACCACTCAATTACCAAATAGGGGTCTCGATTCATGATTCCACAGTCCTTTCTTTTCATATTTGCTCACTTTTCCATAACTATCAGGGCATCAGCCGCACTGACGCCGTTCTCATATACGAATACGGGGTTGATATCCAGCTCCTTTATGTCCTCGCGCTCAACCGCAAGCCTGCCGAGCTGGACCATCATTTTTGCCAGGGCATCCACATTTAGAGGCCCGGCCCCGCGATATCCGCTGAGAATGGGGTAGGCCTTGAGTGAGCTGATCATTTCCATCGCCTCGTCGTATCCGAGCGGGGCCGGATAAAGCGCACAGTCCTTGAAAAGCTCTGTGAACACGCCGCCAAGGCCAACGAGGAGCATCGGCCCAAGCTGAGGGTCCCTGGTTATGCCAAGAATCATTTCAGTGCCCTTTGGAAGCATCTGCTGCATAAGCACGCCGTTTATCCTCGCATCAGGCTTATACCTCCTGACATTATCGATAATCTCTGCAAAGGCGCGCTCTGCTTCCTCACGGCAGCTGATACCCAGCCTTACGCCTCCCGCCTCGGTCTTGTGGGGAACGTCGGGGGAGTCGATTTTCATGACCAGCGGATAGCCCAGCTTGTCCGCGGCCGGGCTGACCTGGCTTGGCTCGGCAACCACAATTTCACCCGGAACGGTTATTCCGTGTTCTCTGAGCAGCAGCTTGCTCTCATGCTCTGACAGGACTGTGGTCTTGACGCCTGGGCTTGCAGAGCGTGTGCAGGCGGGTGTGAGACTGCGCTTTGACGGGTCGTATTTGCTGTGCTCCATGTAGCGCTTCAGCGCGCTGAGACCGTATTTTGGTTCTTCGAGCATTGCAATGTGATTGCTGGCGTAGAACTCGCGCAATTCCATATCTCGTTTCCGGAAGAAACCGGAGAGGATAACGATGGGCTTCTCCACCTCTCTATTTATCTCGGCCAGACAGTGGGCAAAGCCAAAGTCCACAATTCGCTCATCCTCCGGGATTTTCTCATCCGGATTGTGCCCCATTGCCACGAGGCCAATGTTCTCGTCCGAGATTAAGCAGCGCACCGATGAACGGTAGCTTTCCAGGTTGCGCACCAGGGAAGACGTCATGTCGAGAGGGTTGTTGACGGAGGCAAAATCAGGGAGAAGCTCCCTTATCCTGCTTTTTGTCTCTTCGGTCAGCTCGCCAAGCTCGACGCCTGCTGCACTGCAGGCGTCGGCAAATATTGCCGCCTCGCCTCCGGAAAGGCTCATTATGCCTATGCTGTCCACCGGCAGCCTCTTGTCCAGTATGCTGAACAGAAGGCAGGTCTCGATGAGGTCCTGCATATCGTTCACACGAATGACGCCGTATTTTTTGAAAACGGCGTCGAACGCTGCGTCGTTGCCGGCCAAACTGCCAGTATGGGCAGTGGTCGCCTGCTGAGCTTTCTTCGAGGAGCCCACCTTCAGCACAACTACGGGTTTTCTGAGCCTTGCGGCCTTTGACAGGACATTCAAGAGCTTTTCAGGGTTGGTTATGCCCTCAAGGTACATTGCAACGACTTTCGTGGCCTCGTTATCCACCAGGAACTCCAGATAATCCTCGACCCCGGCCACGGCGCAGTTGCCGCTGGATATCAGATAGGAAAAATGGATGTGCGGCACAGCTGCCAGCATGGAGCAGAGCTGACCGCTCTGGGAGACAAGTCCGATATTGCCGTCGCTCTTTTGCTCAGCCATATCGAGGCCAAAAGGGAAGAGGCCGTTTTCGTTGTTTATGAACCCCCCACAATTTGGGCCGCAGACAGCCATTCCGTACTCGGCGGCAATTTCCCGGAGCTCCTGTTGGGCCTTCGCCCCATCTTCGCCAGATTCGCTGTAGCCGCTGGCATACACTACAGCGCCTTTGACTCCACACTCCCCAGCTTCCCGCAAGAGCCCATTGACGGCCATCATTGGGGTACAAAACACCGCAAGGTCAATGTTCCTGCCTATATCCCGTATGCTTTTATAACATTTTTTACCAAACACCTGATCCCTGCCGGGGTTGACAAGATACAATTCTTCGCCAAGGCTGCCTTTCATCAGGTTTTCTACGGCCTTCCTTCCAAAGCCTCGCTTTTCACTTGCGCCGATTACAGCCACTGATTTGGCGCAAAGCATCCTTTTGATGTCCACTGTCCAGCCTCACCCCTCTTTCCATTCGTAACCGGCCCTGAAAACCCGTTTGTTCAGCTCAATGACTTTTTCACTCTTGGCGGAGAAGTAGTCCTCGAGGGACGCCGCAGCAGATTCATAGGGAAGCAGGGCGGTTTTGGAAAACAGCACGCCGAGCATAAATACGTTTGCGGTCCTGACGTCGCCCAGCTCCCTTGCCCTTTCTGTTGCGGGGACATAGAACACGTTCACATCTGAGCGAGGCACCTCTTTGCGGATGAGCGAGCTGTTTGCAAATATGCACCCGCCTTTCTTGACAGTGCCATGGAATTTGAGCAGGGAGGGCTCGTTGAAAGCAAGCAGGAAATCGGCCTCGTCTATATACGGGCTGCCTATTTCTTCACTGTCAATTTTCACAAAACAGTTTGCCGTGCCTCCGCGCATGGTGGCGCCATAGGAGGGGAGCCATGTGGTTTGCAGCCCGGCGAGAAGGCCGGCGTTTGCCAGCATAACCCCTGCGGCAAGTATGCCCTGACCGCCGAAACCGGCTATCATAATCTCACTCACCTTACTCACCCTCCTTTTTGACCAGTTCTCCGAGCGGATAGTAGGGGATGACCTCGGCGTCGATCCTGTCTGCGGCAGCCGCCGGGCTCATATGCCAGTTTGTGGGGCAGGGCGACAGTATCTCAATCATTGAGAAACCCTTGCCGTCGATTTGCGCCTGCAGGGCTTTTTTGATGTAAGCCTTGGTCTTCAAAATCTCGCCGGCTCTGTGCACAGACCCTCTGGCAATGTATGCCACCGGGAACACCGACAGCATTTCAGACAGTTTAATCGGCATGCCGCTGACTTCGGGGTCTCTGCCATTTGCGGTGGTGGCTGTGACCTGGTGAGGCAGGGTGGTAGGAGCCATCTGCCCGCCTGTCATGCCATAAACACCGTTGTTTACAAATATGCTGGTGATTTTCTCATTTCTTGCCGCTGCGTGGACAATTTCGCCGCAGCCTATGGAGGAGATGTCGCCGTCGCCCTGATAAGTTATCACGATGTTCTCCGGACGCATCCTTTTGATGCCGGTGGCGACCGCTGGCGCCCTGCCATGCGGGGAGTCAAGGCTGTCGACCTTCAGAAGGCTGCCTATGGAGCAGTAGCAGCCTATGCCTATGCAGAGGATTGTTTTTTCAGACAAGCCCATCTCCTCGACGGCCTCAGCGAGTATGCGGGTGATGATGCCGTGACCGCAGCCGGCGCAAAAGCTGTTGACTTTGGTGCTCATTATCGCGGGGGCCTTCACAATTTTCGCCATTCAGAACACCTCCTTTTCCTTGCCGTCAAGTATGCTCAGCGCCATCTCCAGCACCTGCTTTTCTTTTGGCGGCGTCATACCTGTGGGCAGGACATAGACGGGCTTCATCCCCTTGACCGACAGAGCGACATCTTCAATGAGCTGTCCTACGGCGCTCATTTCCACAGACAGAAAGGCTCTGGCAGTCTCCCTCAGCTCTTTAAATGGCAAAACAGGGAATGGCCAAAGCGTTATCGGCCTCAGGAGCCCGAGCTTTATGCCCTGTTCTCTGCCGAGCTTTACCGCCCTTTTGCATACTCTTGAGGAAATGCCGTAGCTGACCAGCACAATTTCCGCGTCCTGCGTGTTTATGGCCTCCCACCTCTGCTCGTTGCCGGCCATGAGCTCGTATTTTGCCCGCAGCTTTTGGTCGTTTTCCGGCCCGTCGAAGGACCCGGTGTAGAGATTCCTGGCGTGCTCAGCGTCAGCGCCCTTGAGCACCCAGGGCTTGTCCGGATCTACCTTGCTGAACTCCGGAAGCTCCACGCCCTCCATCATCTGGCCTATCGCACCGTCAGAGAGCATTATCACCGGGTTCATATACTCCTCAGCCTTGTCGAACGCCAGACCTATCAGGTCTACCGACTCCTGAACCGTGTGCGGAGCATATACCAGGAGCTTGTAGTCGCCGTGCCCGCCGCCCTTTGTGACCTGGAGGTAGTCCGACTGGCCTGGGGAAATCAGGCCAATGCCGCTGCCGTATCTGCAAATATCAGCGATGACTGCCGGCATGTTCATGGAAGCAAGGTAGGATATTCCGGCCTGCATCAGGCTGAACCCAGGGCCGGAGGTGGAGGTCATCACCCTGTATCCGCTGGTGGAAGCGCCATAAAGCATGTTCACAGCGGAAACCTCGGACTCAGATTGGATAAAAACGCCGCCGGCCTCAGCCATTCTTGAGGACAAGTATTCCATGATTTCAGTCTGCGGAGTTATTGGATATCCGGCAAAGAACCTGCATCCAGCTCTAACCGCCGCCTCGGCCAACGCCACGTTGCCCTTCATAAGTTTTTTTGCCACCTCAGCTCACCCCCTTTTACAAAATTTCAAATACGATGTCGGGACAGACGACATAGCAGATACCGCATACTGCACATTTATCTTTGTCAACCGTTACAAAGCTCACTCCCTGGGCGTTGATGCCGTCAGAGAAGGAAAGAGCTTTGTGAGGGCAAGCGCGGACACAGTTCCCGCAGCCCTTGCATCTGTCTTCATGAATAGTAAGCTCCATAACATGGCTCCTTTCTGAGCTGAAGAACTTGGAATGACTATTCCAATAAAGATTCTACTCTCGATGCAAAGCGTTGTCAACTTGATTAACAGGCTCATCAATATACAAATATTCGCTTCATATTTTGCAATATTGCACAATTATTTAACTTTGACTGCTGAGAGTCAAGACAAATATGCACAAAAAAATGAAGCAGCTGCTTGCCGCTCTCAGAGAGACATGGTGAATTATCGCTCAAATTAGCTCAGCAGATAAAGCGCGGGCGATACAACTATAGAAATAAGCATTCCAATGAATGACACGCGATATTCGGAAGCCCTTCCGCCCTTTGCACGGCGAAGGAAGCATGGCGCGGCGCGTGCCATAAATCGTTGAAATTTTTCCAAATACGTGTTTTAATATAAATTATAGTTGGAGACAAAATCTGATAAGTCGGATGTGAAGCACAAATGGCTGCAAACCAGAATCCAGAAACGATAAAAATGTTGGATAACGCCTTGATGATACTTGATGCTCTGCGCGTTGGAAGCAAAAAGCTGGGCGTCAATGAGATTGCCAAGCAGTGCGGGATAAACCTGTCGACAGCTTTCAGGATACTCAAGACCCTGGAGGTCAACGGCTGGGTGTTCCAGTGCGGAGACGGCAAGTATATTTCCGGGCAAAAGCTGAGCTTTGTCCTGTCCAGCGACAATCTGTATTTGGCTCTGAAAGAAGTGGCGCTGCCCATAATGGAAAAGCGCACAGCTGAGTTCGGGTGCGCCATGAACCTCATGGTCAGGGACGGTGTGAACTGCTACATTCTCCAGCAGTCCAAAGTGAATGACCTCTTCGATTTTGTGCCCAGGCTCTACGCTCCGCTGCCAATTTACGCCTGCGCCTGCGGCAAAATACTCATGTCAGAGCTTCCCATCGCGGTTGCGGATGACATCATTCAGTCCTGCAACATGGTCAAGTTCACACCGAACACTTTGTCTGACCCTGAGGCATTTTGGCAGGAGATCAGAACAGTGGCGAAACAGGGTTACGCGGTCGATGACAGGGAGCTCTCGCGCAATGGGTCATGCATAGCCGTCCCGGTCAGGAACCATGAGGGCACTATAATTGCGGGCATCTCCTTCAGCGGATTTGTAGATGTCAGCGACGTTTCAGAGCTGCATACCTATCTCCCGGCACTCAGGGAAGCCTCGAGCGAGGTGACTGAAAAGCTCTACCACTGCTGGCAGCGCTGAGCACAAGCGGGCTCAGCAAGGCGAAAGGGGGCGCGAAAGTGGAATACCTGACCCGCCTCGCCTCGCCCGTGGGCGAGTTGACCCTGGCCTCGGACGGCGAGGCGCTGATGGGGCTGTGGATAGCCGGGCAGAAGTACCACTCCGCCGGCCTCGGCCCGGAGGCGACAGAGGCAGATTTGCCCGTTTTTGGGGCCGCAGCGGCCTGGCTGGAGCGCTATTTTTCCGGTGAGCGCCCCGAGCCGCGCGAGCTGCCCCTCGCCCCGCGCGGCAGCGATTTCCGCCAGCGAGTCTGGCGGCTGCTGCTGGAGATACCCGGCGGCGAGCTCGCAACCTACGCCGAACTCGCCAGCCGCCTCAGCACCTCGCCCCGCGCCGTCGGCAGCGCCGTCGGCCGCAACCCAATCTCCATCATCATCCCCTGCCACCGCGTCGTCGGCTCCGACGGCGGCCTCACCGGCTACGCCGCGGGCCTGGAGGTGAAGCTCCAGCTGCTCCGCCGGGAGGGAGTGGACTTCCGGCAGGGGCCTAACGGCTGGTATATAGCGTAAAAAGGACGGGCCTCTTAGCCCGCCCTTTTTATCTCTGGTAGCTTATCGTTGCGCTGCTGTTGCTTGCCTCCAGGGCTGAGAGGGTCTTAGGGCGCGCCGGAGACCGTCCCGGCGAGCAGAGCGATGTCCACAGCGTTTGCAGGAAGCCCCCAGGAGTTGCCGGAAAAGAGGAAATCCGCCCCGTCCACAACGTAGCCACGGGTGTTGTAGCAGACGTTGTCCATGATGTTGCCAGTGGAGCCGGGATTTAGGTAGGCCGGCTGCCGCAGGCTGTGGAAAATGCAGCCGCGCACGAGCAGCTCTGTGGAATCGAGCTGTGTCACAAAGCCTCGGTTCACCACCCAGGTCGAGGAATCTCCGGGCTGCTCTGGTCCGTAAATGTCGCAGTTGAGAATCCTGTTTCCGCTGCCTGCGACCTGTATGAACTCCACGGGGTATGCCTGATCGCTCGTCATAGTCAGGCAGTCAATGGTTTCGTCGCCGCCGCCGAGGAGAAAGGGAACAACAGGCGCTTGCAGCAGTATTTCGGCTCCGGCAGAGCCCCGGATGGTCAGGCCGGGCTTCGTGAGCGCCAGCTGTTGAGTTATTGGGTATGTGCCGCGCATGACGTGTATGACACCGTCCGGCTCCACCGCCGCCAGTGCCTCGGCTATAGTCTGATAGGGCGCCGCCTGGTTCCCATCCCCGCCCGGCGCCGCGTCTGCCCGGACGTAGAGGTCATAGGGGTTTGGCTGAATACTGCCTGTCGGGCCTGTAGGTCCGGTAGGCCCGGTCGGACCTGCAGGTCCGGTGGGACCTGCGGCTCCATCCGCCCCGGCGGGTCCTGGAGGGCCGGGAACAGCGCAAATTTGGCAGCACGGCACGCAGCAGTCCTCCCGGCAATTATAACGCTTCATAGAACCCGCCCTCCCATTTTTAGCCTTGCGTCATTCTATGCCGCCGCAAATGCAAAAGTGAAGAGGGCAGTAAAAGTTAAAATCGGCAGGCACTGTTAAGTGCCTGCCGATTTATGGTGGAGCCGGGGGGAATCGAACCCCCGTCCGAAAGTGCATCCGCGGGGACTTCTCCGGGCGCAGAGAGTCCTTTTTATTCCCTCGCCCGCGCGTGGACGCTCACACTCGCGGGTCCGGTAGCTTCATTGTGCATGGTGCGCTCAAAGCTTTGCGCACTCACGTTCGCCGCTGATCGACGCCTCGCTTCCGGGCCGCGGCCCTCCCGGAGGAGACGCTCACTGCTTAGGCAGCGAGAAGAGCAGTCTTATTGCTGTTCTTTAATTTATAATTGCCCGTTTTAAGGATGCCAGGCACATCCGCCCGCTATCCCCGTTTCCGCACCCCCGTCGAAACCAGTACGGCCCCTCGTCGTCGTCGTCGCAAAGTCCGCTTAGCTCCGTTTCCGGGCGGCGGCTGGGCCGCCGCCCGAAAACTGCGCACGCTCCCTTGCTCCTCCTCTCCGCCCCGAAGCGGGGCGCTTCGGGACGGGGTACGAAGGCTCATTTTGCGCAAATGCGCTGCGCTGTTTGCGCCCTCCTCAGAACTTCTTCGGCTCGGGATAATCGACGCCGAAGGTCTCGGCGGTGACTTTTTTCATTTTCTGCTCGGCCTTGGGGCGGTCGTTGTAGTCGGTGGCCGTGTTGGCTATCTCGTCCACGACGTCCATGCCCTCGATGACCATGCCGAAGGCGGCGTACTCGCCGTCGAGGTGCTTGGCCTTGGCGTGCATGATGAAGAACTGGCTGCCCGCCGTGTCCGGCATCATGGAGCGCGCCATGGAGAGGACGCCGCGCTCGTGCTTGAGGTCGTTCTTGAAGCCGTTGTGCGAGAACTCGCCCTTTATCCTGTAGCCGGGGCCGCCCATGCCGGTGCCCTGAGGGTCGCCGCCCTGGATCATAAAGCCGGGGATGACCCTGTGGAAGATGAGCCCGTCGTAAAAGCCGCGGTTCACGAGGCTCAGGAAGTTGTTGACCGTGTTCGGCGCTATCTCGGGGTAGAGCTCCGCCTTGACGACGCCGCCGTTTTCCATCTCAAAGGTGACTACAGGATTTGGCATGTTGTGTTTGTTCCTTTCCTAATTTTTCTCAGGCAACGAGTTTTTCGACCACGCTGCGGGCCCTGCTCGCGTTCATACCGGCGCTCACGCTGTCGCTGAACACCAGCTGCACCAGCGCCCAGTCCAGCGTGCTCGGCCAGGTCGGCAACTCCTGCCCCTCGCTCATTTCGCCCCTGTAAAACACGCTGTCCGAATACTTGGCGCTCACGTTGAACAGGCCCATGCTGCTGAAGAGGTTCGTCAAAATGATGAAATCGCGCATCGTCTGCGCCGCTTCGCTGTTGATATAGACCTTGCAGGAGGTCACGGGATTCACGCTGAAGTACGTGAAACCATTGATACCGTCTCCGGGGTCCTGTTCCAGGTACTCGGCGAAGGCCTCGTTTACGACCTCTAAGGGCTCAAAGTTTATTAGCAGCGTGGCCTCGCTCTCGCTCGCGGCCTTGCTGATGCCCGGGCAGTTCGGCACGCCGTTGAGCGCGGCGATGATGGTCTCGACCCGCTCGGTGTCCGCCTGCGTCGGGCTGCCCTTGATGAAATAGCGGATGGGCGCGCCCCATTTCACCGACTGGCCCTTGTCGCCGTACATGGAGCCGACGGCGACCTCGAGGAAGTAGTCGACTATCTGCTGCTTCGTGTAGCCCGCGGCGCGGACGAGGCCGGCGTCCGGGGCGGTCTTGCCGAGGTTGGCCGCGCGGTAGAGCAGGGCGGCGGCCTCGGCCCTCGTCAGGATGGACTGGGGCCTGAGGGTGTTGTCCTCATAGCCCGAGAGCAGGCCGTTGGAGTACATCGCAAGCACGCTGTCCAGATAGCCCTCGCCCACGGAGGCCGCGTCGGCAAAGCCGAGCTGCGCGCCCTCCCCGGCCTTGAGCCCCAGGGCGGAGGCGATGATCTTGCAGGCGAGCTCGCGGCTGACGAGCTTGCCGTATTCGGTTTTCGCCACGTCCGTCTCGTCGACCCAGCCGGAGGAGTAGGCGTGCTCCATCTGCACGCCGCCCCAGTGGGTCTCGTTCTTGCCGGTGGGCGCGTCCACCATGCGGGCCGCCATGGTCACAGCCTCGACGACCGTGACTTTCTGGTCGGGCTTGAAGGTGCCGTCCTCATAGCCCTCTATCGCGCCGGAAAAAACCATCTCGCTGACTTCGTTGTAGTACCAGTTCCCGGGATTCACATCCCGCAGACTCGGCGCCGCAAACGCGGTCACGCCGAGCGAAAGCATGAGTGCCAGGACCATTGCCAGAGATAAGAGTTTTTTCATAATTCTTCCTCCTGCCGCTTTGCGGCCTTGAATGGCTGTGTTCTGCAGTTTTCGCTCAGTTTTGCCTTGGGTCAGTTCCTTTCCTTGAGGGTTCTGTCCATGTCGCGCTTTGCCTGGCGCTCCGCCTCGGCGTCGCGCTTGTCGTGGAGCTTTTTGCCCTTGCAGAGGCCGAGCTCCAGCTTCACGCGCCCGTCCTTGAAATAGAGCGAGAGCGGGATGAGCGCAACGCCGTCCTGCATGACGCGGGCGTTGAGCTTCATGATCTCGCGCTTGTGCATGAGCAGGCGCTTGGGGCGCATCGGGTCCCGGTTGAAGATGTTTCCCTTCTCGTAGGGGCTTATGTGCAGGCCCCGCGCGAAGAGCTCGCCGTCCTTCACGGTACAGAAGGAGTCCTTCAGGTTCACGGTCCCGGCCCGGATGGACTTGACCTCCGTGCCGAAGAGCTCGATGCCCGCCTCGAAGCGCTCGAGGACGAAGTAATCGTGGAACGCCTTACGGTTCTGCGCTATTTGTTTTATGCCCTGTGCGCGCGCCACGGCCTCGCCTCCCAAAAGCTGCTCATCTTAGAAGAGTATACCACAGCTGTCAAGCGCATAAAACCCCCGGCGCGTTACAGTTTGAAGTCAATTTCCGCGCAGGAAGGGCAGAGCATAGTCCGCCACCTCCACCGCGAGCCCCTCCGAGGGCCGCGCGACGATGAGTGTGCCTCCGCAGGATGGGAACAGCTCCAGTTCCATCCGGGGCCAGGGTTCGAGCCCGCCGAGCAGCAGGGCGGCCCGAACCAGCGAGGCCGCTTCGCGCGCGCCGGAGACCCGGCTATGTACGTTCAGGGCCACGCAGTCGCGGCCCACAGTCTGAATATCCATGTAAAACGCCTCCCGAGTCTATCTTGTCCCAGCCGCCGCCGGCGGTCAAGTCAAAAATACTGGCATTGCGGCGCAATATATGGTAATATGATATTCGGATAACTATGTGATTAACGGAGGCGCGAAAATGTCATACGAAAAGACGATAGATAAATCCACGGTATACGAGGGTGTCATAGTGAACGTTCGGCGCGACAAGGCGGAGCTCGTAAACGGAAACATAGTCGGCCGCGAGGTGGTGGAGCACCCGGGCGGGGTGACGGTCATTCCCGTCGAGGCGGACGAGACGGTCTGGTGTGTGCGCCAGTTCCGCTATCCCTTCGGCCGCGAAATGCTGGAGGTTCCGGCGGGCAAGCTCGAACGGGGGGAGGACCCGTTTGAGTGCGCCGTGCGTGAGCTCTCGGAGGAGACGGGCCTGACGGCGGACGAGATGATATACCTCGGCCCCTGCTGCACCTCGCCGGGCTTCTCGACGGAGGTGCTGCACATCTACCTCGCCCTTGGCCTGCACCGGGGCAAGATGCACCTCGACCCGGACGAATTCTTGAACGTCGAGAAATACAAGCTCTCCGAGCTGGAAAAGCTGGTCATGTCCGGCGAGATAGACGACGCCAAGACCATCATCGCCGTGCTCAAGGCCCGGAGGTATCTGGAGGACAGGAAATGAACAGAAAGGTGCTTATCGTCGATGACGAGCGTTCCATCGTCGATATCCTGCGCTACAATCTGGAGAAGAACGACATGGCGGCGGTCTGCGCCTACGACGGAGCAGAGGGCCTGCGGCTCGCGCGCGAGTGCGACCCGGACGTCATCCTGCTTGACGTCATGCTGCCGGAGATGGACGGCTTTGAGGTCTGCCGCACGCTGCGCGCGGAGGGCAACAACGTTCCCATCATCATGATAACGGCGCGCGAGGAGGAGACGGACAAGGTTTTCGGCCTTGAGCTGGGCGCGGACGACTACATCACAAAGCCCTTTTCCATGCGGGAGCTGCTGGCCCGCGTGCGCACCAACATGCGCCGCGCGGCGTCGATGGCGCCCGCCGCGCCCGAGGAGCCGGGCGACCAGATAAGGGCCAAGGACATTACCATAGACCGGACCCGCCGCGCCGTCTACAAGAACGGCAAGGAGCTGGAGCTTACGCAGCGGGAATACGAGCTCATCAAGTTCCTGGCTGAGAACCCGGGGCGGGTCATGTCGCGGGAGGAGCTCATGGGCTCCGTCTGGCAGTACGACTACTTCGGCGACCTGCGTGCCGTGGACGTCGCCGTGCGCCGCCTGCGCGAGAAGCTGGAGGACAACCCGTCCGAACCCGTCTACGTCATGACGAAGCGCGGGGCGGGCTACTATTTCGCTGACTGAGGGGCCGCAGATGAACCGGAGCCTTTATACAAAGCTCGTACTTATAATACTGTTTCTCATAATATCCCTCACGGCTGTGACAGGGGTCTTCCTGACGCGCGGTGTGCGGAGCTTTTACCTCAACGAGTTTTACAACCGCATGCAGGAGGTGTTCTCGGACGAGGAGCTGGCCTCGGGCCTGCGCTCCGCGGCGCAGGCGGACGCCCCGGACAACATGGCTGAGGTGCTTGGTGCCTACACGGGCCGCCTGGGTATAGACACCGGCACGAGGAACTACCACATCCTCTCCGGCGAGACGGGCGCCTGGCTTGCCGGCAGCGTCACGCCTGAAAACGGCGTGGCCATCACGCCGAATATCATCAGCGCCATTGCCGGCGAGAACGGCTACGCCAGCGACCCCACGGCGGAGTACATGGACGTTGCCCTGCCCATAGAGGGCGGCGCGGCAAACTATATCGTCTACGTCGTGGATAACCGCGCCACGATGCAGAGCCTGAACAGCCAGCTGCTGCAAATCATCGTCGAAGCGATGGGCGTGGGCCTCATCATCTCGGTGTTCCTCAGCCTGCTGCTGGCCAAGACCATGATAGCCCCCATACAAGACTTGACCCGCGCGGCGGAAAAGGTCGCAGGCGGCGACTTCACCGGCAAGGTGGACAACGAGTCCAAGGACGAGATAGGCGTCCTGACGCGCACCTTCAACGACATGGCCGTCCAGCTCGAGGACACGCTCTCGGACCTCAAAAAGTCCGAGCAGATGCGGCGCGAGTTCGTAGCCAACGTCTCCCACGAGCTGCGCACGCCAATAACCAGCGTCAAGAGCTACGCCGAGACGCTGGAGGGCGAGCCGGAGATGCCGGAGGAGACGCGCCAGCGCTTCCTCGGCGTCATTTTGAACGAATCCGACCGCATGACGAAGATAGTGCAGGACCTTCTGACGCTCTCGCGCTTCGACGCGGGCAGCATAGAATTCAGCTTCGACTATTTCAGCTTTGAGAAGTCCGTGAAGGACGTCTACAACGCCACGCGCATGGAGGCGCAGGCGCACGGACACGAGTTCTCGCTGGAGCTGGAGATACCCCTGCCGAAGATACGCGGCGACAAGGCCCGCGTAGAGCAGGTGCTCATGAATATGGTCTCCAACGCCATCAAGTACACCAAGGACGGCGGGCGCATAAGCATGACCGCGGGCTGGAAGGACAGCGAGGTCTGGTGTACGGTGAAGGACAACGGCATAGGCATCCCCCAGGAGGACGCGGCGAAGGTGTTCGACCGTTTCTACCGCGTGGACAAGGCGCGCAGCCGCGAGTCGGGCGGCACGGGCCTGGGCCTGTCTATAGCGCACGAGATAGTCGTCCGGCACGGCGGGCGCATAGATCTGCAGAGCCGCCTGGGCAAGGGCACGCGTATAACCGTCTGGCTTCCGGTGGAGGGGCCGAAAGATGCGTAAGCCGCTGACGCCGAAGGCGAAGCGACGCCTCCTCGGCTTGGGACAGGACCTGCTCATACTGGTGCTCGTCGTCTCGGCAGTCATGCTCGCCGGGGGCAGCGGGCTGCTGGATTTCGCGGGAGATATTTCCGGCGGCGTGCTGGGCATGCAGTCGGGGCAGAACCAAGGCGGGCAGAAGGAATACACCGCCGCGGCAGAGCCTCTGAGCATGATGCTCACGCCGGAGGCCGGGGCTCATTGCGGAGTGATGTACTCGCAGGAGGAGCTCTATTCCGCCTACGACCGTTTTTCCGCCACCCTGGCCGAGGCTTTGGGCTCCTCCGGCGAGCCGGAGCAGATAAGCGAGGAGGAGTGGCGCGCCGCGCTCAACGAAACGGGCGTCTTCTTCGATTTTTATTGCGACTTCCAGCTTTCGAGCCTGGCCATATGGCTCGGTACAGAGATAAACGGCTCCGCCGCCGGACATACGGCGCGGCGCATCTGCATCTCGCTGGATAACGGCCTCGTGTGGCTGAGCTATGTCCGCAGCCGGGACGAGGGCGGCTTTTACCGCTGCTCGACCTCGGTACAGGCGGGTGAGTTTGCCGCGAGGGTGGGCGAGAGCATACCCAACGGCGCGGAGTTCGTGTTTGAGCTCTCCCCGACCTACGACGCGCTCGACCCCTATACCGTGCTGATGCAGGGCAGCATAGTCCTCGGCTCCATCTCCGGGGAGAACTCGCTGCGCAGCGCGGACAGCGAGGCACTGTACACGGCCTTCGGACTCAGCAGCTACCTTGCCTCCACTTATCCCGAGTCCGACGGCACGCTGGTCAGCGTCGAGGGCGAGGCCACCCTGCGCCTGGGCGCGGACGGGGAGCTCAAATATTCCTTTAAGCCCATAGAGGATGAGAGCGCGCCGAAGCTCTCCCCGACGGACGCAATAGAGCTGGCCCGCCGCCTGGTCGAGAACACGGCGGGGCGTTATTGCGGTGAGGCCTCGCTGCGCCTGTCGTATATCTACCTCAGCGCCGAGACGGGTGAGTACACGATCTGCTTCGACTACGTCTACGACGGTGTGCCGCTGCGCATCTCTGGCAGGGAGCACGCGGTTGAGATAACCGTGACGGGCGAGCGGGTGACCTATGCCTCGATACTTTTCCGCTCCTATGAGAGCCTGGGCGGCAGGGAGGAACCCCTGCCCGCGAACCTCGCCGCCGCTCTGCTCCAAACGGAGGGCGGGGGAGAGCTGAGGCTCTATTACACCGATAACCTTGAAAAAGTCACGACCGACTGGAAAAAAGCCTGATGGATGCGATAAAAGTCAAAAACTTCATAATCCTCGTCCTGCTCATCGTGAATGTCGTGCTGCTGTCCACGGTGATAAGCGACCGCATGAGGGGCAGCGAACTCTGGAACGAGGCCGTGGAGGGCGCGGTGGCGCTGCTTGAGGAAAACGGCATCGTTGTATCCGACGAGGCGAATTTGAGCGCGCGCAGCCTGAATCAGCGCAGCGTTGCCAGAAACGTCCAGGTCGAGGCCCAGGCCGTGGACGGCTTCATCGGACTTACCACGACGGATGACCGCGGCGGCGGCATCATCTACTACGGCGGCACGAAGGGCGAGGCCACCTTCCGCGGCACGGGCGGTTTCGGCATCCAGTTTTTTGCCTCCGGTGCGCCGGAGACGGACGACCCGGAAAAGACCGCCCGCAGCATGGCGCGGGACTTGGGCATAGAACTCGTTGACGGCAAGGACGCCTGCACGATAGTCGAGTCAGACGGCGACAACGTCGTGCTGGAGCTGGCCTGCGCCTCGGGTGGGGCGAGGATAATAAACTGCCGAGTGGAGTTCCGTTTCATGTACGGCAGACTGTACTCCATTTCCGGCGTGAGGCCGCTGGACCTCGTCACCGCCGAGACTGAGACCAGCCTCATCGACGTGCCTACGGCGCTCATGCGCTTTCTCGGTCTGACGCGTGAGAAGGGCCACATATGCAGCGAGCTGCGCGGCCTGGAGCTCTGCTATGCCTTTTCCGCTTCCGCCTCCGGCGAGGGCAGCCTGACCCCCGCCTGGCTCATAGTGACGGACACCGGCGAGTTCTATATAAACGCCATAACCGGCAAAGAGGAAGTCATTGCCTGAGTGTCTTGAATAAATGGAAGCAATGTGTTAAAATAATTTGTTAGTATGGCGCGACTGCGGACAAACTAGCTTTGCGGGCGCCCCATTCCCGCCCCGCTCAGGCGCGGGCTTCATTCTCCAGGGCTTTGGAAGGTGAATGTATTGGAAAAATACGTTATCAATGGCGGCAAGCCTCTCTACGGCGAGATAGACGTCAGCGGCGCGAAGAACGCCGCCGTCGCCATTATTCCCGCCGCGCTTATGGTCAACGGCGTGTGCCGGCTTGAGAACATCCCTCAGATAAGCGACGCGGACATGCTCATGACGATACTTGAGCACCTCGGCGCGAAGATACGCATGGTGAACCGCAACACGGTGGAAATAGACTGCACCGACGTCCGGTACACCGACGCTCCCTATGACCTCATGCGCAGGATACGCGCATCCTATTACCTCATCGGCGCGATGCTGGGCCGCTTCGGCGCGGCCAAGACCACCATGCCCGGCGGCTGCAACTTTGGCGTACGTCCCATAGACCAGCATATAAAGGGCATGACCGCCCTGGGCGCGGATGTGGAGGTCACGGGGGGCTTTGTTTATGCCAAGGCGCTGGACGGCAAGCTCCACGGCACGCGCATATACCTTGACAAGGTCTCCGTCGGCGCGACGATGAATATCATCCTGGCCGCCTCCATGGCCAGGGGGCGGACGGTCATCGAAAACGCCGCGAAGGAGCCGCACATCGTCGATCTGGCGAACTTCCTGAACTCCATGGGCGCCGACGTGCGCGGCGCCGGCACGGATTCCGTGAAGATAAACGGCACGGACAGCCTTCACGGAGGCACCTATACGATAATCCCCGACCAGATAGAGGCAGGCACCTATATGGTCGCGGCAGCCGCCGCGGGCGGGGAGGTCAAGATAAACAACGTCATCCCGCGCCACCTGGAGTCGATTTCCGCAAAGCTGCGCGAGATGGGCGTGACCGTCATCGCGGGCGAGGACTGCGTCACGGTGAAGAGCACTGGCAGGCTGAGAAAGGTCAACATCAAGACCATGCCGTATCCCGGCTTCCCGACGGACATGCAGCCCCAGTTTGCCGCGGCGCTGTGCCTGGCAAACGGCGCCAGCGTAATAACAGAGGGCATCTACGACAACCGCTTCAAATACCTCACCGAGCTGCGCAAGATGGGCGCGCAGGTGCAGGTTGACGGCAGGACGGCAATGATAGAGGGCGTGGAGAAGCTCTGCGGCGCGCCCGTAGCGGCCTGTGATTTGCGCGCGGGCGCAGCCATGGTAATAGCGGGGCTCTGCGCGGAAGGCACCACCGAGGTCGAGGACGTCCACTATATCGAGCGCGGCTATGAGGACTTTGTCGGCAAGCTGCGCGGCCTGGGCGCGGATATCGCCCTTGTCTCCTGCCCGGACGAGCCTGAGCGGGTCAAGAGCATAAACGTCTGCTGATGCGCGTTACCGTATTCGCCAGCGGCTCCACAGGCAACTGCGCGCTCGTGCAGGCCGGAGGGGAGCGACTGCTTATAGACGCGGGCATTTCGCTCAGGCGTCTCGGCGGCTTTCTTGCCGCTGAGGGCCTGTCGCCGTCGGAGCTCTCCTGCGTCCTGGTGACGCATGAGCATGCCGACCACGTCTGCGGCCTCAGTATGCTCACAAAGAAGCACGGCACCCGCGTCATAGCGCCGCGCACCGTGGCCGCGCGCCTGCGCGGCATGCTGCCGGGCGTGGAGGACTACATAGACATCATCCGCCCGGGGGAGCCGCTGCGCATAGGCGGCGCCGGCGTGCGGGCGTTCCACACGATGCACGATACGGACGAGAGCGTGGGCTACCGCATAGACGCGGAGAGCAGCTTCGGGCTGTGTACGGATACGGGCCGCCTGACGGACGAGGCGCTGGAGGCCATGAGAGGCGTGAGCCTCGCCGTCATCGAGTCAAATTACGACGAGCGGATGCTCTGCGACGGGCCGTATCCCGTGTATCTCAAGCGCCGTATCCTCTCGGAGCGAGGGCACCTTTCGAACGAGGATGCCGGGCGCTTTGCAGTGAGCCTAGCGCGCGCCGGGGCGCGCGGCCTCATCCTGGGTCACCTGAGCCGGGAGAATAACCGCCCGGAGCTTGCGCTGGCCGCCGTTTCCGCCGCCCTGGCTGAGGCGGGGGAGGCCCCGGAGCTCATCGCGGCGCCGCCGCTCGGCGCTGTGCATATGGAGGCGCTCCGATGCCCGGCCTGAGCTTTATTTTTGTAGGCAAAATGCGCGAGCGGCACTATGCCGCAGCTTTTGAGGAATATTATAAGCGTCTCGGGGCCTTTGGGAAGCCCGAGCTGCGCGAAATAGCTGAGGAGCGCCTGCCCGAGCAGCCTTCGGAGCGGGAGATAGCCCAGGCGCTCTCGCGCGAGGCGGCGGAGATAGAAAAGGCCGTCCCGAAGGGGGCCTATACCGTTGCGCTCTGCGTCGAGGGCAGGTCTCTTTCGAGCGAGGAGCTGGCGCGCGAGCTGGAGGGCAGGCCAAAGCTCTGCTTCATCGTCGGCGGCTCTTTCGGCCTGGACGAGCGCGTGAAAAAAGCCGCGGATATGCGGCTTTCAATGTCCCGCATGACCTTCCCGCACCATCTGGCGCGGGTGATGCTTGCGGAGCAGGTGTACAGGGCGTTCACCATCATAAACGGCGGACGCTACCACAAATGAGGGGGAAGCGGCCTATGGAAGGACAAAAGCTGGACTGGTCCCGGGACCTGCCCGGGAAAATGGCAAAGAAATGGCCCCGCACCGAGGACGGCGACTATGTCGGCGCGGCGTATCTCACGAGCTGTTCTCAGCTCGACATGAGCGACGCCATCATAACCGGCATGCTGGGCTCCTTTGAAATACCCTATGTTAAGCGTTATCCGCATTACGGCGGCTTCGGCAACATGATGCTCGGCGTGAGCGCCGAGGGCGTGGATATTTTCGTGCCGGAGACCATGCTTGAGGATGCGAAGAACATACTTGAAGGAGAGTCAGAAGATGAAGAGGAGCTATAAGGAAGAATACCAGTACTGGCTGGACAGCCCCGCCCTTGGCGAGGAGGAGTGGAAAGAGCTCTCCGCCATCGCCGAGGATGAGAAAGAGATAGAAAGCCGCTTTTTTGCTCCGCTGGAGTTCGGCACGGCGGGCCTGCGCGGCGTCATGGCAACGGGCCTTAACCGGATGAACATCCATGTCATCCGCTGGGCCACCCAGGCGTTCGCCGCGGTCATCAAGGCCGAGGGCGAAGAAGCCTGCAAGAAGGGCGTCGTCGTCTGCTACGACTGCCGCCTGAACAGCGAGCGCTTTGCGCGCGAGGCCGCGGGCGTCATGGCCGCCAATGGCATCCGCGTCCGCATATTCGACGCCCTGCGCCCGACGCCGGAGCTCTCCTTTGCCGTCATGCACTACGGCGCGACGGCGGGCATCAACATCACCGCCAGCCACAATCCCCGCGAGTACAACGGCTACAAGGTCTACTGGTCCGACGGCGCACAGCTCCCGCCGCAGCACGCAGCCGCCGTCGCCGCAGAGATGGGCAAGCTCGACATTTTCCACGATGTGAAGCTCATGAGTTTTGAGGAGGCCACGGCCTCCGGCCTCGTTGAGGTCATCGGCGCGGAGACGGACGAGGCTTTCCTTGAGAACGTCATGGCCATGTCCATCAACAAGTCCGTGGTGGAAAAGGTCGCGGATGAGTTCAAAATCGTCTATACGCCATTCCATGGCGCGGGCTATAAGCTGGTCCCGGAGGCGCTGCGCCGCCTGGGCGTCAAGCACCTCTATCCGGAGCCGCAGCAGATGGTCATAGACGGCAACTTCCCCACAGTCGTGAGCCCGAACCCGGAGAACCCGGAGGGCTTCTATCTCGCCGTGGACCTCGCCAAGGAGGTCGGCAGCGACCTCATCATCGGCACGGACCCGGACTCCGACCGCGTCGGCACCATGGTCAGGGGCAAGGACGGGGAGTACCGCACCATCACCGGCAACCAGATGGGCGTCCTGCTGCTCGACTACATCATCACCGCCCGCCGCGAGGCCGGCACCCTGCCCGCCAACGCCGCCTTCCTCAAGACCATCGTCACCACCAACATGGGCCGCGAGATCGCGGAGAAGAACGGCGTCCACGTGGACGAGACCTTTACCGGTTTCAAGTTCATGGCCGAAAAGCTGGCCGAGTACAAGCGCGAGGGCTCGTATGATTACATACTGGCCTACGAGGAGAGCTACGGCTACATGATGGGCGACTATGTCCGCGACAAGGACGCCGTCACCGCCTCCATGATGATAGCAGAGATGGCCGCCTACTATTTCTCCAAGGGCATGACCCTGGCAGACGCCCTGGAGGGCCTCTACGAGAAATACGGCTGGTTCATGGAGAAGACGCTGAACCTCGTCATGCCGGGCCTGGACGGCCTCGGCAAGATGAAGGAGCTCATGGCCTCCCTGCGCGCAAAGCCCCCGCGCGAGATAGGCGGCGCCTCCGTCCTCGGCATGAGGGACTATCAGAACGGCACCGTCTCCGTCGCGGAGCTGGGCGTCGTGGGCAAGACGCATATAGCGGGCTCCAACGTCCTGTATTTCGAGCTTGAGGACGGCACGGCGTTCATAGTCCGCCCCTCCGGCACGGAGCCGAAAATCAAGGTCTATATCCTCGCCCAGGGCGCAGACAGGGCCGAGTGCGAGGCCCGCGTCGCAAAATACACGGAATACGCGGAAGAACTCAGCAAATGAAAGAATACCTGAAAATCTTCTGGGCCTTCATGAAAGTGGGGGCCCTTACCTTTGGCGGGGGCTATGCCATGCTGCCCATCCTCCAGCGCGAGGTCGTCGAGCACAACGGCTGGGCGACAGAGGAGGAGATAATGGATTACTACGCCATGGGCCAGTGCCTGCCGGGCATCATCATGGTGAATACCTCGGTGTTTGTCGGTAGGCGGCATAAGGGCGTGGCCGGCGGCATCGTCGCGGGCCTGGGCAGCGCCTTCCCCTCGCTCGTCATAATAACCGTCATCGCCATGTTCCTCACCGCATTCGCGGAGTACCCCGTGGTGCAGAACGCCTTTGCGGGCGTGCGCGCCTGCGTCGTTGTGCTCATTATAAACGCCGTCGTGAAGCTCTGGAAGAGCGCCATGGTGGACTGGAAGTGCCTAGTCATCATCTTCCTGCCCGTCTTTCTGCTCTCCGCGCTCACAAGCGCCTCGCCCATACTCCAGGTCGTGGCCTCAGGTGTCGCGGGCGTGCTCATAAGCGTGCTTGCCGCACGTGGGAAGGGGGCGGCGAAATGAAGCTGCTTCTGCTCTTCTGGGAGTTTTTCAAAATCGGCCTCTTCTCCGTCGGCGGCGGCATGGCCACCGTGCCCTTCCTGTACGACCTGGCGGAGAAAACCGGCTGGTATACGCAGGCCCAGATCCTGGACATGCTCGCTGTAAGCGAGTCCACACCCGGCCCCATAGGGATCAACATGGCCACCTACGTCGGATATGTCGTCGGCGGTATCCCCGGCGGCGTTCTGGCGACGCTGGGCGTCATACTGCCGGGACTGATCCTGGTGCTGGTAATCGCAATGTTCCTTGAGAAGTTCCGCGGCAACCGCATAGTGGAGGGCGCGTTCTACGGCCTGCGTCCGGCCTCAACGGCGCTCATCGCCGCCGCGGGCATCACCGTCGTGGAGGCCGCGCTGCTGAACACCGCGCTGTACGCACAGACCGGCTCGCTCCTGGATCTCTTCAGCTGGCCAGCCATCATCCTGGCCGCCGTACTCTGGCTGCTCACGAACGTTGTGAAACCGACTAAAAAACTGCATCCCGTGGTGTTTATTGCCGCCTCCGCCGTCGTGGGCATAGTGTTCTCACTTGGCGGGGCCTAAAGGGCCGCAGAGGCCAGAATATAGGCGAAAACACAGGAAAATACCGCGCTGAGACACCGCCCGGCAAAGTGCCGGGCGGTTTTCATGTCCCCGGCGACGGCGGAGGTCTGCAGGTGGACCGAGAGCCCGCCCCAGCCGACGATGGCCGCGCAGACAGCGAGGTTGGCCGGCGTCGCCGCGAGACCGCGCATCGCGCCCACGCCGCCGCCCAGCTCAAAAAAGCCTGTGAGCAGCGCGCGGCAGGCGGATACCTCCAGCCCTGTGAGCCGCGAGAGGTCGAGCGCCAGCGCTGGCAGCAGGCCGACGGCCGTGAGTACGCCCGTGACGACGCCAAAAGCGACGACAAAGCCGCAGACGTTCAGCATGTTCCTCACTGCTGCGAGAACTGCGGCAGGCAGCGCCCCGGAGCGCGGCGGCAGGGGGGAGGGACGCTCAAAGCCGCTCCCGCGCCGCCCGCAGGAGAGCAGAAAACCCGCCGTTAACGCCGCTAAAACGTGGGAAATATAGAGCAAAATGCCCGCCTTTGCGCTTCCGAAGACCCCCGCGCCCGCCGCGCCGAGCAGGAAGGCGGGGCCGGAATTGTTGCAGAAGCCGAGCAGCCGTTCACCCTCCTCGCGCTTTATCTCCCCGCGCTGTACCAACCCGGCGGCGGAGGCCGCGCCGAGGGGATAACCCGCCATGAGCCCCAGTATGAGCGCCGCGCAGCCCGGTCCGGAGACGCCGAAGAGCCTGTGCATCCCCGGCGCAGCGAGCCTTCCCAGCCGTGAAGGCAGACCCAGCTCCTGAATAAGCCCCGAGAGCACGAAAAAGGGGAAGAGCGAGGGTATGAGCACCTCCCCGCACAGCTGCAGCGAGGCGCGCGCCGCCTCCATGGCCTCCGCTGAACAGGCGATGAGCGCGAACCCCGCTGCCACCGCCGCCGCTGCATAGAGCGCAAAGGCGCCTCTTTTCATGAAAACACCCCCTTACGCCAATTAATGAGCCCAAGCCCTGCAATAGAACCGCCGCGTTTTTGTGCGGCGCGGTCATCTTGGGCGGGACGTGGCCGTATAATTCTCCGATAGGGGGTGGCGGCATGCTCACAAGGAAAGGGGCCGAGCTGAGGGAGAATCTTGCGGACCGGCTCGACCTGCCCGCGGAGGCGGCGGGGCTACTGAAACTCACCGTCATGGGCCGGGGCCGCGCGCTCATAGAGCAGCACCGCGGCCTTGCGGGATATACGCACGAGCGCATCGAGGTCCTGGGCGGCAGGACCCGGCTAATCATAAACGGCGAGGCGCTGGAGCTGGCCGCCATGGACAGGGAGGCCCTGCTGGTCACGGGGCGGATACTCTCGGTGGAGTTCGAATGAGGGCGCGGCGCTTTATCCTGCGCGGCAGCGTGTGGGTGGAGGTGCAGGGAGCGTCTCCGGAGCGGTTTTTGAACGCGCTGACGCAGGCGGGCCTGCGTTTCTGGGGCGCGGAACCCTCGGACGGCTTTACGCTCAGGCTGGCCATCCGTCCGCGTGACCTGGAAGCGGCCCGCGCCATCGCCCTGCGCTGCCAGTGCAGCCTGGAGCCGCTGCGCTACCGGGGCGCGCCCGCCGTGCGGCGCAGGCTGAGGCACCGGCTGGCGCTCATGGCAGGGCTGGCGGTCTGCTTTGCGCTGCTGGCCGCCTCGCGGCTTTTTGCCTGGGAAATAGCCGTGGAGGGCAACGAAAACGTGTCGAAGGGCGAGATCCTCCGCGCCCTGGCCGAGTGCGGGGTCGAGAGCGGCTCCTTCTGGCCATCGTGGTCGGCGGACGCTATAAAAAACGGGGTCATCCTGCGCATACCGGAGCTCGCCTGGGTCGGAGTGAGCGTGGACAGCTCCCGCGCCGTGGTGCGTGTGCGTGAGCGCGAGCCGGCCCCGGAGCTGAGGGACAATGACGAGCCATATTCAGTGACGGCGCGAAAAACGGGTATAATAGAGCGTATGCAGGTCTATCTCGGCGCGCCGCTCGTCGAGGTTGGGGACGCCGTGCTTGAGGGCGAGCCGCTGGTCTCCGGCAGGGTGGAGAGCGGCCTGGGCAGCGTGCGCTATGTCCATGCCTCGGCGCTCGTGGAGGCCAGGACATATTACGAGCTGACCGTAGTCTCCCCGCTGGAATACGAGGCCGCGCAGCCAAGCGGCCGCCATACGCGCTGGGCGCTCGTAATAGGCAGCGAGCGGCTGAACCTCTACGCCTGGGGCTCTGCCCCGGAGGAAAACACCGTGTGCGTCACGACTGAGCACAGGCTGGAGTGGCCGGGCGTCTTTAGTTTGCCGGTTTCTCTTGTGCAGGAGCAGATTTTGGAGTATGATATTATAGCTCAAAGTGCGGACGCCGAGGCCCTGGCCCAGCGGTTGGAGGCCGAGCTGACGGAGCGGCTCGAAGCGGAGCTGGACGGCCGCGGCGAGGTGCTTTCGCAGAGCTTTTCCGCCCGTGAGAGCGGCGGCGCGCTGTACGTGACGCTGCGCGCCGAGTGCCTGGAGGACATAGCCGCCGAGACGAAGGCGGAATAGAGATATGAGGTGTACAGATGATAGAGAGGACCCTGCCCATAGACAGGATGGAGAACGTCATAAACGTCTTCGGCTCCTTCGACCAGAACCTGAGGATAATCGAAACTGAGCTAGGCGTGCGCGTGACGGATAGGGACGACCAGCTGCGCATAAGCGGCGAGGCTGAGGACGTCATGACGGCAGAGAAGGCGATAAACGGCCTCTTGCAGCTGGCCTCGCGGGGCGAGGCGATAGACGCGCAGAACGTGCGCTATATCCTGAAACTGGTCTCCGAGGGCCGGGAGGCGAAGATCTCCGAGCTCTCGGGCGATGTTGTGTGCATAACGGCCAAGGGCAAGCCCATAAAGGCCAAGACCCTGGGCCAGAAGGCATATGTGGACGCCATGAACGCGAACACGATAACCCTCGGCATAGGCCCTGCGGGTACGGGCAAGACGTATTTGGCCGTGGCCGAGGCCGTGGCGGCCTTCCGCAGCGAGAAGGTCAACCGCATAATCCTGACCCGCCCCGCCGTGGAGGCCGGCGAGCGCCTGGGCTTCCTGCCCGGCGATCTGCAGAGCAAGGTGGACCCGTATCTGCGCCCGCTCTACGACGCGCTCTTTGAGATGCTGGGCCCGGAGACCTATAACAAATACCTTGAGCGCGGCAACATCGAAGTCGCGCCCCTGGCCTATATGCGCGGCCGCACGCTGGACGACAGCTTCATCATCCTCGACGAGGCGCAGAACACCTCGCGCGAGCAGATGAAGATGTTCCTGACGCGAATAGGCTTCGGCTCCCGCGTGGTCATCACCGGCGACGTGACGCAGATCGACCTGCCCGGGGACAAGGTCTCGGGCCTGAAGGAGGCTATGCGCGTCCTGAAGGACATAGACGACATCGCCATCTGCAAGCTGACCGGCGCCGACGTAGTGCGCCACGAGCTGGTGCAGAAGATAATCGAGGCCTACGAAAAGGACGAAAAACGCCGCGCCCCTCAGCAAAAGCTCGACCCGGCGAAGTTCAAGCGGAAGAAATAGGCGCGTAAAAGGAGAAAATGCCTCCCTTCGGTCGGCATTTTTGATCGAATTGCGAGACGTCGGGAACTCCGTCCCCTACATGGCGTTCGCGGCGCCGCAGGTGCGCGGTAATCGTGCGTCCGGGCGGGGGTGGAACCCCGCCCGGACGGCGAATCACTGCAATGTATATTACGTAGCACACGTTTGGTTTACATAAAACCCGTAGGGGTCGGCGTCCCCGACGACCCTTTCCTTCGTCCACCGCCTACTGAGGGGCCGCCAACACACACCAGGAGGACATACAAATGACACCAGAAGAAGCCAGAAAGAACCTCAGAGACCTCGAACTGCGTGAATTTGCCTACAACCACGCGGCGGGGATGCTGTATTTCGACGGCGTGACAGCCGCGCCGAAGGGTACATATATCTCCCGCGGCAAGACTCTCTCCGTGCTCAACGAGGCGGCATACTCGCTCTCGAACAGCGAGGAAGCCCGCGAGACGCTGCGCGTGCTCTCGGAGCATATGGACGAGCTCACGCCTGCTGAGCAGCGTATCGTGGAGCTGCGCGAGAAGGCCCTGCGCTTCCGCAGCCGCGTGCCGGTGGATGAGTACGTCGCCTACCAGGAGCTGCTCAACGAGGCGGCCACCGTGTGGCGCGAGGCCAAGGCCACGTCGGATTACGCCATGTTTGAGCCGCTGCTGCAAAGGATAATCGACGCCTGCCGCCGCTTCGCCGAGTTGGTGGAGCCGGAGACCGACCCCTACGATTTCTGGCTCGACAACTATGAGGAAGGTATGACGCAGGAGTTCTGCGACAAGTTCTTCGCCGAGCTGCGCGCAAAGCTGGTGCCGCTCATAGCAAAGGTCGGCGCGGCGGAGCCGCCCGACACCTCGCTGCTGAATGTCCGCTTCCCGCTGGACAAGCAGGCGGAGCTCTCGGGCTGGCTCATGCGCTTCCTGGGCCTCGACCCGGACAGGAGCGCGCTGACAACGACGGAGCACCCCTTTACCATCGACTTTTCACGCTACGACGTGCGCATCACGACGAAATACTACGAGGATGCCTTCGCCTCCTCGATGTTCAGCGTCATCCACGAGGGCGGCCACGCGCTCTACGAGCTGGGTACGGCGGAGGAATACGCATTCACGCAGCTCGGCCGCGGCGTATCCATGGGCGTACACGAGAGTCAGTCGCGCTTTTTCGAGAACATCATCGGCCGCAGCCGCGCCTTCTGCAGCCTGGCCTGGCCGGAGCTCGTGCGGCTCTGCCCGGAGCTCGGCAGGTATGACGCGGACATGTTCTACCGCGCGGTGAACGCGGCCCAGCCGGGCCTCATCCGCATCGAGGCGGACGAGCTCACCTACAGCCTGCACATCATGGTGCGCTACGAGCTGGAGCGCGCCATGCTCAACGGCGAGCTGAACGCCAAGGAGCTGCCCGAGCGCTGGAACGCGCTGTACAAGCAATATCTCGGCGTAGACGTGCCTGACGACGCTCGCGGCGTCCTGCAGGACTCGCATTGGTCGGGCGGGCAGCTTGGCTACTTCCCGAGCTACGCCCTGGGCAGCGCCTACGGCGCGCAGCTCGTGGCCCGTATGAAGGAGGGCTTCGATGTGGACGCCGCCGTCGCCTCCGGCGACCTTGCCCCCGTGCGCTCCTGGCTGGGCGAGCGCATCTGGAGCCACGGCAGCCTGAGAAAGCCCACGGAGCTCATGCGCTCCGCCCTCGGCGGCGAGTTCGACGCGAGCTGGTATACGAACTATCTTGAGGCCAAGATGCGCGAGGTGTACAAGCTGTAATGGGCGCGAAGATAATGGTCAGCCGTGAAAAGCGCGGCCTTGGATATCCTGACGCGCGGCGTCTCATTCTCCGGGCGATAAATGCCGCCCTTCGCGCAGAGGGCGTGGGCGAGGAGTGCGAGATAAGCGTCCTGCTCACGGATAACGAGGGCATCCACGCTCTCAACCGTGAGTACCGGAACGTGGACAGGCCCACTGACGTTCTGAGCTTTCCCGCAAACGAGCTGACGCCCGGCGAATTTGACGCGCAGGCGTGCGAGGAAGACCCGGAGACGGGCCGCATCTTCCTTGGCGACATGGCAATATCGCTGGAAAAATGCGCGGCGCAGGGCTTGGAGTACGGTCACGGCTTCGAGAGGGAGCTCATGTACCTCACCGTCCACAGCACGCTGCATCTGCTGGGCTACGACCACGTGGACGAGGCAGAGATGAAGCGCCAAATGCGCGCGCGAGAAGAGATGATAATGTCCGGGCTCGGCGTCTGAGCCCGCTTCGGGGAGAAAGAGAGAGGTATGAAAAAAGGTTCCGCCGCCGTCTTCCTGAGCTATGTGCTCTGGGGTGTGTTCCCAATTTACTGGAAGCTGCTCGCAGACGTGGATTCTGTCTACGTGCTCTGCTGCCGCATCGTGTTTTCGCTGTGCGTCAGCCTTGTAGTGGTCCCACTGTGCGGCAAGTGGGGAGAGGCCGTGCGCGTCCTGCGCGATAAGCGGCTCCGGCGCTATATGCTGGCCGCGGGAGTGTTCATCAGCTTCAACTGGGGCGCTTTCATCTACTGCGTCGCCTCGAACCGCGTGCTCGACGCGAGCCTGGCGTACTATATAAACCCCATCCTCGCCATCCTCGTGGGCTTCATCGTGTTCCGCGAGAGGCTCACGACGGCCCAGTGGGCGGCGGTGGCGCTGGCCGCGGCGGGCGTGGCGGCGCCGATGGTCATGGAGGGGGAGTTCCCGCTGCTGGCGGTGCTCATCGGCCTGTCCTTCGCCATCTACGGCGCGATAAAGAAAAAGGCCGACGTCCCGGGCGACGTCTCCACCTTCATCGAGACGCTGCTCGTCTCGCCCGTGGCCCTGGGCATCATCCTGGTCATGGAGCTGCGCGGCGGGCCGATAAGCACGGGCGTCATAGGCGGCTGGCGGCTCATACTTCTGCCGCTGGCCGGCGTCGTGACCTATCTGCCGCTCTTCCTCTATTCGGCGGGCATACGCACGACCTCAATGTCGCTTTCGGGCATACTCATGTACATAAATCCGACCTTGCAGCTTCTCTGCGGCGTCATCCTCTACGACGAGACGATGAGCCCGGCGATGACCGTGGCTTTCGTCTGCGTCTGGCTTGCAACGATAGTCTTCGTCGCGGGCGGGGAGCTGGCGAGAAGGAAGGCAAAAACGAGGTGCAGCAATGGATAAGAACGCAATGATAACCATAGCGGGCCGCCCCAACGTGGGCAAGAGCACGCTTACGAACGCATTGGTGGGCGAGAAGGTGGCCATAGTCTCGAATAAGCCCCAGACCACGCGCAACCGCATAACCGCCATCATAAACCGTGGCGAGGCCCAGCTCGTCCTCATGGACACGCCGGGCTTCCACCGCGCGCGCACGCGCCTGGGCGAGTATATGGACAAGGTCGTGCGCGAGAGCGTCGCGGACGTGGACGCCGTCGTGCTGGTCGTCGAGCCCATAGCCTCTCTCGGCCCGCAGGAAACGGAGCTGATAAAGCAGCTGCGCGCCGCCAGAGTCCCCGCCATCCTCGCGATAAACAAGATAGACACGGTGGAGAAGCCGGAGCTGCTGTCCGTCATCTCGGCCTATGCCCAGGCGCATGACTTTGCCGCCGTGGTGCCCATCTCCGCCAAGCGCGGCGAGGGCCTGGAGGCGCTGCTGGGGGAGATGGAGAAGTTCGCGCAGCCGGGCCCGCACCTCTTCCCGGAGGACATGTACACGGACCAGCCGGAAAAGCAGCTGTGCGCGGAGCTGTTGCGGGAAAAGCTGCTCTGGTGCCTGGATAAAGAGGTGCCGCACGGCACGGCGGTGGAGATAACGCGCTTCCACGAGCGCGAGGACGGCGTCATCGAGATCGACGCGACGATATATTGCGAAAAAGCCAGCCACAAGGGCATAATAATCGGCAAAAACGGCGCCATGCTCGGGAAAATAGGCGAGATGGCCCGCAAGGACATGGAGAGCTTCCTGGATACGAAGGTGTATCTGAAGACCTGGGTAAAGGTCAAGGAAAACTGGCGCGACTCCCAGTCGCTGCTGCGCAACTTCGGCTTCAACGATTAAAATTTCCCATGTCTGAACCGCCGCTGGGGTGAAAAACTAAGCCCAGAGGTGGTAAGCGTGAAGGACGACAGCTTCTGGACGCTCTTTTGCGAGACGGGCGAGCCCGTCTATTGGCTGCTGAGCCGTGAAAAGCGCGAGCCGGAGAAGAAGCCGGAGCCGGAACAGGTGAAATACGACGGGGGGGCGGCCAAACTCTGACCGCTCCCCCGCAAGACTGCGAGGCGATACATATGTACCATACGACAAGGGGCCTCATCCTGCGCGAGGCCAAGTACAAAGAATCGGACAAGATACTCACCATCCTCACGGAGACAGAGGGCAAAATAAGCGCCAAGGCGCGCGGCGTTGCGCGCACGCGCAGCAAGCTGGCCGCGGCGACGCAGCTGCTGTGCTTTTCGGAGCTGACGCTCTTCGGCAACAAGGGCCTGTGGACGATAAACGAGGCCACGACCGTGGAGCAGTTCCGCGGCCTGCGCGGCGACATAGAGCTGCTTGCCCTGGGCAGCTATATCGCGGAGCTGCTGGAGGCCGTCTCGAACGAGGACTGCCCGGAGCCGGAGATACTCCAGCTGGGCCTCAACAGCCTCTATGCCCTGGCCTCGGGCCTCTTCCCGCCCGAGCAGGTGAAGGCGGCCTTCGAGCTGCGGCTCATGTGCCTCTCAGGCTACCGCCCGGAGCTGGAGGGCTGCGCCAAGTGCGGCAAGGTGGAAATGGAAAATGGCTGGCTCGTGCCCGCCCACGGCGAACTCTATTGCGAGGACTGCCCGAGGCCGGACGGCTTGCCGGTCGATAAGGCCGTGCTGGAGGCCATGCGCTACGTAATAGACGCCGCACCGAAGCGCATCTTTGCCTTCCGGCTGGACGACGAGGCGCTCAGAAGGCTGGGCTCCGTCTGCGAGGCCTATCTGCTCTATGAGCTGGACCGCGGCTTTGCCAGCCTCGACTACTATAAAAAGGTCAGGAAATCGAAATGACACAGTACGAAAAATCCGCCGCGACGCTGGAGCTGCCGGCGATACTCGCCATGCTCGCGCGCCACGCGGTGAGCGACGCGGCGAAGGAGCGCGCACTTGCGGTTTCGCCCTCGACTGACGCGGCGACGGTGAAGCGGCTGCTGGCCGAGACGAGCGCCGCGCGCGGCATGATGGTAAAGCGCGGCGGCCCCTCGTTTTCGGGCGTGAAGGACGTGCGCGCGAGCCTCTCGCGCGCGGACATGGGCGGCTGCCTGAACATACGCGAGCTAATGGACATCGCTGGCGTGCTCGGCGCTGCGCGCCAGGCGCGCAGCTACGCCGCCGGCGACGGCAGGGGCAACGAAAAGACCTGTATTGACGGCCTTTTCAACTCCCTCATCACGAACCGCTTCCTTGAGGACAAGATAACGGGCTCCATCGCCGGCGAGGACGAGCTGGCCGACGCCGCGAGCCCTGAGCTGGCCTCGATACGGCGGCTCATCCGCGCCGCCTCGGCCAGGGTGCGCGACGCGCTGCAAAAGATCATCTCTTCGCCCTCCTACGCCAAGGCGCTGCAGGACCCCATCATAACCACCCGCTCGGAGCGCTACGTCGTCCCGGTCAAGGCCGAGTTCAAAAACGCCGTGCCGGGCCTCGTGCACGACGTCTCCGCCTCGGGCGCTACGCTGTTCATAGAGCCGATGGCCGCTGTCAAGGCCAACAACGAGCTGCGCGAGCTGCGCGCCCGCGAGAAGGCCGAGGTCGAGCGCATACTCATGGAGCTGTCCGCCGACTGCGCCGAGCACGCGGACGACATCACGCGGGACTTCGGCATCCTCGTCTCGCTGGACCTCATCTTCGCCAAAGCGAAGCTCAGCTACGAGTACGACGGTATGGAGCCGGAGATATCCGAGCGCGCCGTGGCGCTGCGCCGCGCGCGGCACCCGCTGCTGCCAAAGGATACGGCCGTGCCGATAGACCTGGAGCTTGGCGGCGACTACGACACCCTGGTCATCACCGGCCCCAACACCGGCGGCAAGACCGTGACCCTCAAGACCATCGGCCTCATGTGCGCTATGGCCGCCTGCGGCCTGCACCTGCCCGTGGCCGACGGCAGCTGCGTGCCGGTGTTCGACGCCGTCCTCGCGGACATAGGCGACGAGCAGAGCATAGAGCAGAGCCTTTCAACCTTTTCCTCGCACATGACAAACATTGTGCGCATACTTAATGAATGTGGCCCCAATACGCTCATCCTCTTCGACGAGCTGGGCGCTGGCACGGACCCGACGGAGGGCGCGGCGCTGGCCATTTCCATAATCGAATACGCGCGTGCGCGCGGCGCGGTGATAGCGGCGACGACGCACTACGCGGAGCTGAAGGTCTACGCCACGACGGCGAAGGGCGTCATGAACGCCTCCTGCGAGTTCGACGTGGCGACGCTGCGCCCGACCTACCGCCTGCTGGTGGGTATCCCGGGCAAGTCGAACGCCTTCGCCATCTCGGAGCGCCTGGGCGTGCCGGCTGAGATAATAGCGGATGCAAAGGGCCGTGTCGGCACCGAGAGCGCGAGCTTTGAGGCCACGATAGAGAAGCTGGAATCCGTCCGCCAGGCCCTGGAGCGGGACAGGGACGAGGCACAGAGAAAGCTGCGCGAGGCCGAGGAGAACCGAAAGGAATCCGCGAAGATTAAGATAGAGCTTTCCATGCGCCTGGAGAAGGCGGAGCTGAAGGCCAAGCGGGACGCGGAGCGCATCATCGCGGAGGCGCGCGAGACGGCGGAGGCAGCCTTCGCGGAGATAGACGAGATGCGCGCGCGGATGAACGACGAGGAGGACCACCGCGCCGCGAACGAAGCGCGCGCCGCGCTCCGGCGCAGGCTGAACGAGGCGGAGGAGAGCTTCGCGGAGAAGCCGGCCATGCCGGAGGAGAAGCGCGGACCCACGCGCCCCGCCGTCGTGGGCGACACGGTAGAGCTGCTGTCCATGGGCGTGAAGGCTGAGGTCACGGGCATAAACAAGGATGGTTCGCTCAGCCTCAGAGCGGGCATAATGAACGTGACGGCCCGCCAGGAAGAGGTCCGCGTGACCGAGGCCCAGCCCAAGAAAAAGGTAGCCTCAACTGGGAATACCACCTTCCGACAGGCGGCGGTCGCCCCTGAGCTCGACCTGCGCGGCATGGAGACGCTGGAGGCCATACCGGTGATGGAAAGGTATATAGACTCCGCCGTCATGGGTAAACTTCATACCGTGACGATCATCCACGGCAAAGGCACGGGCGCCCTGCGGCAGGCCGTCCAGCAGGCGCTGAGGAAAAACAAGGCCGTCAAGAGCTTCCGCCTCGGCAGATACGGCGAGGGCGAGACGGGAGTGACCGTTGTAGAACTGAAATAAATCCCCCGTTGCGTCCATGTCCTTGTTGTTGTAAATAGACAAATCGGGGAAAATCAGTTGACGTTTTCCGTGAAATTTGGTATCTTTATATTGCATGATGCCTGATTATCACAGGCAGGGGTTGTGGAAGGAGTGGCTCTCAGTGATATCCAAAGAGGTAACAATAAACAATCAGGTCGGTCTTCACGCGCGGCCCGCGACCTTCTTCATCCAGAAGGCTAACGAGTTCAAGAGCAGCATCTGGATCGAGAGGGAAGAGCGCCGTGTAAACGCGAAAAGCCTTCTCGGCGTGCTCTCTCTCGGCATTGTCAAGGGCACGGCCGTGAACATCGTAGCCGATGGTGTGGATGAGAACGAGGCCATTGCCACGCTCTCTGAGCTTATCGACTCCGATTTCTCCGAGTGATCCTCGCAACAAAGTAACGGCGGGGGCGTGTTTGCTGCACGCCCCCGCTTTTGCAGGTTGGTGACATGATGACCAGGAACAGGGCTATACTGGAGATGCTGCTGTGCGCCGCGCTGTGGAGCATAGCTGGCATTTTTATAAAACTGATACCGTGGAACTCGATCGTCATAGCGGGCCTGCGCAGCCTCATCGCCGGGCTCGTCATGTTCGTATACATGCGCGCGCGGGGCATAGGCTTCACGGCGGACAGGCGCAGCCTGGCCGGCGGAGCCGCCCTCTGCCTGACTTTGACCTGCTTCGTCGCGGCCAACAAGCTGACCACGGCGGCGAACTCCATAGTTCTGCAATTCACGGCGCCGATGTTCATCGTCGTCTTTTCGGCGCTGTTTTTGAAAAAGCGTTTTTCGCGTGCGGATGTCCTGGCCGTCGTTCTGACGATGGCGGGCATCTCGCTGTTTTTCTTTGACCAGCTGACGCCGGGACACCTGGCCGGCAACTGCGTGGCCATATTCGCCGGCATGGCCTTCGCCTGCTACTATATGAGCCTTGAGGGCGCGAGCGAGAGCCAGCGCATGAGCGCCATCCTCATCGCCCACGGCCTGACCTTCCTCGTCGGCCTGCCCTTCACCTTCGTATATCCGCCGGAGCTTTCGGCCGCGCCCGTGGCCTGCATACTCGTGCTCGGCGTGGTGCAGCTGGGCATACCATACGTGCTGCTTGGCCGGGCCTCGGGCGCCTGCCCGCCGCTGGCCTGCTCGCTGCTGGGCGCGGTGGAGCCGCTGCTCAACCCCGTGTGGGTCTTCATTTTCGACGGTGAGGCCCCGGGCCTCTGGGCGCTCATAGGCGGCGTCGTGGTCGTCGCCACAATAACCGTATGGTGCGTCTACGGCGATTTGCGCGGGAAGAAGGCGGGCGCTGCATGAACGAAAAGCTCCCCGAGCTCCGGGAAAAGGCAAACCGCCTGCCGCTCCTGCCGGGAGTATATATAATGAAGGACGCGCGCGGCGAGGTCATCTACGTAGGCAAGGCCAAGGCACTCAAAAACCGCGTGTCGAGCTATTTCCGCGGCGAGCACCTGCCCAAGGTCGCCGCCATGGCAGATAAGGTGGACGATTTTGACGTCATCGTCGTCTCCACGGAGTTCGAGGCCCTTGTCCTCGAAAACTCCCTTATAAAGCGGCACAAGCCATATTATAATATCCTGCTCAAGGACGACAAGGGCTACCCATATATCCGCCTGGATGACAAGAGCGAATACCCGACATTCTCGCTGACGAACCGCTACGCCAAGGACGGGGCGCGCTATTTCGGCCCCTTCGGCGGGCGCTCGGTCACGAAGGATATAATAGATACGGTCAGCAAGGCCCTGCTGCTGCCCAGCTGCACGCGGAAGTTCCCGCGCGACATCGGCAAGGCGCGGCCCTGCCTGAACTACCACATGGGCGCCTGCGCAGGCTGGTGCATGGCCGGCCACACGGCGGAGGAATACCGCGCAGCCATGGAGCAGGCCGCCCTCATCCTCAGCGGCAAGACAAAGGAGCTCACTGAGGAGCTGACAGAGAAGATGCTCGCTGCCTCGGATGAGCTGAAATTTGAGCTCGCCGCCTCCTACCGGGACCGCATCCGCGCCGTCGAGGGCCTGGGCAACAGGCAGCGCGTCATCTCGGCGGTGTACGCGGATACGGACGCCGTGGGCTTCCACCGTGGGGCAAAGAGCTGCTTCTCCGTCCTCCACTTTGTAGGCGGCGACCTCGCCGCCAAAGACTTTGAGCTGATGGACGAGCCCCTTGAGGACGACGGCGAGGCTCTCTCCGGCCTCATCCGCCAGTATTACGCCCAGCGCGGCGCGTGGCCGAAGTTTATCCTCCTGCCCGCGGAGGCGGAGGACGCGGAGGCCCTCTCCCGGCTTTTCACGGAGCAGGCGGGACACAAGGTCTCGGTCGAGACGCCGAAGCGCGGCGACAGGCTCCGCCTGGTGGAGAGCGCCGTCACCAACGCCAGGGAGGAGGCCGAGCGCGCCGCCACCGGTGCGCAGAAGACGCTGAAGACCCTGGAATGGCTGCAAAGGACGCTCGACCTGCCCGACATGCCGGAGCGCATAGAGGCCTTCGACGTCTCGAACCTCGGCTCCGAGGGCATCGTCGCGGCCATGACCGTGTTCGTCCACGGCCGCCCGCTCAAACGCGACTACCGCAAGTTCAGGATGAAGGACCTCGACGGCCCGGACGACTACGCCTCCATGCGCGAGGCCGTGGGCCGGAGGTTCAGGCGGCTGCTGGAGGGCGACCTCAAGTTCTGCGAGGTGCCGGACCTGCTGCTCATAGACGGCGGCAGCGTCCACGCCGCGGCGGCGAGGGATACGCTCCGCGAGCTGGGGCTGGAGCTGCCTGTTTTCGGCATGGTGAAAGACGACAAACACCGCACACGAGCCCTGGCCTCGCCGGACGGGGCGGAGATCGGTATCAGCGGCAGCCCGGCGGTCTTCGCCTTTATCGGCACCATACAGGAGGAGACGCACCGCTTCGCCATCGATTACCAGCGCAGCCTGCGCACAGCGAAGCTGCACTCCGCCCTGGACGACATAAAGGGCGTGGGCGATAAGCGCCGCGCGGAGCTTTTGAAATACTTCGGCACCATCCGCGCCATCAAGGCCGCGAGCCTGGAGGAGCTGCAAAAGGCCGTGCCGAAGAATACGGCCCAGGCCGTGTACGAGCATTATCACGCAAAAGAGAAGGAGGACTGAGCCATGCGCGTCATAACCGGCACGGCCAGGGGCAGGAAGCTGCTGGAGCCGAGCGGCATGGACATACGGCCGACGGCTGACGTCGTAAAGGAGGCCGTTTTCAACATTATACAGTTTGACATCGAGGGCCGCCGCGTGCTGGACCTCTTTGCGGGCACGGGCCAGCTGGGCATCGAGGCCCTTTCGCGCGGCGCGGCAGAGTGCGTTTTCGTGGATGAGAGCGCCAAGGCCGTGAAGCTCGTGCGGGAAAACCTCTCCCGCTGCAAGCTGCAGGGCCGTGTCATGCAGGCGGATGCCCTCGCGTGCCTGTCTCGTGGGGAAAAATACGATATTATCTTCCTCGACCCGCCTTATGACACGACTTTGCTTGACAAATGCCTCGAAATAGTACAAAATGTTGACATATTGACCGATGGTGGTATAATCGTCTGCGAAAGCCGCCGGGAAAAGACCCTCCCTGAGCTGAAGGCCCCGCTTTCGCGCGTCCTCGACAGGGTTTACGGCAAGATAAAGATTACGGTTTATAAGAAGGAAACTTGAGCTTATGAGCATAGCTATTTGCCCCGGCAGCTTCGACCCCATGACCCTTGGTCACCTGAACATAGTTCGCCGCACCTCCCATATTTTTGACAGGGTCATAGTCGTCATCATGGTCAATGCGAGCAAGCGCTCGCCCATGTTTACGATAGAAGAGCGAGTGGACATGGCCCGCCGCGTCACTGCGCGCTTTGAAAACGTAACGGTGGACACCTACGACGGGCTGTTGGCGGAGTACGCCCGGCGCTACGAGGGCGCCGTCATCGTAAAGGGCCTGCGCGCGGGTACGGACTTTGAAAACGAGTTCCAGATGGCCCAGATAAACAAGACCATAAACCCAGCCCTGGAGACGATGTTCCTCACATCCAGCGAGAAGTACACCTTCCTCAGCTCCTCAGTGGTGAGGGAGCTTGCGGGCTACGGGGCGGACCTTTCGGAATTCCTGCCGTGCGAGATAATAGACGAAGTTCTGGCTAAAGCCAAAGCTGGAGGGGTATAAAATGGACAACGAGGTCATGGAGCTCATAGACGAGCTTTACTCCATGGTGTCAGAGGCCTGGGGAGTGCCTCTGGGCAACGACAAGTGCATAGTCGAGCGGGACAAGGTCCTCAACATGATAGAGGATATCAAGGCCCAGCTTCCCGTGGAGCTCTCGGAGGCCAAGCGCCTCGTCTCCGCGCGCGATGAGTTTATCGGCAACGCCAAGCGCGAGGCCGAGTCCATCCGCCGCGCCGCCGAGGAAAAGGCCCGCGCCCTTGTCGAGGAGCAGGAGATAGTCCGCATCGCCCGCGCGAGGAGCAGCGAGCTCGTCGCCAATGCCGAGAGCAAGTCGAAGGAGCTCCGCCGTGTCGCCAGCGACTACGTGGACGATATCCTCCGCCGCTCGGAGGAGAGCCTGGCCGCAGCCCTGAGCCAGGTCCGAGGCTCCCGCGGCCAGTTCCGCGCCGCCGCCGGCGTGCCTGAGCAGCAGCCCGCCCAGCAGAAATAATTTTCCAGTTTTTTCGGCTTCATACTAGATATTGACGAAATGGCGCCCATCCGCAAGGATGGGCGCCAAATTTTGTGTTTTGTGTAGGAATCGGGCCTTTTAGCGTGCGCCTGGGGGCTGGAACGGGCTCAAAAAAATCTCAAAAACCGCTTGCAATTTCCCGGGGAGCTAAATATAATATAAGCACCTGAGTGGGGCAAAGTGGTGAATAGTGTGGGATTCACCCACAAAAACTGGCATCAACTTCTAAAAATGCCGTCTGCTTTGCTATAAATTAAGGGAGGCGGCCGGTGTGACAGGCGAATATCAACACACCTTGGATTCCAAGGGCCGCCTTTTCATACCCGCAAAACTGCGGGACGAGCTGGGGGACACCTTCTACCTCACCGTGTCGGACGAGCGCTGCCTGCGCGCCTACAGCGCGGAGAGCTGGCAGAGCTTTGTGGACAGGGTGAGGGCCATGTCCTTTGTGGACAGGAAGAAGATGCGCCCATTTTTTGCCTGCGCCGCGAAGTGCGAGCTTGACGCGCAGGGCAGGGCGCTCCTGCCGCAGCAGCTGCGGGATTTTGCCGGCCTGGTGAAAAACGTCGCCGTCGTCGGCTGCGACGACCACGCGGAGCTCTGGGACAGCGCCGCCTGGGAGCCCGTGCATGAGGGTGAGACGACGCCGGAGTACATCGCCGCGATGATGAAGGAGCTTAATTTCTGATGGGCGGACACATACCGGTGCTCCTTGACGAGTGCATAAAATATCTGAACATAAAGCCTGACGGGGTCTATGTGGACGGTACGCTGGGCATGGGCGGACACTCTGAGGCTATTGCAAAGCTGCTGACTACGGGCCGCCTGATCTCGATAGACCGGGACGCCTACGCCATTGAGCGCGCGGGCGAGCGGCTGGCCCCCTACGCGGACCGTGTCACCATCGTCCGCGGCAATTTCCGCGACCTCGGCGCCATCCTGGACGAGCAGGGCGTCGGGCTTGTGGACGGCATGCTCTTTGACCTGGGCGTATCCTCGCCGCAGCTGGACGAAGGCGGCAGGGGCTTTTCGTATATGGTGGACGCGCCTCTGGACATGAGGATGGACAAATCGGACAACATCGACGCCTGGTTCATCGTGAACCGCTGGCCGGAGGAGAAGGTCTTCCGCATCCTGCGCGATTACGGCGAGGAGCGGCACGCCTCGCGCATAGCCAAGGCCATCGCCGCGCGTCGCGAAGAAAAGGAGATAAAGACAACAGCGGAGCTGGTGGAGCTCATAAAATCCGCCATGCCCGCCGCCGCCTTGAGGGAGAAGCAGCACCCCGCGAAGCGGAGCTTCCAGGCCATCCGCATCGCGGTGAACGACGAGCTGGGCGCCGTCTCGGAGCTCATGGAAAACGCGCCCGACCGCCTGAAGCCGGGCGGTAGGCTCGCCGTCATCAGCTTCCACTCGCTGGAGGACAGGATAGTCAAAAACGCCATTCAGTCCCGCGAGAACGGCTGCACCTGCCCGAGGGAGGCCCCAATATGCACCTGCGGCTTTGTGCAGACGCTCAGGAGCGTCACGCGCAAGCCCATAACCGCCGGGGGAGAGGAGCTTGAGCTGAACCCCCGCTCCCGCAGCGCCAAGCTCCGCGTGGCGGAGCGCGTTTAGGAGGTCGGATGAGAAAAGAAAGCGCAGTGTTTCCCGCTGAGGCGGAAAACAGGTATGAATACAGCCGCGCTGTGCCCGCGGAGAGCACGCCGCGGCGCCGGCAGAGGCGCTGGCTGGCGCCGTTCCTGTGTGTGTTCGGATTCGCGGCGGCGGCCGCGCTCTCGGTCAGTGCGCTGCTGGCCAGAGCGGACCTCACTATCCTGCGCGACGAGTGCAACAGGCTGGAAGAGGTCATAGTACAGCTCGCCGACGCGCGGGACCACCTCATAATCGAGCGCGAGATACAGCTCGGCGTCCAGTCCGCGCAGCCGGACGTCACACGCGGCTCTCAGGCCAGGGACTGGGCGGAGATAATCCCGGTGGAGGGCGACGGGGACGCCGCGTGGGATAAAATATCTGACGCCATCTCTTCCGTTTCGGAATATTTTGCGCGCACCTCGCAGTAAGATAATATCGCGGCCCGGACGCCGTCTCATGACAGCGCGCCGCCGCGATATTACCATACCTGGAGGTGGGGCTTGTGCCTCAAAACGAGAGAGGCCGCGCGCCCGGCGGCGGGCCCAACCGAATGATGCTTCGCCGCACACTGTTTCTTATGTCGGTGTGCGGCATAGCTGCGTTTCTGGCCCTGGGCGCGCGCCTGTGCCAGATACAGATCTTCCAGCACGATGAGTATGAGGCCGCCGCCATAGCCCAGCAGGTGCGCGAGACGACGGTGAGCGCCGCACGCGGCACCATTTATGACCGAAACGGCGCGATCCTTGCCATCAGCGCCGGGGTGGATACCGTGTACATAAGTCCTGCCGAGATAGAGCGAAATAACGAGGACAAGGAGGCCATCGCCCGCGGCCTGGCGGAGATCCTGGACGCAGACTACGAGACCATACTCAAAAAGGCGGGCAACACAAAGTCCTGGTACGAGGTCGTGGCCCGCAAGGTGGAGGCTGAAACGGCGGAGCTTGTGCGGAAGTTTAAGGCCGAGGGCGGCTACGTCGGTATCAAGATAGAGTCGGACACCAAGCGCTATTATCCCAACGGAAGCCTCGCCTCCCACGTTATCGGCTTCGTGGGACTGGACAACACCGGCCTCGGCGGTATAGAATCACGCTATGACAGCCTGCTCTCGGGCGAAAACGGCTACGTCATGCGCTCCACCACCGCGGCGGGGACGGATATGCTCTACCAGAGCTACGAGGACTACGTGGACGCCCACAACGGCGACAGCCTGACCCTGACGATAGACGCTGTCATCCAGAGCTACGTCGAAAAGCACCTCGCCCAAGCCGTGGAGGACTACGACATCCAAAACGGCGCGGCGGCTATCTGTATGGAGGTTGACACGGGTGCTATACTGTCTATGGTGTCCCTTGGCAATTTCGACCTGAACGATTACCAGACCATCAGCGCCGAGGCCGAGGCCGAGATAAGCGCCGCCGCACAGAGCGAGGAGGAGTATGACGAGCTCTATGCCCTTGCCCAACAGCAGCAGTGGCGCAACAAGGCCATCTCGGACACCTACGAGCCCGGCTCGACCTTCAAGATAATCACCCTGGCCATGGCCCTTGAAGAGGGCGTCGTGAACGAGAACTCCAGCTTCTACTGCGGCGGCAGCATGAACGTGCTGGGCCGCGGCAGCCCGCTGAAGTGCTGGAAATACGGCGGCCACGGCCCCCAGAGCCTGACGCAGGCCGTGCAGCACTCCTGCAACGTCGCCTTCGTGAACATAGGCCAGCTGGTGGGGGAGGAGAAGTTCTACGAATACGCCGAGGGTTTCGGCTTCATCGAGCGCACGGCGGACACTTCCCAGCAGCTGACGGCCAAGACGGGCATAGACCTCGGCGGAGAGAGCGGCAGCATCTGGTGGAGCGAGGACGTGTTCTGCAACCCGGAGAATCTCTCCCAGCTCGCCGCGGCCTCCTTCGGCCAGACCTTCAACATAACGCCCATCCAGCTCATCACTGCCGTCTCCGCCTGCGTGAACGGCGGCAGGCTCATGCAGCCGTATCTCGTCCAGAGCGTGGAGGACCCCCAGGGGAACCTGGTCTCGCAGACGGAACCGCAGGTCGTGCGCCAGGTAGTGAGCGAGGAGACCAGCGCCTCGGTGCGCCGCATCCTCGAACAGGTCGTCAGCGACCAGACCGAGGGCACGGGCCACAATGCCTATGTCGCGGGTTACCGCATAGGCGGCAAGACCGGCACCTCCACCAAAACGACGAAGGAGATATCCGGCGAGAAGGAATATATCGTCTCCTTCATCGGCTTTGCCCCGGCTGACGACCCGGAAGTGGCCATCCTCGTCCTGCTGGACGACCCGAGCTCGGAGAGCGGCATCTACATCTCCGGCGGGCAGATGGCCGCGCCGGTGGTAGGGAAGATGATGGCGGATATCCTGCCATATCTGGGTTATGAGCCGGAGTATACCGACTCCGAGTTTGCCGCCGCCGACAAGGCCGTGCCTGAGCTCACCGGCATGAGCATTACGCAGGCGAAATCCGCCCTCTCGGAGAGCGGCCTCGGCTGCCGTGTGATAGGCGAGGGCGATACGGTCACGGACCAGCTCCCGCGAGCAGGGGCAGTCATAGCCGCGGGCAGCGAGGTGCTGCTCTATGCCGGGCAGAACCCAGCACCGACAACGGAGACGATGCCGGATCTGCGCGGCCTGAGCTACGAGGCAGCGCGGCAGAGGCTGGGCGAGCTCGGCCTGTATCTGACAGCGGAAAACGGCGTTACGGACCCCGCCGCGCAGCTGGTTTCCGCCCAGAGCACCGCCCCGGGCGAGGAGCTGGCGCACGGCTCCGTGGTGGGCGTCACACTATATGAAAACGAAGCATCAATGCTTGGCGAATACTGAGGAAAGACTGGACTGGAGGAGTTTGCATGAAACTTGCAGACCTTCTCAAGGGCGTGGCGGTAAGGGAGCTCAAGGCCCCGCCCGAGCTTGAGATAGAGGACATATGCTATGACTCGCGCCGCGCGGCGCCGGGGACGCTCTTCGTCGCCGTGCGCGGCTTTGAGAGCGACGGGCACCGGTATATAGCCTCCGCGGCCGAAAAGGGCTCCGTCTGCGCCGTCTGCGAGGAGCCTCCCGCCTGCGGCGTGCCATATGTCCTGGTGGAGAACAGCCGCCTGGCCCTGGCGCTCATGTCCGTGAACCTGTTCCGCCGCCCGGCGGACGAGATGACCGTCATCGGCGTCACCGGCACGAACGGCAAGACGACGACGACCTATCTGCTAAAGCATGTCATCGAAGTCTGCCTGGACGGCAAGGTCGGCCTCATAGGCACAAACGGCAACATGATAGGCGACGAGTTCCTGCCCACGGAGCGCACGACGCCCGAGTCCTACGAGCTGCAAAAGCTGCTGCGTGAGATGGCTGATTCGGGCTGCACCCACGTCGTCATGGAGGTCTCGTCCCACTCGCTGGTGCTGGACCGCGTGGCGGGCATCAGCTTTGACGCGGGCGTGTTCACGAACCTGACACAGGACCACCTGGATTTTCACGGAGATATGCGCAGCTATGCCGAGGCCAAGGCAAAGCTCATGGGCATGTGCCGCTACGCTGTAGTGAATCTGGACGACGAGTGGTCGCAGTTCATGCTCCGGCATGTGAAGAGCGCCTGCACCACCTTCTCACTGAAAGACAGTCTTGCGGATGTTTACGGCCAGAACGTGCGCTATTCCAGCAGCGCCGTCAGCTTCATGGCCGCGTGCAGCTCGGAGGCCCAGAGCGTGACCCTGCACATACCCGGCACCTTTTCGGCCTACAACGCGCTGACGGTGCTGGCTTGCTCGATTTCCCTGGGCATAGACCTTGCCTCCTGCGCCTCGGCGCTGGATTCGGCGCGCGGAGTCAAAGGCCGCATGGAGACGGTGCCGACAGACGGGGACTACACCATCCTCATAGATTACGCCCATACGCCGGACGCGCTGGAAAACGTCCTGCGCTCCATACGCGAGGTGGCGCGGGGCCGGCTCGTGGCCCTTTTCGGCTGCGGCGGCGACAGGGACAGGAAAAAGCGTCCGATAATGGGCCGTATCGCCGCCGAGCTGGCCGATCTGGTCGTTGTCACCTCGGATAACCCGCGCACTGAGCAGCCGGAGGCCATCATAGCCGACATCCTTGAGGGCATGAAGGACAGCGCCACGCCGCGTCAGGTCATAACGGACCGCATCGAGGCCATCGCCTGGGCCATAGAGCACCACCGCCCCGGCGACGTCATCGTCCTTGCCGGCAAGGGCCATGAGGACTACCAGATAGTCGGCCATGAAAAGCACCACATGGATGAGCGCGAGATAGTCGCGGAGATCCTGGAAAAAAGGAAGAATCGCAAATGACAATACGCCTAATTCTTGCCTTCGCCATAGCCTTTTTCGTGGCGAGCGGCGTTGGAGCCTTTCTCGTGCCATTCCTGCGTAAAATAAAAGCCGGCCAGGCCATCCGCGAGGACGGCCCGCGCTGGCATATGTCCAAGTCCGGCACGCCGACGATGGGCGGGCTTATGTTCATCGCCGCCATCGCCGTCGTCTGTCTCACCGTGGGCTTCGAGCCCATGATGAACGGCGACTGGGGCCATATATTCTGCTTTGTCTTTGCCCTGATCTTCGGCGCCATCGGCTTTCTGGACGACTATGAAAAGCTCCGCAAGAAGCAGAACCTGGGCCTCTCGGCCAAGGCGAAGTTCCTTTTGCAGCTTGTCGCGGCGCTGGCCTTCGTGTTCCTCATGCGCCGGACGGGCTATGTCACGACTAACCTCTACATACCCTTCTGGAACGTGGTCAAGCCCCTGCCGGAAGTGGTGTATTTCATCTTTGCCGCCTTCGTCATCGTCGGCACGGTGAACTCCGTGAACCTGACGGACGGCGTGGACGGCCTCGCCGCCGGGACAAGCATACCGGTCTGCCTGTTTTTCGCCGTGCTGACCTATATCTGGGGCACTGAGTTCCTGGCCCTCGGCATCTTCGCCTCGGCCATCGCGGGCGGTCTGCTGGGCTTTCTCGTCTACAACTTCAACCCCGCCAAGGTCTTTATGGGCGACACGGGCTCGCTCTTCCTCGGAGGCGCGATAGCGGCGATGGTCTTTGCCTACGACATGCCGCTCATCCTCATCATCCTCGGCCTCATGTACATCATCGAGACGCTCTCGGACATCATCCAGGTCGGCTATTTCAAGCTCAGCCACGGCAAGCGCGTGTTCAAAATGGCCCCCTTCCACCACCATCTGGAAATGGGCGGCTGGACGGGCAAAAAATGGACCGAGCGCGAGCTGTTTGTCCTATATTTCAGCATATCTCTCATCTGCGCCGTCATATCATTTGTAGGGGTGTACAACCGCTACGCCTTCTAATACCCGGCGCAGCTCCGCCGGCGATGGAGGGAAATAATGAACTATGCCGGCGAGAGGATAGGCACAGGAACGGCGGCGGTCGTGGAACGCAGGCGGGGCGGGGTAGACCAGCCCTTTGCCGCGCTGACGCTGCTGCTGCTCACGATAGGCGTGGTCATGGTGCTCTCTGCGAGCTATGCGCGCGCCTATTACAGCGAGGCCACAGGCCACAATGCGGCGTATTACTTCATGCGCCAGCTGGGCTTCGCCCTCGCGGGCGTGGGCGCGATGTACGCGCTTTCACTCTTCCCGATGCGATTCTACAGACGGATGAGCTTCATCGTCCTGGCGGGCGCTGTAGGGCTTCTGGCGCTGGTGCCGTTCATAGGCGTGTCCCAGGGGGACGCGAAGCGCTGGATCAGCCTTGGCTTCACCACCTTCCAGCCGTCCGAGATCGCCAAAATAGGCGTGATACTCTATTTCGCCGCGCTAATATGCAAATTCAAGGGCCGGATGCGCACCGTGAGGTACGGTATCCTGCCCTTCGCGGGCGTTCTGCTCGTAGTAGTCGCGCTGCTGGTCATGGAGCCGCATTTTTCGGCGGCCATAATCATCATAGCCATCGGGGCGGTGATGCTGTTTCTGGGCGGAGTGCGGCTTTATTGGTTCGTGGGCGCGCTGGTAGCGGCGGGGGCTGCGCTGGGCGTCGTCATGACCTTTTTCCCATATGCTTCGAGCCGCATAAGCACCTGGCTCGACCCCTTTGCGAACACCAGCGGCAACGGCTATCAGATCGTGCAGTCCCTCTATGCCATCGGCTCCGGCGGGCTTTTCGGTCTCGGCCTGGGGCAGGGCAGGCAGAAATACCTCTATCTGCCCGAGGAGCACAACGACTTTATTTTCCCTGTGGTCTGCGAGGAGCTGGGCTTTGTCGGCGCCATCGTCATCCTTATCCTCTTTGCCCTGCTCGTCGTGCGCGGCTATTGGCTGGCGCTGCACATGCGTGACAGGTACAGCTTTCTCGTGACGGCGGGGATTACGACGCTTTTGGCCATACAGGTCTTTCTGAACGTCGCCGTCGTAACGAATCTAGTGCCATGCACAGGCATTTCGCTGCCTTTTTTCTCCTACGGCGGAACAGCATTGCTCATACAGCTTGCCGAAATGGGAATAGTCCTCAGCGCTTCGCGGGACATCCCGGCGCGGCAGTAAAGATATACATAATGGGAGGCAAAGTATGAAATTCCTCTTCACCTGCGGCGGTACCGCCGGACACATAAACCCCGCCATTGCCGTTGCCGGGCGCATAGCCATGGCCGCGCCGGATTCTGAGTTCCTGTTCATCGGCGCGGAGGGGCGCATGGAGACGGACCTCGTCCCGCGCGCCGGCTACGAGATGAAAACCGTCCGCATAACTAATCTGCACCGCAGCCTCAAGCCCGCAGATATAAAGCACAACCTTGCCACGCTGAAAAACGTCCTGACCGCCACGGCGGAGGCGAAGCGCATCATCCGCGAGTTCAAGCCCGACGTCGCCGTCGGCACCGGCGGCTATGTGTGCTACCCTGTGCTGAAGGCGGCCTCGGAGCTGGGCGTGCCTACAGCTGTGCACGAGTCAAACGCCGTGCCTGGGCTCACCACCAAGATGCTCGAAGGCTCCGTGGATACGATAATGGTCGGTTTTGAAGAGAGCCGCGCGAACTACCGCCATCCGGACAGGGTGGAGGTCACCGGCACGCCCGTGCGCGTGGACTTTCTGAACCCCGACAAGGCCGCGGCAAAGCGCGAGCTGGGCATACCCGAGGGGCGGCCGCTGGTCGTCTCCGTCTGGGGCAGCCTGGGCGCCGCGCACATGAATGAGATAATGACGGATTTCATCGTCCGCGCCCGTGCAAAGCCTTTTTTCAACCTCATCCACTCGGCGGGCAAGGCGGGATACTCCCGCATGAGCGCCGCGCTTGAGCGCGAGAAGCCGGACTACGCGCGCCTGGGCATGGACGTGCGCGACTATATATACGACATGCCGCGCGTAATGGCGGCGGCGGACCTGGTGCTCTGCCGCGCCGGCGCCTCGACGCTTGCGGAGCTGACGGCCATGGGCAAGCCCGCGATACTCGTGCCCTCGCCGAACGTGACGAATAACCACCAGGAGCGCAACGCCCGCGTACTGGAAGCTGCCGGGGGCGCGAGGGTGATGCTGGAGCAGGATTTCACCGCCGACTCTCTGCTGGGGCTTGTCTCGGAGCTGCTTCAGCACCCGGAGCAGCTTGATGAGATGTCGAAGAAGATGTTGGAGCTCGGTGTTCCCGACGCTACGGACCGCATAGCCGCCGAAGTCCTGGAGCTCGCCGGGAAGTAAGAACTCCCGCGCTGGCCCGCCCGTGGGTGGGTTTCAGGAACTCGCCGTTTTGCTGGCGGTTGGCTTTACCTTGTGCTGCTGTTTCCACCCCATTTCTTTGGTCTTGCCCAAAGAAACGGGGTGGAGCCCCAAAGAAAAACGCTTTT
>UQUO01000013.1 GCA_900544295.1 uncultured Eubacteriales bacterium | reverse complement strand
GGGTCCCGAAACCTCACGGGGGCGCCACCACCCCAAGCGCTTTTCTTTGGGGCTCCACCCCGTTTCTTTGGGCAAGACCAAAGAAATGGGGTGGAACAGGCAGCACCAACCTAAAGTCCAGCAGGTCAAAACGGCGAGTTCCTGAAACCCACCATATATCAAACAAACCGAAAGGAGGCGGCTTCATGAAGCACGGCAGACGCCGTCTGGGCAGCGACGGGCTGCTCGCGGCCTCGCCATTCCTGCTGCCGAGCGTCTTGGGACTCCTGCTTTTCTCCCTCCTGCCGCTCGTCATCTCCGCGCTCATAAGCCTCACCAACTGGAACGGCCTCGACGAGCTCTCCTCCGCCGGCTTCTTTGCCGAGCACTTCGTAGGCCTCGAAAACTTCAAAAGTATCCTCACCACCCGCGAGTTCTGGCAGGTGCTCTGGAACACCCTGCGCTACATCGTCATGTACATTCCGCTCATGCTCGCGGCGGCGATAGCGGTGGCCACGCTGCTCAGCCGCCCGCGGCGCGGTGTTACGGCCTTCCGCATCATCTACTACATACCCGTCCTCACCAGCTGGGTCGCCGCCTCCCTCATCTGGAAGAGCGTGCTCTCCCCCCAGTACGGCGCGCTCAACGGCATCCTCGGCTTCTTCGGCATCGAAGGCCCGGGCTGGCTGCTGGACGAGGCCTGGGCCATGCCCGCCATCGTCCTCGTCTCCGTGTGGAAGGACATGGGCTTCTTCGGCCTCATCCTGCTCTCCGGCATGATAGGCATAGACCGCACCTATTACGAGGCGGCCTCGCTCGACGGCGCGGGCAGCTGGACAAAGTTCTGGCGCATAACCCTGCCCCTTTTGAGCCCGGCCATCTTCTACGTGCTCATCGTGAGCCTCATAAACGCCTTCCAGCTCTTTCCCCAGATCATGATCATGACCGACGGCGGCCCGAACGGCTCCACGCAGGTCATGGTCGAGCGCATTTACAAATATGGCTTCCGCTACTACCGCATGGGCTATGCCGCGGCCTTCTCCTGGCTGCTGTTCGTCATCATCATGGCCTGTACCGGTCTTCAGATGAAGCTGCAGAAGAGGTGGGTGAACTATGACGCATAGACGCAGGCTCGGTCAGGCGGGCTACTACATAATCTCCATACTGCTGGCGGTGCTGGCGCTCATACCCTTCCTCTGGATGATATCCACCTCGCTCAAGAGCCGGGGCGCGCTGATGAGCATACCCATCGAGTGGATACCTGCCGAGCCCACCCTCGACGCCTACACCGAGGTCTTCTCGCGCTTCCCCTTCCTGCGGACGATAGGCAACAGCCTCTTTATCTCTGTGGCCTTCACGCTCATAACCCTCGTCTCCGCCTCCATGGCCGCCTTCGCCTTCGCCAAGCTCCGCTTCCGTGGCAGCGGCGTCATCCTCAGCATCTATATCGCCACGATGATGATACCGACGCAGGTCACGATGATACCGCTCTTCGTCGTCATGAACCGGCTGGGGCTCATAGACAGCTATGCCAGCGTCATCCTGCCCAGCATGTTCAAACCCTTCGCCGTCTTTCTGCTAGTGCAGCAGATGAAGACCATCCCGAACGACTACCTTGACGCCGCGAGGATAGACGGCGCAGGGCTGTTCCACATCTACTTCCGCGTTGCCCTGCCCTTGTGCATCCCCACGCTCGCCACCCTCGCCGTCACCACCTTCATGGAGAGCTGGAACGACTACCTCTGGCCCCTGCTCATGCTCACCGACCGCAACAAAATGACCCTGCCCATAGCCCTCTCGACCCTCAACGGACAGTACAACACCGAGTACAACGTGCTCATGGCGGGCAGCCTCATCTCCATGATACCCATCATCATAATCTACATCGCAGCCCAGAAACAGTTCAAAGCCGGGCTAATGGCCGGCGGCATCAAGGGCTGAGGAGGGACAATGGAAAAGCTCAAACTCTGCGGCACGGGAGAGCGCCGCTTCGGAAAGGCCCGGCTGGTCTGGCAGGAGGACGGCAGCCTGCGCGTTTACCTCGACTACCGCGGGGCATACGGCCTCGGCGAGCGATTCGACGCGCTCAACCAGAAGGGCCGCCGCGTCGTCTGCGAGGTGGAGGAAAAGTTCTGTTTCCAGGGAAATAAGTCCTACTGCCCCGCGCCCTTCTTCTGGACGGACAGCGGCTTCGGGCTGTACGCCGGCACCTGCGAGACCACCGTTTTCGACTTTCGGGAGGGCGAGATCCTCGCCCAGCTGCCCGAAGGCTGCGAGGTCACGCTCTTTTCCGGCACGCCGGAGGGCATCATCTCGGAATATATCTCCCTTTTCGGTCCCCCAGTCCTGCCGCCCGGCTGGGCCTTCGGGCCCTGGATATCCGCCAACCGCTGGAGCAGCCAGGCGGATGTCGAGGCGGCCGTGGCCGAGGCCGAGGCGCTTGGTTTCCCCGTCTCCGTCCTCGTACTAGAGGCCTGGAGCGACGAGGCGACCTTCTACATCTGGCGCGGCGCCAAGTATGCGCCGAGGCCGGGCGGCGCGCCGCTCTCGCTCTCGGACTTTGACTTCTCAGGCAGCCCCTGGCCCGACCCCGCGGGAATGATCCGGCGGCTGCACGAGCGCGGCATCCGCGTCCTGCTCTGGCAGGCCCCGGTATATAAGGCGCTCGGTCCCGACGAGCCGGAAAACGAGCAGCACCGCCTCGACTGCGAGGACGCCGTGAGGCGCGGCCTCTGCGTCAAAAACGCCGACGGCTCGCCCTACACCATTCCCGAGGGGCATTGGTTCCCCGGCTCCATGATACCGGATTTCACGAATCCGGAAACTCTCGAAAGCTGGTTCGCCAAGCGGCGCTACCTGCTTGAAATGGGCGTGGACGGCTTCAAGACCGACGGGGGCGAGTTCGTATACTCCGAGGACGCGCGCTTTTCCGACGGCAGCACGGGCCGGGAGGGCAAAAACCGCTACGCCAGGGACTACATTGAGGCCTACGCCCGGTTCATCGGGCCGGAGCGGGCGCTTTTCAGCCGCGCGGGCTTCGCCGGGCAGCACAGGACCCCCATGCTCTGGGCGGGCGACCAGCAGTCCGTGAACAGCGAGCTGGCCTCGGCGCTCCGTGCCGGGCTCTCGGCGGCCCTGAGCGGCATCGCCTTCTGGGGCTTTGACATCGCCGGCTTCGCGGGGCCGCTGCCCTCGCCGGAGCTCTACCTGCGCGCGACGCAGCTGGCCTGCTTCTGCCCCGTCATGCAGTGGCACTCGGAGCCGGACGGCGGGCAGTTCCGGAAGCTCATGCCCGGCGCGGAGGGCAACAACGAGCGCAGCCCCTGGAACATGGAGCGAGCCTTCGGCCTGCCGGGCTTCGCGCAGGAGGTCCTCTACTGGCACCGGCTGCGCGAGGCGCTGCTGCCCTACCTGCTGGAGACGGCGCGGGACTGCGCCGCGCAGGGGCGGCCCATGCTCCGCCCCCTCGTCTACTACTGGCCCGAGGACGAAGCAGTCCTGGACTGCGAGGACGAGTTCCTGCTGGGGCACGACCTGCTCGTCGCCCCGCTGCTCGACGAGGGAGCACGCGGCAGGAGCGTCTATCTGCCCAGCGGCCAGTGGCGCGATCTCTTCACCGGCGAGCTGCACGAGGGCCCGAAAGTCCTGGATACCGGCGAGACAGGGCGCATAGCCGTCTTTACGCGGGGGCTTGAAATAGAGCTGCCAGGCTGATATAATGTCTGCGATATCAAAATGAAAAGGGTGGGAAGATGCTGAAATAAGCTGTTCCTGAGCAGAGCCGGCCCCAAGGCCCGCAAAAGGCGGGTCGGGCTCGCCATGTCGGAACAGGCTTGCAGCACGGCGCCGCCCTATGGGATAGGCCCGCTCTTTGCGCGTCTGCTTTCGGCTTCCGGGGCAGATCTTGCGCAAAGGAGCGGGTTTTTTCATGCTTACGATAGACAAACTCTCCATCCTCCGCCGCGAGCAGCTGCGGGACATCCTGAGGGACTTTTCCCTCCAGCTCGGCCCGGGCGACAAGGCCGTGCTCATAGGCGAAGAGGGCAACGGCAAATCCACCCTGCTGAAGCTCATACACGACCCCGACTCTGTCGAGGGCTATGCCGAGTGGTCCGGCTCCGTCTCGCCCGGCGGGCGCACGGGCTACCTGCCGCAGGAGCTGGGCGCCCGGCGGCTCTCTGAGCCCGCGAGGCTGCTCTTCGAGCGCTCGCCCGGCTTTGCGGCGCTGACGCCCAGGCAGCGCCACGCCCTCGCCGCGGAGCTGGGGCTGGATGCGGCGATGTTCGCCTCGGAGCGGCCGCTCCGCAGCTTTTCCGGCGGCGAGAGGGTCAAATTACAGCTGGCCGTCCTTGCCGCAGAGGAGCCGGAGCTGTATCTGCTTGACGAGCCCTCGAACGACCTCGACCTCGAATCCCTCGAATGGCTTGAGGATTTCATTCTGAGCCGGAGGGAGCCCGTGCTCTTCGTCTCGCACGACGAGACGCTCATCGAACGCACGGCCAACGTCGTTGTCCACCTGGAGCTGCTGCGGCGAAAGACCCTGCCCAGGGCCACAGTGGCGCGCCTGCCCTACCGCGATTACGTCGAGGCGCGCAGCCGTGGTCTCGCACGGCAGGAACAGGCCGCCCGCAAGGAGCGGGAGGAGTTCGACAAGCGCCTTGAGCGCTATCGCCAGATACGTCAGAAGGTCGAAAGCGCGCAGAACAAGGTCTCGCGCCAGGACCCGCACGGAGGGCGGCTGCTTAAGAAGAAGATGCACTCCGTGCAGTCCATGGGCCGCCGTTTCGACAAGGAGCGCGAGTCCCTCACCGCCCTGCCGGAAACGGAGGAGGCCATCTTCCTCTCCTTCCCCGGCGAGGCGTCGATACCAAACGGCAAGCGCGTGCTGGAGCTCTCCCTGCCCGCCCTCGATGCCGGGGGCCGGGTGCTCTCGCGGGACATAGAGCTGCGCGTCACAGGCCCCGAGCGCATCGGCATCGTGGGCCGCAACGGCGCCGGCAAGACCACGCTGCTGCGCCGCATAGCCGCCGAGCTGCTGGAGCGGCGCGACATCCGCGCGGCCTACATGCCCCAGGAGCTGGGAGAACGGCTGGACAGGCGCGAAAACCCCGTAGAGCTCCTCAACCGCTCCGGCAGCCGCGCAGAGGAGGCGAAGATACGCGCCATGCTGGGCAGCCTGCGATACACCTCCGCAGAGATGGAGCAGCCCTGCGCCGAGCTCTCCGGCGGCCAGCGCGCCAAGCTGCTGCTCGCCTCCATGGCCCTTGAGGGCGCGGACGTCCTCATCCTCGACGAGCCGACGCGCAACCTCTCCCCCCTTTCCGGCCCGGTCGTGCGCGAACTGCTCCGCAGCTTCCGCGGGACGATAATCAGCGTCTCGCACGACAGGAAGTACCTCGCTGAGGTCTGCACCAGGGTCTATGAGCTGCGCGAGGACGGCTTGGCTGAGGTGTGAAGCCCGCACAGGTTGACATAATATTTTGCCCGGCACAAAAATGCCGCCCTGAGGGCGGCATTTTTTCTTTTTCACATCTGCTCCGGGGCATGGACGCCCAGGGTGGACAGGCAGAGCGCTATGGCGCTGCGGGAGCAGTCTGCCAGCAGGAGGCGCGCCTCCAGGGTACCGGGCTCCGCGCCGCGGATGCGGCAGGCGTTGTAGAAGCGGTGGAACCTCGCCGCCAGCTCCATGGCATAGCGGTTTATACGGCTCGGGTCCAGGCTCTGGGCCGCGTGCAGCATCTCGTCCGGCAGGGCGGCCAGCTGCTTTATGAGCTCACGCTCCTGCTCGGTATTCAGGAGGGAGGCGTCTATATCCGCCGCGCCCGGGACCCTGTGCCCGTCCGCCGCCAGGTTGCGGATGACGGAGCATATCCGCGCGTGCGCATACTGCACGTAATAGACCGGGTTCTCGCTGTCCTCGCGCACGGCCAGGCCCAGGTCGAAGTCCATCTGCGTGTCCGGGCGGGAGTTGAAGAACCAGCGCGCCGCGTCCACGGGTATCTCGTCCAGCAGGTCGCCCAGCGATATGGCCTTGCCGGTGCGCTTGGACATGCGCACGACCTCGCCGTCACGCAGGAGCTTAACAAGCTGCATGAGGACTATGTCCAGCCTGTGCTGCCCGTCCAGCCCCAGCGCGTCGAGCGCGCCCTTCAGACGCGCGACATGGCCGTGGTGGTCCGCGCCCCAGATGTTTATGACCCGGTCAAAGCCGCGCACGGCCAGCTTGTTGCGGTGGTAGGCTATGTCCGCCGCAAAGTAGGTGTAGAAGCCGTTGGCCCGGCGCAGGACATCGTCCTTGAGGTCGAGCTTCTCTATGTCCTTCTCGCTCTTTCCCGCGGCGCGCAGTCCGTCGCCCAGGATGCGGGAGGTCGCCAGCCACAGGGCGCCGTCCTTCTCATAGGTGAAGCCCCGCTTCGTGAGCTCGGACACCGTGTCCGCCACGTAGCCGCTGTTGTGCAGGCTGCTCTCGAAAAACCACTCGTCGTACTCTATGCCGTAGCGGGCAAGGTCGGCCTTCATCTTCGGCAGATTATGCGCGAGGCCGAACTCCGCCATGGCCTCGTGCCGCTCGGACACGGGCCTGTCCAGCCAGGAAGGGCCGTTCTCCTCCAGGAAGAGGCGCGCAAGCTCTTTTATATCGTCGCCGTGATAACCGTCCTCCGGGAATTCGACGGCGTCCTCGCCCAGGACGAGCTGGGCGTAGCGCGCGTCAATAGAGGAGGAGAATTTCTCGATCTGGTTGCCGGCGTCGTTCACATAGAACTCGCGCCAGACGTCCGCGCCGGCGCGGGAGAGGACCTCGGCCAGCGTATCGCCCAGCACGCCGCCGCGGGCGTTGCCCATGTGCATCGGCCCCGTCGGGTTCGCGGAGACGAACTCGACCATGACCTTCTGTCCCGCCATGGCCTTGGAGCGGCCGTAGGCCGCGCCCTCCGTGCGGACTGCGGTCAGGACCTCGCCGTACCACTTCGGGGCGAGGCGGAAATTTATAAAGCCCGGCCCGGCGGCTTCGGCAGAGGCAAAATAACTGCCTTCGAGCTCCAGGTTTTCTATAAGCGCCTCGGCTATCTTCCGCGGGGCCATGTGCAGGGCGCGCGCGCCGGCCATGGCGTGGTTCGCGGCAAAGTCGCCGTTGTTCACGTCCTTCGGCACCTCGACCGTGCCTGCCAGCGCCGCGCCGGAGGGCAGCTGCCCCTTCTCCGCCGCGCGCGCGAGGCTCCCGGCCAGGAGCTCGTCTATCTGTCTTTTCGCCTGCTCAACAAGATTTGCCATCTGCCGCACCGCCCTGTTCCCTTACATTTATTCTGAATTTGTTGCGCCCGACCACCGCGTGGTCAAAGTCCACGACATAATCTATCTCCATCTCCCCGCCGCGCGGGCCCATGGTCGAGTGTATCCTGTGCGTATCCAGGCCCATGGTGGCCGAGCCGAAGGGCGTGTCGTACAGGAAGGTGTTCTTCGTCCCCTCGCGGAAGACCATCTTGCTCGTCAGCGTCCCCTCCCTCGACAGGACGACCTCGTCCGGGCCGAAGGTGAAGGAGGTGCGCGTACCCTGCATGCCAGTCAGCTCGCTCTCCATATAGCTGAGCTCGCCCCTGCCGTCACGGTAGGAGTACTTTCCCTCCGTCACGAGCTCGACCGTGTCGTCCGAGCCCTGGGTGAAGTTCTGCACGCCGGTTATTGAGATTATGACGTCTTTCATGCCTATCACATCCTTACACATGGCCTGATATTATACATCATATGCTCGCGCCTGTCAAAGCCTTACGGCTCTATCTCAACGATTTTTCGTCCCAGGCCGACCGCGTAGCGCAGGGTGTTGAAGGTCCCGCCGGGAGAGCCGTTGAAGACGGCGAGGACGGTGCCTGCGTTATCTACCATGTATCGGTTGCGGCGCATCATGCACTCCGGCGTGTAGGCGCGGCTGACCAGCGTGCGGCTGTCGCACTCGGCCAGCAGCCGGTCATAGCGCTCCGAGAGGCCGTGCGTCCAGCGCCGGTCCTGCTCCTCGCAGGGGATAGCCGCCTCCAGCGTCACGTCCGGCCTGCGCTCCCGCAGGGCGAGCACCGCCTCGGCAAAGAACATGTCGCAGCCCGTGGCCATGCCGCATATGAAATGCCGCACGCCCTGCCCGTACAGCTCCTCCAGCGCGTCAGCCAGTTTTCGCTTGAGCTCCAAGCAGCGCGCGTCCGCCTCATTGCCGCCCCAGGGCAGCTTGCTGCTCCGGTGGCCAGTGAAGCAGCAGCTCCTTGCCAAGCGCGCCTCCTGCTCTTCCATGCGTCTCACCCCCCTATCTGCCGATTTTATATTCATCTCATATAATTGTCAAAGGGTATTGCAAAATACGCGCCGGAGTGCTATAGTATTGGCGACAACCGAAAAGATGTCTTCGGGGCAGGGTGAAATTCCCGACCGGCGGTAAAGTCCGCGAGCGGAGGCTTCGGCCAATGCATGAATCGGTGTGATTCCGATACCGACAGTACAGTCTGGATGGAAGAAGATGCGTATTTTGCACCTTTGCAATTATTACGCCCGAAGGAGACACCTTCGGGCGTTAATCTTTATAAGAGGTGCATTGAAAATGGATGCAGCAAAAAAGACCCCCGTGCTCCGCAAGGTGGACGCAAAGAAACTCGCGACCCTCGCCATGATAACCGCCATCGCCTACGTCGTCATGCTCCTGTCGAAGCTCATGCCCAGCGTCTACGGCTTCCTGGACTTTGACTTCAAGGACGTCGTCATCTGCATAGGCGGCTTTATCTACGGCCCCGTGTCCGCCGCCGCCGTGGCGCTCGTCGTGGCCCTCGTCGAGATGGTCACCGTCAGCCACACCGGCATCTGGGGCTTCCTCATGAACTTCATCGCCACGGCCAGCTTCTGCTGCGTGGCCTGCTTCGTCTACAAGAAGCACCACACTATGAAGGGCGCCGTCATCGGCCTCATCCTCGGCGTCATCTCCCTGGTCATAGTCATGCTGCTGTGGAACTACCTCATAACCCCCATCTATCAGAAGATGCCGCGCGAGGCCATAGTTGACCTGCTGCTGCCCTTGTTCCTGCCCTTCAACGCCGTAAAGGGCGGCATGAACCTCGCCGCGACCCTGCTGCTCTACAAGCCTGTTGTCACCGCGCTGCGCCGCGCCAAGCTCATCCCTGAGTCCGACCACGCCGCGCCCCCTGTGGCCGGCAAGAAGCGCCTCGGCGTCGCTCTCGTCTCCCTCTTCGTCCTGGCGACCTTCGTCCTGCTCGCCCTCGTCCTCGCAGGAGTCATCTGAACAGAAACGCAAAGGCGCCCGGCCAAAAGCCGGGCGCCTTTTTAATACCAAAAAACGCCCGCTTTCGCGGACGTCCTTTGGGGAGAGAGAAATGAGATTTAATGAGAGGAGACATGCAAAATTAAATGTTACACATTTAACAAAGCATATGAATGATAGCACAGCTTTTCCGATTTGTAAAGGGCTTTTGCAGATTTTACACAAATTTTTCACAAAGTCCCGCCCCAGAGCAGGCGGACGGCAAAGGCGGAGGCTGCAAAGCCCACGACATCCGCGCACAGGGCGGCGGGCACGGCCCAGCGGGTGTGCTTTATCCCCGCCGCGCCGAAGTAGACGGCGATGACGTAGAATGTGGTCTCCGTCGAGCCGAGCATGACGGCGGCGGTGCGGCCTATATATGAATCCGGGCCGTACTGCGCCATGAGCTCCGTAGCCGCGGCCAGGGCGCCGGAGCCAGACACGGGCCGCAGCAGCATGAGCGGCGCCGTTTCGGGCGGGATGCCCAGAAGCCCCAGCAGCGGAGAAAGCAGGTTCGTCAGCAGTTCCAGCGCGCCCGAGGCCCGGAGCATATACACCGCCGTCAGCAGCGCTACGAGCGAGGGAAAAATGCGCAGGAGCGTCCGGAGGCCCTCCGCCACCCCGTCCAGCATGGCCTGGAACACATCCGTGCCCGAGAGCACGCCCCAGAGCGCCGCGCCGGCAATGACGAGGGCCGCCGCCATATCTGCAAGCGCGCTCATTCGCCGCAGAGCCGCGCCAGCAGCGCCGCCGCGCACAGTCCGGCCGTCACGGACAGGGCGGAGCTTATCCACACAGCCGGCAGGATATCAAAGGGAGAGGCCGAGCCGTAAGACGCGCGCAGGGCTGCCGCCGTGGTCGGAAGTAGCTGTATGGAGGCCGTGTTCAGCACCACCAGCAGACACAGCTCCTTCCCCGCCGTGCCGGGCCGCTCCGAGAGGCGCGCCATACCCTGCGCGGCCTTTATGCCCATGGGCGTCGCTGCGTTGCCGAGGCCGAGGAAGTTGGCCGAGACGTTCGCCGCCAGCGCGTCCAGCGTCTCCGTGTCCCGAGCTGCGCGGGGGAAAAGCCGGCCAAGCACCGGCCGCAGCAGCCTCGACAGCGCCGACATGACCCCGGAGCGGCGCATGACCTCCATGACCCCGCACCATAGGCAGATAAGACCGCCTGTCCCAATTATTACCTGCACGGCGGCGGGCGCGCCCTCCAGCGCAGCCAGGCCCGTTTCTGCCCCTCTCCCGCTAAGCGCCCCGCACACGATGGACACGACCAGGGCAGCCGCCCACATTTTAGACATATTGTTCATTCCTCCCAATCGCGCCGCTCGTTAATTGTTAGATTTCCTCGTGTATAAATATTCCGGGCGTGTTGACTTTATGAAAAATTTCATATATAATTTCTTAGTGCTGTGTACGGGAACACGGCAGATTTGGAGGGAATTTAATGAAATCAACCGGGATCGTAAGAAAGGTGGACGAGCTCGGCCGCATCGTGCTTCCTATAGAGCTGAGAAGGACGCTCGATATTGCCGAGAAGGACTCGATGGAGATTTACATCGAGGGCGATGCTATCATACTCAGAAAGTATCAGCCCGCGTGCATCTTCTGTGACAGCGCCAAGGACATAGTCTCCTATCGCGGAAAGAACGTCTGCTCCGACTGCATCAGGATGCTTGAGGAGAAGATCTGATCTGCGCGAGAGTGCGAAAAAGAAGACAGAGCCAGCCGGAAAGGTCAGCTCTGTCTTCTTTTATTTTATGCGCTCAGGTCATCTTCTCCTGCTTCACCTTGTGGTCTATAACGTGACGGGAGGCCAGCTCGCGCCGGACCTCCTCCGGGCTTATACCAAGCTCGACCATGAGTACCATGACGTGGTAGGCGAGGTCGGCTATCTCGTACACCGTCTCGCGCCTGTCTCTGGCGTGCCCGGCGATGATGACCTCGGTCGATTCCTCGCCAACTTTTTTAAGTATCTTGTCCAGGCCCTTTTGGAAAAGATAGGTCGTGTAGCTGCCCTCCGGCTGCTCGGCCTTGCGGCCTTCGAGCAGGGAGTATAAAGCGTCGATGGAAAATTCTGATAGTTCATCGCTCTCGTAAACGGGGTTGAAGAAGCAGCTTTCGGCCCCCGTGTGGCAGGCGGGACCCGCCTTCTCGACCTTCACGACCAGGGCGTCCATATCGCAGTCCGCGGTGATGGAAACTATGCGCTGAACATTGCCGCTCGTCTCGCCCTTGCGCCAGAGCTCCCTGCGGCTCCGGCTCCAGAAGCAGGTGCGGCCCTCGCGCATGGATATCTCCAGGCTCTCCCGGTTCATGTAGGCCAGGGTGAGCACCTTTTTGTTCTCCGCGTCCACAACTATGGCGGGGATGAGGCCCCGCTCGTCAAATTTCAGCTTGTCCAGATCCATATTACAGCCTCACATTTATACCGTTTTGCCGGAGCTGGGCCTTCAGCTCCGGTATTTTCACCTCACCGAAGTGGAAGATGGACGCGGCAAGGCCCGCGCTCACATCCGGGACCTTGCGGAAGAGCTCCGTGAAGTCCTCCGCCCGGCCCGCGCCGCCCGAGGCGATGACCGGCACGCTCACAGCCTCGCAGACCGCTTCCAGCATGGGCAGGTCGAAGCCGCCCTTGACGCCGTCCGTATCTATGGAGTTCACAACGACCTCGCCCGCGCCGAGCGCGACGCACTTTTTCACCCAGCCTATGGCCTCTATGCCCGTATCGTCCCGGCCGCCGCGCGCGAAGACGCGGAACTGCCCGTCCACGCGCTTTATGTCCGCCGAGAGCACTACGCACTGGTCCCCGTAGCGCCGCGCGGCCCTCTTTATGAGCTCCGGGTCCCGGATGGCGCCCGAGTTCACGCTGACCTTGTCCGCGCCGCACTTGAGCACGCGGTCGAAGTCCTCCAGGCTGGAAATGCCGCCGCCCACGGTCAGGGGGATGAAGATGGTCGAGGCCACCTCGCGCAGGATGTCCGTGAAGAGCTTCCGGCCCTCGGCGGAGGCGGTGATGTCGTAGAACACCAGCTCGTCCGCGCCGCAGTCGGAGTAGTAGGCGGCCAGCTCCACCGGGGAGTTCACGTCCCGCAGGCCGAGAAAGTTCACTCCCTTTACGACCCTGCCGTCCTTCACGTCCAGGCAGGGGATTATCCGCTTTGTTATCATCTCGCCGCCTCCACCGCTTCCCGGAGGTCTATGTCCCCCGTGTAGTAGGCCTTGCCGATTATGGCCCCGTAGAGCCCCAGGGTCCGGAGCCGCCGCACATCCTCCAGGCTTGAGACGCCGCCGGAGGCGATGAGCTCCAGGCCGAAGTCCCTTTGCAGGCGCTCATACAGCTCCGCGTTCGCGCCGCGCATGGCCCCGTCCCGGGAAATATCCGTGCAGATGACCGTCCGCACGCCCAGGGCCTCGATGCGCCGTAAAAAGTCCTCCGCCGTGAGGCCGGAGTCCTCGCGCCAGCCCCTGATGGCGACCCTGCCGTCCCGCAGGTCCGCGCCGACGGCTATCTTCTCGCCGTATTTCTGCACCGCGCCGGCCAGCAGACGCTCGTCGCTCACCGCGGCGGTGCCGAGAATGACGCGGCCCACGCCCGCGGCGAAGGCCCGGTCTATGGCCTCCATGTCCCGCAGTCCGCCTCCGCACTCGACAAAAAGGCCCGTTTCGGCCGTAATGCGCTCTATTATGCCCAGGTTAGGCGTGCCGCCGTCGCGCGCGCCCTCCAGATCGACCGTGTGCATCTGCGCTGCGCCCCTGGCCTTGAAATCCCTCGCGACGGCGACGGGGTCATCGCTGTACACGGTCATCTCGTCGTAGTTGCCCTTGTATAGCCGGACGGCCCGGCCCTCGTAGAGGTCTATGGCAGGAAATATCAGCATGTCTCAGCCCTCCAGCTCGCAGAAGGCGCGCAGGATGCCGAGGCCGACCTTCCCGCTCTTCTCCGGGTGGAACTGGCAGCCGTATAGGTTCTCCCGCTGCACGGCGGCGGTGAGCTCCAGGCCGTACTCCGCCGTGGCGGTCAGGCTCGCGGCGCAGTTTTCCGCGTAGTAGCTGTGGACGAAATAGACGCAGTCGCCCTCCTCCACGTATTTGAGCACGCCGCCGGGGCGCTTTATTCTGAGCGCGTTCCAGCCTATATGCGGGATGGCGAGGCCCCCGGGGAGCCTGCCCTCCATGCCCACGACCTCGCCCTCCAGCAGGCCGAGACCGGGGTGCTCGCCGTACTCATAGCTCCGCTCGAAGAGCAGCTGCATGCCCAGGCAGATGCCCATGACGGGCTTGCCGGACTTCACCGCGCGGCGCACGGCCTCGTCCATGCCGCTCTCGCAGAGCTTGTCATAGGCATCCGCAAAGGCGCCGACGCCGGGGAGGATGACCCGGTTGGCCTGCGCTATGCGCGCAGCGTCGCCCGTGACCTCGGCCTGCTCGCCTATGGCGGCGAAGGAGGAACGCAGGGAGAAGAGGTTGCCCACGCCGTAGTCGATGATGGCTACCATCAGAGCACCCCCTTAGTCGAGGGCAGGGCGCCGCCCGTCACGGCCACGGCCTCGCGCAGGGCGCGGCCCAGGGCCTTGAACATGCCCTCTATGATGTGGTGCGTGTTCACGCCGTCCAGCTGCCGGATGTGCAGGCTCATGAGCGCGGTGTTCGCCAGGGCCTGGAAAAACTCCTGCGCCAGCTCCGTGTCGAAGTCTCCCACCTTCTGCGCGGGCAGCTGCGCCGTGTAGCGCAGGCAGGGCCGGCCCGAGAGGTCCACGGCGCAGAGGATGAGCGCCTCGTCCATGGGCAGGATGATGTGGCCGTAGCGGTTTATGCCGCGCTTTTTGCCCAGGGCCTGGGCTATTGCTGCGCCAAGGCAGAGGCCGACGTCCTCCACGCTGTGGTGTGCGTCCACCTCCAGGTCGCCCTTGCAGCTGACCGCCAGGTCGAAACCGCCGTGGCAGGCGAAGAGCGTCAGCATGTGGTCGAGGAAGCCGACGCCGGTATGCACCTCGGCGCGGCCGGAACCGTCGAGCTCAAGGCTCAGCTTCACGGCGGTCTCCGCGGTCTCGCGGCTCACTTCACTGTGTCTCATTCTCTCAGCTCCGTTTCAGTATCTCGTCCGTGGCCGCGAGCAGCGCGTCCATCTGCTCCGGCGTGCCTATCGTTATGCGCACCCAGTCCGAGAGCGCGCCGCCCAGGTAGCGGATGAGGATGCCGTGCTCCCGGAGCGACTCCATATACTCCCGCGCGCCGATAAGGCAGGGGCGCGCCAGGACGAAGTTCGCGCTCGAAGCCGTCAGCTCGAAGCCGCGCTTCACGAGCTCCGCAGTCAGGCGGCGGCGCTCGAAGGCTATGCGGCGGCAGTTGGCCGCGCAGCAGGCCCAGTCACGGATGGCCGCCGCGCCTGCGCACAGGGCCGTGCGGTTCACGCTGTAGGGGTTTGTGGAGTATTTGAGCTTCTTCAGGTCCTCTATGAGCGCCTCGGCGCCCAGGGCGTAGCCCAGTCGCGCGCCCGCGAGCGAGGCGGACTTTGAAAAGGTGCGCACGACGAGGACGTTCGGGTACTTCTCCACGAGGGGCGCCGCCGTCTCGCCGCCGAAGTCCACGTAGGCCTCGTCCACGACCACGACGCTCTCCGGGCTGCCCTTAACTATGCCCTCCACGGCGGCGAGAGGCAGGGCCACGCCCGTCTGGGCGTTGGGGTTGGCTATGACGACGCAGCGGCCCGTGCCGGTGTAGTCGCGCGGGTCTATCGTCAGGCCCTCGCCCATCTTTGGGCGCAGGGCGTCTATGTGGTACAGGTCCGCGAAAACCTCGTAAAAGCCGTAGCTGATGTCCGGGAACACCACGCCCTTTTCGCAGAAGGCGAGAAAGCAGAAATTCAGTATGTCGTCCGAGCCGTTGGCGAGCAGGACGTTCCCCTCCCCCAGGCCGAACTGCGCCGCTATGAGCGAACTAAGCTCCCGGCAGGCGGCGTCCGGGTAGAGGTTCAGCGCCGCGGCCTCGGAAGTGCGCAGGGCCTCCAGCACCGAGGGCGAGGGCGGGTAGGGCGATTCGTTGGCGTTGAGCTTTATATACTCCCTGTCCTTCGGCTGCTCTCCCGGCACGTAGGGCGCAAGGGAGGCGAATTTGCTGTCGAGGTAGCGGCTCATTCGCTGCGCCCCCTTCGCCGGATGGTGGCCGAGACCGCGTGCGCGTGCAGGCCCTCCGTGTCCGCGAAGAGCGCCACGTCGTCCGCGACGGATTCCAGGCCCTCGGCGGTATAGTAGGAGAAGTAGCTGCGCTTTATGAAATCATCCACGCCCAGGGGGCTGGAAAAGCGCGCGGTGCCCATGGTGGGCAGGGTGTGGTTCGTGCCGGAGAGGTAGTCCCCAAGCGGCTCCGGGCAGTAGTGGCCGAGGAACACGGAGCCCGCGTTGCGCACCCGGCCCAGCCAGTCAAAGGGCCGCTCCACACACAGCTCCAGGTGCTCCGGCGCTATCTCGTTGGCGATATCGACCGCCTCGCTCAGATCGTCCGTGACGATTATCTTGCCGTTGGCCTCTATGGAGGCGCCCGCTATCTCGCGCCGGGGCAGGACGGCCAGCTGGGCCTCCAGCTCGGCGGCGGTCTTTTCCGCGAGGGCGGCGCTGTCCGTTATGAGGATGGCCGTGGCGAGCCTGTCGTGCTCGGCCTGCGAGAGCATGTCCGCGGCGAGCCACACGGGGTCCGCGGTCCTGTCCGCGACGATGAGTATCTCGCTCGGGCCGGCTATCATGTCTATGGCCACCTGGCCGAAGACCTGGCGCTTCGCCTCCGCGACGAAGGCGTTGCCCGGGCCGACTATCTTGTCCACGCGCGGCACCGTCTCCGTGCCGTAGGCCAGGGCAGCGACGGCCTGCGCCCCGCCGACGCGGAACACCCTGTCCACGCCCGCGACCTTCGCCGCCGCGAGTATGGCAGGGCTCACCTCCCCGCCCGAGGCCGGGGTGGTCATGACTATCTCGTCCACGCCCGCTATCTTCGCCGGGATGCAGTTCATGAGCACGGAGGAGGGATAGGCCGCCGTGCCGCCGGGGATGTAGAGGCCCACGCGCTGCATAGGGATGATGCGCTGGCCCAGCATGGAGCCGTCCGGCCGCGTGAGGATGCAGTCGCGCTGCAATTGCCGCTCGTGAAAGGCGCGGATGTTCTCGCCCGCGCGCTCCAGGACGCGCAGGAACTCCGGGTCTACGGCCTTCACCGCCGCCTCCAGCTCCTCCGGCGTCACTTCGAGGGCGACGCCCTCGGCGCGGTCGAACTTCGCGTTATACTCCATAAGCGCCGCGTCGCCGTTTTTGCGGACGTTTGCGATTATCTCCGCCACGGTGCCGGAGACGTCCCTGTCGGACGCCGTCCGCGCAAAGAGCTCCGAGGCCGGGGTCTCGCCGCTTTTCATTATCCTTATCATCTGGCCTTGCCTCCTTCCGCCGCCTCGGCTATGAGCTTCTTCAGGCGGCTTATGCCCTCGTATTTGAACTTGAAGCTCGCCTTGTTGGCTATGAGCCTCGCGCTGATGGGCAGTATCGTCTCCAAAACGCTCAGATCGTTCTCCCTGAGCGTCGTGCCGGTCTCGACTATGTCCACGATGACGTCGGACAGGCCGATGATGGGCGCGAGCTCTATTGAGCCGTTGAGCCTTATTATATCTATCGCGCGGCCCCGGCCCCGGAAATAGCGGGTGGCTATGTTCGGGAACTTGGTCGCCACGCGCAGGGTGCCCGCGCCGCGGAGGCGCTCCTCCCGGCCCGCCACGCACATCCGGCATCGGCCTATGCCGAGGTCGAGCAGCTCGTACACGTCCGGCGAGTACTCAAGCAGGATGTCCCGCCCCGCGACGCCCATGTCCGCCGCGCCGCGCTCGACATAGATGGCCACGTCCGAGGGCTTGACCCAGAAAAAGCGCATCCCCGTCTCCGGGTTCTCAAAGACCAGCTTGCGGCTGTCCTCCCTTATGCCCGGGCAGCCGCAGCCCGCGCGCTCGAACATGTCGTAGACCTGCTCGCCCAGCCTGCCCTTGGGCAGGGCTATGTCAATCGTTTCTCTCAAGCTCAACAGGCCTCCCATCCAGCATTTTCATCACCGCCCGGCAGCGCAGGCCGGAACAGCCGCCCGGCTGCACCCGGACGCTCCTGCCCGAGTCCGTCAGCTCCCGCACCGCGCCGGCCAGCTGCTCCGGCGTCTCCCCGTCCGGGATGAGCAGCACATCCGCATCATACTCCGGCTCCGGGCCGCCCAGGCGCTCCAGAAGGTTCAGGTACACGGCAAAGCCTATGGCCTGCTCCTCCTTCCCCAGCTTGCGCATCAGGCTGTCGTAGCGCCCGCCGGAGAGCACAGCAGAGGGCGCGCCCGGCACGTAGCCCTTGAACACCAGGCCGTTATAATACTCCGTGTCGCAGGTGATGCTGAGGTCTATGTTCACGCCGCCCAGGCAGCCGAAGCTCTCCAGGACGCGCGCCGTGCCCTCAAGCTCTTCCACCGCGGCAAGTTCCGCCGCCGTCGCCGCGCCTGCCCTCAGGCGCGGAAGCAGCTCCTGCGCCGGACCGTAGAGCTCCAGCAGCGAGGCCAGCCGCTCCGCCGCGGACATCGGCGCGCCCGCCGACGAACAGACGGCCAACACCGCCTGCACGCTCCGGCTGCCCACGGCGCGCAGCAGCTCCGCCCGCTCCGGGCCTCTGAGTCCCAGCTCGTCCACCAGGCCCGTCAGATAGCCCATGTGCGACAGATCCAGCACCCAGCCCTCGGATATCTCCTCCAGGCTCCGCGCCGCCAGCATCGCCACCTCGCCCATGACGTAGCCGTCCACCCGGCCCAGATATTCCAGGCCCGCCTGCGTTATCTCCTGAAAGCCCAGGCCCGAATCCGGCGCGCGGTAGACGCTCTCATCGTAATAGAGCTTCTCCGGCGCAGCCTCCGGGCCGCCGCCCAGGTTCTTCGCTATGGACAGCGTCACGTCCGGCTTGAGCGCCATCAGGCGCCCATTCGTGTCCGTAAACGTGATGACGCCCCCGCTGGGCAGGAAGCTCCTGTTGCCCGCGTAGAGGTCGTATTCCTCAAATTTACTCATGCGGTAGGGCCTGTAGCCGTATTTCGAATACAGCGCGCGCAGGCCGAAGACTATGCGATCCTCCCGCCTCAGTATGCTCTCCATGGTTTTCCTCCGAGTATACTTTACCTTGCTAATGTGATAGCACGCTAATATATTACCACCAAAACTCCGTATGTCAATAGTTTTCTCCGTTATACACGAAAAAGCAGCCGCCGTATTATAAAAAAGCTATAACACGGCGGTCTTGAAGGTTGTGCGGGAAAAGTCCCGTTTCAGGAATATCTCGGCCACGCGGGCAAACTCTCCCGCGTCGCCGCTGGCGTAGCAGGCAGTGCGGCCGAAGGAGCGGCGCGGGGAGCGCAGGCCTTTCTCCGCAAGCAGCTGTGCCAGGGCGCGCGCGCCTGCGGCCCCGGAGTCTATGAGCGTCACGCCCCCGCCCATGTAGGCGGCTATCGCCTCCGAGAGCAGGGGAAAGTGGGTGCAGCCCAGGATGAGGGTATCCACCCCCGCGGCGCGCACCTCGCGAAGGCTCTCCTCCACTGCCGAGGCGACCTCGGCGTCTTCCGGGTCCGCCCGGCCCGCCTCGACCAGCGGCACCAGCAGCGGGCTGCCCGAGCTCGTCACCTCCAGCTCCGGCGAGAGCCGGAGCAGCTCGCGCACGAAGGCCCCGCTGCGCATGGTGGCCACCGTGGAGAGCACGCCTATTTTTCCGTTTTTCGTCGCCGCCGCGGCCTCTGCCGCCGCTGGCTTCACCACGCCTATGACCGGCACGCCCGCCGTCGCCTCGACCTCGCCGAGGCAGTTCGAGCTCACCGTCCCGCAGGCCACCAGCATGGCCTTTATCTCCCGGGCGCGCAGGAAACGCGCGTCGCTTTCCGCTATGCGCCTGAGCTCCTCCACGCTCCGCCCACCGTAAGGCACGCGGGCCGTGTCGCCCAGATAGGCTATGTCCTCCCCGGGCAGCATCTCGCGCAGTACGCGCACGGCGGTGAGCCCGCCCATGCCCGAGTCAAATATTCCGACAGGTCTGTAGTCCATGTCCCCTCCGAAGGATACAGTGATAAGCAATTATATTTGCCGCCGGGGCTGTCCTAGTATCCCCGCGCGGCTCAAAGCTCCAGCCCGGCACGGCGCAGCTGCTCCACCGCGCGGGGCGAGGCCCGGCGCAGGAAGTCCTCCAGCACGGCGCCGGCGTCCCGGTAGAGCCTGATGCTCCGCCGCCCCGGCGCCGGCTCCGGAGCCTGCGGCTCCGAGAGCGTCAGCAGGCCGTTGGCCGCGGCCTCCAGCTCGCAGACGCCGTACTCGTCTCGGTAAAAGTGCTCGCCCTCTATATGCCGCAGCTCGTGGCGCAGGCCCTCCGCCCGCTTCTCCGGGCCGAAGCGCGTGTTTATATATATGGTGAAGGTGCCGTCCCCGTTCGAGACGGTCACCGCCGGGGAAGCCATGCTCGGGAACTCCACCAGCCTCACCCAGTAGTCCACGCCCTCGACATAGCTCATTGGCCCTGCTGCATCTCCTCTATCATGCGCACGATGGCCTCTATCTGCGCCTTCGTCGCGTTCTTCGTAACCGAAAAGAGCATGCGCTTGTCGGGCCGGTTCTTGAGCTCCTCAAGATACTCGGCCAGCTCCGCGTCGCCCTCCGGCTCCTCGCGCTCCGCGTTCCCCAGCAGGTAGTCCGTCGAAACGCCAAGGTATTCCGCTATGCGCGCCGCATTCTCCGCGCTCACGCCCTTGGCCCGGCCCTTGCGCAGCTCCGTCATGAAGCTGCGGCTCATACCCAGATCTGCGCTCATGCGCGAGCCGGATATGCCCCGCTCCTTCAGCAGCGCCTCAATTCTCTCGCATATGCCTTCCATCCAGCCGCTCCTTTGTCAAAATGACAAATTTACAGATTTTTGTGCATTGGCGGTTGACAAGCTGCGTTTTGCGCTCTATATTAGGTGCTGTGCACAAAACATTGTGCAACCGGCCGTCCCTCACGGCCTATGATAGTACAAACTATTGTACATGTCAACTCTTTTCCGGGAGGAGCGCAGATATGTCAAAGAGAAAAAGCAAGGCGGCGGCCCCCGACATGTCCGGATGCGCGGGCTGCCGGCATTATTTCGAAGCGGCGGACCCGAACTGCTACAGGCAGAGCATCCCCGCCTGCGTCTACATACTGGACGAGGGGCGCAGGCGGCCCTGTCCCGCGGGCGAGGGCTGCACGGTGCGCTCGCCCATGCCGCAGGGCTTCAGCAGCTACCGCAGGCGGCACCGCGCCATCATCGAGGCCTTCATGCTCGCGCGCAGCCGCTCCGGGAGGGGCGGGCTTTGAGGAAGCTGCACTACCACCTGGCCGACCCGCCGGAGCTCATCTCCGACTGCCTGCGCTGCAAAAAGCCGGAGTGCACGAACTGCCTGGAGCGCAAGCTCAGGACGGCCCCGCGCAAGGCCGCACAGGCGGGCGGCGGGCCGGGGCTCAGAGCTCCACGGCCTCGCCGGGGCGCAGGAAATAGACGAGCTTCGCCTTGACGCTCCGGCCTGTTATCTGAGACATGGCCCAGGCGTAGCTCTCAAGCTGCGAGGCGTAGCGCCCCGCGCGCTCCGGGGCCTCTGCGGCGCTGATGCGGTCGGTCTTATAGTCCACGATGACAAGGCCGTCCGGCTCGAAGAGGCAGCAGTCCACGACGCCCTGCAAAAGCAGCTCCTCGCCCCCGGCCCCGGGGAAGAAACGCTCCGCCGGGCAGAGCAGGGCGAAGGGGAACTCCCTGAGCACCCTCTCCGCGGCGGCCATGCGTCTGCCCAGAGGCGAGGCGGCGAGCTTCAGGAGCCCCTCCGGCTCCACGGCGGCGGCCTCGGCGGCGGAGAGCTTGCCCTCGGCCGCAAGCCTGTCCAGCTCCCGTCTTGCGTCGTCAAGGCTGCCTATGGCGTCCAGGCGGACGTAGCGCAGGGCCAGGTGCGCGGCGGTGCCGCGCTCGGCGGCGTTCAGGTGCGCGTCGGCGCCCTCCAACTGCGGGCGGCGGAATGCCCGTGCCGCACGCGGCAGCAGCGGGGCGGCCTCATTATCCGGCTCTGCCAGGCTCTTGAGCTCCGTGGCGGTGAGCTTTGACGGAAGCGCGCTGGCCAAGGCGTGAGGATAGCGCCAGTTCAGGGCCTCGTCCAGCTCCTCAGACGGCACTTTCCCTTCAGGCTGTGGCTCCATCTGCTCCCTGACGGGCGCAGGCCGCAGCGGCTTGGGCTCACCCTCTTCATCGCCGCCTATGGAGAGCGTCAGCGCCCGGCAGCCCGTGCCGAGGGCGGCGCTTATGAGCCACTCGGCCATGGAGCGCATGGAGGCCAGCTCGTCCGCCGGCATCCGCTCCCGCGCGCCCGGCTCCAGCCTGGCTATTTTCTTCTGCGGGTCCGGAAAGGCGCAGGTGATGAAAAGCCGCTCCCGCGCGCGGGTCATCGCGACATACAGCAGGCGCAGCTCCTCACTCAGCTGCTCGCGCTCAAGCCTGCGGGCCACGGCGCGGCGGGCCAGGGTGGGGTATTCTATGCCCCGCGCGGCGTCCGTATACTTTGGGCCCAGGCCGAGGGTCGGATGGACGAGCACGCTGCCGCGCTGGTCCGCGCTGTTGAACTGCCTCGCCGTGTCGCCGATAAAGACGACGTGGAATTCCAGGCCCTTGGAGCGGTGTATGCTCATTATGCGCACGGCTGCGCCGCCGCCCTCGTCCGGGAAGGCGGGCTCCTCCCCGCGCTCACGCATGGAGCGCAGCCATTCAAGGAAGCGGCGCAGGCCGCGCCAGCCCGAGGCCTCGAAGCTCCGCGCCAGCTCGAACAGGCGCATGAGCCTGGCCCGGCGGCCCTCGCCGTCCCGCAGGCTCGCGCACAGGGCCATGCAGTCCAGCCTGTCGTAGAGCGTCCAGAGCAGCCCGGCCAGCTCCGAATCCCGCGCGAGGTCACGGAAGCCCGCGAGCGTATCGAGGAAGGCCCTGGCCTTTTCGTCGCTCTCGGCGCGGGCGCAAAGCGCGGCGTAGAAGTCGCCCTCGCCCGAGGCGAGGCGTATCTGCGTCAACTCGTCCGGCGTGAAGCCGAAGAGGGCTGAGCGCAGCACTGAAATGAGAGCCACGTCCTGCCTGGGATTGTCGATAACGGCCAGCAGCGAGAGCATGACGGAGACCTCCGCCGCCTCGAAAAAGCCCCCGGACTGTCCCGCCTCCACGGGAACGCCCTCGCGCGAGAGCACCCGCCGCCACACCGGGCCGGAGACGTTGACCGAGCGCAGCAGCACGGCCATATCCCCGTAGCCCACGGGCCGGAGCTGACCTCCGTCGGAAACGCGCGCTCCGCTCTCGACCAGGCGGCGCATCATGCGCGCGGCGTAGGCCGCCTCCGTCTCCAGCTTGTCCGGGCGCTCCTCGTCCTCCTCCGCCTGAGGCACCGGCACCGCGACAAGCTCCGGCACAGGCACGACGCCGGGGTATTCCAGCCCCGAGCGGAGCCTGGCCCGCTCGTCGTAGTCCATCTCGCCCAGGCCCTTCGACATGAGGCAGCCGAACACGGCGTTCACCGCGTCCACCACCTCCGGGCGCGAGCGGAAGCTCTCCCTCAGGAAGACGCGCCCCGGCTCGCCCTCCCTGCGGGGGACGTCGGCGTATTTTTCGTATTTCCCAAGAAATATCGTGGGGTCCGCGAGGCGGAAGCGATAAATGCTCTGCTTCACGTCGCCCACCATGAAGAGCCGCCGGCCTCCCGCCGAGACGGACCTTATTATCATGTCCTGCACCAGTGAAACGTCCTGGTACTCGTCAACCATGACCTCCGTGTAGCGGCGCGAGACCTCCCGGGCCGTCTCCGTCGGGCTGCCGTCCGGCTCCGTCAGCAGGCGGGCGGCCAGGTGTTCGAGGTCGGAGAAGTCCAGCAGGGAGCGGCGGCGCTTGCGGCGCGTATACTCCTCGTCGAAGTCCAGCACCAGCCGGAGCAGGGCGCGCATGGCCGGGGCCGCGGCGCGCATATCCCGCAGCAGCTCCGCGCTCGGCTGGGCGAAATCCCGCTCCAGGCGGCGCACGGCCTTTTTGCAGGCCTCGCGCTTGGCCTTCGCCCGCTCCGCCAGCTCCGGGTCCTCCCCGCCGCCCCTGAGCGGGCCTATGCGCGGGAACTCAATTGGCAGGACCTCTCGGAAGCGCTCCCAGCCCTCCCCCGCCCGCACGGCGGCGCCCAGCATCGCCGAGGCCGTGGCGGAAAAGCTCTCAAGATAGGCGCGCGACATCTTCTCGTGGGCCGATATCTCCTGCGCCAGGCCCTCAAGCTCCCGGGCCCAGGCGCGCAGCTCCGCCTGGGCCGAGCTCAGCAGCTCCAGGCCCCAGGGCGTCTGCCCCGCGTCCTCCGCAGGGGCCGAAAAAAGCTCCGCCTGCTCCTGCGCCCAGACCTCGGGCCGCGCGTGGGACTGCAGCTTCGCGTGCAGGCTCAGCACCAGCTCCTCCAGACGCCTGTCGTCCCGGCCAGCGCCTACGGTGTCCGCGAGGCTTAAAAAGCCCGGCTCCGCCGCGGCATAGGCCGCCTCCATGACGGTCTCCAGCGCAAGGGCGCGCAGCTCCCGCGCCCTGTCCTCATCCGCTACGGAAAAGTCCGGGGCTATGCCAGCCCGGCCCGCGTGCTCGCGCAGGAGGGCCGAGCAGAAACTGTGTATCGTGCCTATCTGAGCCCGGCGCACAAGGGCGCTCTCGCGCCGGAGCCGCTTCGAGGCCGGGTCCGCCGCCGCGCGCGCCGCTATTTCCTCCGAGATGCGGCTGCGCAGCTCCGCCGCCGCCGCCGTCGAGAAGGTGATGACCAGGAAGCTGTCTATGCTCTTCGGCGCGTCGCCGTCAGTTACCCAGCGCATGAGCCGCTCGGTCAGCACGCGGGTCTTGCCGCTGCCCGCCGCGGCGGACACGAGCAGCTCCCCGCCCCTGTCCTCTATGGCCAGCTTCTGCGAGGGTGTGGGCTTGAATTCAGCCATTTTCCCCGCCTCCTTCCAGCATGTCCCAAACGCGCGTGGCGCTCAGTTTGGGCAGATAGCGCCGCCTGTCGCCGCCCTCGCCCTCGGAAAAACGGCAGGCCTCAGCGTATTCGCACCAGAGGCAGGCGTTCTCCTGCGCGCTCTTGTAGCAGGGGTCGGCGGTGATGCTGCCCGCCCTCAGCTGGCCCGCCAGGGCGCGGAGCGTCTCCTCCACGCGGCGGCCCAGCAGGCCCAGGCGCTCCGCAGAGGCCAGGCAGTCGCCCGACGGCACGCCATCTCGCCAGCGGACGGGCAGGCGCTGCGCGCCGTCGCCCCGCTCCATGGCCCGGAGCACCTCCGGCTCGTCCAGCACAAGGCCCGAGCGGCGGAGCTTTTCCAGGCGCTTTTTTTCAAGCTCCTCGTCGGTGAGGTCGTGCTCCTCGCTGAGCAGCACCTCCCGCGCCGGGATATACAGCACCCCGGCCGGGGCCGTCTCCACGCCGTAGAGCTGCTCCCCCGCCCTGTCCAGGGCGAAGAGATAGAGCAGCATCTGCATGCCCAGGCCGTACATCACATCCGAGAGCGAAAAGCTCTTGCGCCCGGTCTTGTAGTCCACGACGCGCAGGTAGAGCCTGCCGCCGTGCAGCCAGCCGTCCACCCTGTCCGCTATGCCGCCCAGGCGCACACTTCCGCCGCCCGGCAGCTCCGCCGTGGGCGAGAGGCCCGGGCGGGAGAAATCCAGTTCGAAACTCAGGGGACGGAAGTCGGAGTTTTGCAGCTCCTGCGCCATATCGCGCACGATGCGGCGCACGCTCTCGGAAAGGCGGGAGTAGAGATAGGCAAAGCGCGCGCTCCTGCCTTCGAGGCCGCCCAGCTCCTCTTCCAGGTAGCGCCGGGCGTATTCGTCTGTCAGGGCGTCGAGCCGCTCCGGCGCGGCGGCGGGAAGGCCGCCCTCCGGAGCCGTATCCTCCGCGACGTGCTGGAGGACATAGTGGATGAAAGAGCCCGTTTCCGGGGCGCGGAACTGCGCCGGACGGCGCGGTCTCGCGCGCAGGCCATAGCTAAGGAAGTAGGAGAAGCGGCAGGAGGCCAGCTTTTCCACCCGCGAGGGCGAAAGGCGCAGCTCCTTCCCGTAGAGCGCGCGGGCCGAGCTCTCTGAGAGGCGGCGCTGCTGCTCCGGGCCGAGGCGGCGCAGGCGCTCCAGGCGCTCAGGGGCCGTGCGGCCGAAATACTCCGCCGCGGCTCTGGAGAGCGCGTCCCCCGCCCCGCGCAGCGCGGCTGCGGCCAGCTCCAGCGCAGGCCCAGGCGCGCAGGCGCGGAAGGCGCGGCTGTCCGCGCGGCCTACAGAAAGGCCGAAAAGCCGCTCCGCCCGGCTCATCACGAAGCTCGGCCGCGCCGGAGCGCCGTCCGCACCGTGGGATGGGCTGACTATCGTGAGCGTCTCCGAGGGCAGGCAGACGCAGTTGTAGATAAGGGAAAACTCCCGCCAAAGCTCGGCGTCCCCGGCGTCCAGGGGCAGGCCCAGCTCCGCAAGCGTCCGGCGCTCCTCCGGGCTGAACACGCCGCCCTCCCGCGTGGGGCCGGGCAGGCGCTCGTCCGAGGCGCCGAGGATGATGAGGTGCTTTATGTGCCGTCGGCGCATCCTGTCCATGTCGCCCGCCGTGACCATATCCAGCGAGACGGGGATGACGCCCACGTCATACTGCGAGAGCGCGAGCAGATAGAGCCGCGAGAAGCCCGCGGCGTCCAGCTCCACGTCGCCCAGGACGGCGGAGCACTGTTCAAGCGCGGAGACCGCCGCATCCCAGAGCCGGGCATACTCGTCCGCGGCCTGGAGGCGGCCCGAGGCCTCCAGCTCGTCGGCACGTGCGGCAAGGCGCTCCGCGAGGTCCAGGTCCTCGAAAAGCTGCGCCAGGGCCAGGGCCTGTTCCCTGGCGCTGCCGGCCTCGCGGCAGGCGTATTCGAGCGCCAGCAGAGGCCCGGCGGCCCGGCGGCGCAGGTCGTTTATCCGCGCGAGGCGCTCTCTCGCGGCCTCGTCGAACTTCCCCTGCCAGCCATCCGGGTGCATGCGCCAGTCCCGCTCGGAGAGCCACTGGGCGCCGCGGATGTTCCAGGTGAAGCAATAGTTTTCCAGCTCGTCGCACTCGTCCGCATCGAGGCCGGCGAGGCCCGTGCGCAGATATGCGAAGACGTCCTGCTGCTCCCAGCCGCCGCAGACACATTCATAGGCTGCGGATATGAGCGCCGGCAGGGGCTTTTGCGTTATGTCCGTCTGCCGCGCGGTGAAAAGCGGCACGCCGTAATAGGCAAAGGCCGCCTCCAGCTGCGCGCGGTAGTCCTCAAAAGAGCGGACGGCCACGGCGATGTCCCGCCAGCGGCAGCCGGCGCGCGCGAGTTCTATGGCCCGCGAGGCGGCCAGCTCGCACTCGGCGGCCGCGCTCTCGGCGGTGTACAGCTCCACGCGGCCCGCGGCGTCAAAGCGCGCCTCGGTGTAGCTGAGCATATACTCAGCGAGGATATCGGCGGGACTGTCGGCATGCGCCTCCAGGGTCTCCGTCCTCGCGGGGACGCCCCGCTCCCGGGCCTCGCGCAGCAGCCGGCGCGCCGTGCGGCGCGAGAGCTCAAAGACCTCGCTGCCCTCCTCCAGGCTGTCCAGCGTGAGGCAGACCGTCATGTCCGCGCCGCGGGAGAGCAGCTCGAAGAGGATGCGGCTCTCGACGCCTGTGAAGTCCGTGAATCCGTCCACATAGATGTGGCCCGAGCGGCCGAAGGCGCTCTCCGGCAGGCGCGAGAGCAGACGGCTAAGGCGCTCGGAGGCGTCCGTGTGCTCCGGGCCGACGGCGGCGAGGAAAGCGCCCATGACAAGGGAAAGGTCCTCCAGCTTCTGCCCCAGGGCTCCGCCCGCCATCCGCGCGGCCTCCGCCACAGCGGCCTCGTCGAGGCCTGCGGCGCTCAGCTCGTCCACGGCGCGCAGGAGTTCCAGCTGCAGCTCCGGCGAGCGGCGCGCGCCCGCGTAGACGCGCAGGCGGGAATAGACCCCGTCCAGGGCCAGGGCCATGCAGAGCAGCCTCCCGCCAGGCTCCAGGGCCTTGCGGCCCGCCGCGCCCAGCTCGGCCTCCACCTTCCGCGCAAGGCCCGTGAAGGACAGCACCTCGGCATAGAGCGGCAGGCGCGGCCCCGCGACGCGGGCCAGCTCCCGCTCCGCCTCGTGGCTGTACTGCTCCGGCACGAGCAGCACGCGCCCGCCCTCTCCCGAGAGCGCCGCGCGGCGTATCTCCTCCATTATGAGCGCGGTCTTACCCGCTCCGGCCCGGCCTGTTATCAGTCTAAGCAAGGCTTGCGCCCCCCTTTCCGCTCCTGCCTGCATTATATCATAACGCGCGCCGATTTCAAAACTCTTGAAAAACCGACACTTTTATGTTAAAGTGATGTCAAGCCGGCCCGCGGCGGCAAGCCCGGGCAATATGAAAGGAGACAAACAATGGACATCAGCAAGGTCACAGTCAGAGAGCTGCTCGAAAACAAGGCCGCCTGCGACGCCATGAACGCCATCGACCCCAAGATCCTGAAGAGCCCCATGGTCAAGCTCGTCAAGGGCAAAACGGTCGAAGCTGTCTTCAACATGGTCCCCGACAGCAAGGTTTCCCCCGAGATAAAGGCAAAGATACGCGAGGCCCTGGCGGCCATCTGAGGCCCTTTACCGCCCCCCGCAGACGCGGGGGGCTTTTTTTGCGTTTCCGCCTTGAAATGGGGCGGAAATATACTATAATGTGTATTTGAAAATTCTCTGTGAACGGAGCAGACGCCGTGAAAATGCAAAACAATCTGGGCAGCGACCCCATCCGCCCGCTCGTCTGGCGCATTGCCTTCCCCAGCATGCTGGCGCAGTTCGTCAGCGTGCTCTACAGCATCGTGGACAGGATATACATAAGCAACATCCCGCTGACGGGCGAGACGGCCCTGGCGGGCGTCGGCGTCTGCGGGCCGGTGGTCACCATGCTCGGGGCCTTCGCCTTTCTCGTCGGCGTCGGCGGCGCGCCGCTCATGAGCATAAACATGGGCGCGGGCAGGCCGGAGGAGGCGCGGCGCATACTCTCCAACAGCTTCCTCGTCCTGTGCGTCTGCGCCGTAGTGCTCACGGCTGTCGTTTTCCCCCTCCAGCGGCCCATGCTGATGTTCTTCGGCGCAAGCGAGGTCACCTATCCCTATGCCGAGGAGTATTTCTCCATCTACCTGTGCGGGACTGTCTTCAACCTGCTTTCCCTGGGCATGAATCAGTTCATAATCAGCCAGGGCCTTGCGAAAAAGGGCATGTTCTCCGTCGTGCTCGGCGCGGCGCTCAACATCGCGCTCGACCCGCTGTTCATATTCGCCTTTGACATGGGCGTCGCCGGCGCCGCCGTGGCCACGGTGCTCTCCCAGCTGGCCAGCTGCGTCTATGTGCTCTGCGTGCTCTTCGGCAGGAGCGTTCAGGTGCGCATAGGCTTCGGCGGCTACAGCCTGAAGCTCATAGGGCGCATACTCATAACGGGCATATCGCCCTTCCTCATCATCTTCGTGGACAGCGTCATGATCATCTCCATGAACGCAGTGCTGAAAAGCTACGGCGGCGCGGAGCTGGGCGACAGGCTCATAACCTGCGCCACCATCGCCCAGAGCTTCATGCTCGTCGTCACCATGCCCCTCGGCGGCATCTCCGGCGGGACGCAGACCATCCTCGCCTTCAACTACGGCGCGCACCGGCGCGACAGGATACTCCAGGCCGAAAAGCATATCGCCCTGCTCTGCGTGGGCTACACCGCCCTGATGTTCGCCCTCGCCCGCCTGGGCGGCGGGCTCTTCGTCAGGCTCTTCACCACGGAGCCGGAGCTTGCCGCGGAGGCGCTCGACGCCATCCGCATATGCACCCTCGCCGTCATCCCGCTCGGAATACAGTACGCCATTGTGGACGGCTTCACCGGCATGGCCCAGGTGAAGCTGGCCCTGCCGCTCTCCGCCTTCCGCAAGGTCGTCTATTTCGCAGCCCTCTTCTGGCTGCCCGCCGCCTTCGGCGCGCGCGCCGTCTTCTACGCCGAGCCCGTGTCCGACGTCCTCGGCCCCATCGCCAGCGTCATCATTTATGCAGTCTTCATAAAGAAGATCCTGGACTTCCCCGCCGCCCCGCGGCACCATGAGGGCTGAGTTTTTCATTGACATTGGCAGAGCCTGGTGCTATCCTACTCCATATATATGCAAAGCATATGTATAACACCGAAACAAGAAATGGAGGGAACCGGCAAATGAGAGTTGCAACCGACATCGGAGGCACCTTCACAGACCTCGTGGCCATCTCTGAGGACGGCGCGCTCGTCCAGGAAAAGGCCCACACCACGCCGCCGAACTTTGAGGCAGGCGTCATGGACGTGCTGGAAAAGAGCGGAGTCTCGCCCGAGAGCATAACCGCCTTCTTCCACGGCACGACCACCATCATAAACGCCCTCACAGAGCGCAAGGGCGCAAAGACCGCCCTGCTCACCACTAAGGGCTTCCGCGACGTGCTGGAGCTCGCGCGAGGCAACAGGCCGGACCTCTTCAACATGGTCTTTGAAAAGCCCGCGCCTTTCATCCCCCGCTACCTGCGCCGTGAGGTCACAGAGCGCGTCTCCTACGACGGCAAGGTCATAACCCCCCTCTGCCGCGAGGATATAGAGCGGGCCGTCGAGTATTTCAAAAAAGAGGGCGTCGAGGCCATCGCCGTCTGCTTCATAAACAGCTACGCCAACGAGGCGCACGAGCGCGAGACCGCGGCCTATGTCAAGGAGCTCTGGCCCGAGGTCTTTGTCTGCCCGTCGGTTGACATAACAAAAGAGTGGCGCGAGTACGAGCGCACGTCCACGGCGGCACTGAACGCCTACGTCATGCCTGCGGCCTCCTCGTACATCGACAGGCTCGGCACGCGGCTCGACGGGGACGCCGTCTCCGGCGCACGCTACATCATGCAGAGCAACGGCGGCACGACCACCTTTGCTCAGGCGAAGCTGACGCCCATAAACGTCGTCGAGTCCGGCCCCGTGGCCGGCGTCTTCGGGGCGTCCATCCTCGGCAAGCTCATAGGCGAGCGGAACGTCATCGCCTTCGACGTCGGCGGCACGACGGCGAAGTGCTCCCTCATAGACGAGGGCGAGGTCAAGGTCACGACCTCGTACTACATCGAGAAGGACGAGCGCAACGCGGGCTATCCCATCATGGCCCCTGTCGTGGACATCGTGGAGATAGGCAACGGCGGCGGCTCCATCGCCTGGATGGACGAGGCCGGCTCTCTAAAGGTCGGCCCCAAGAGCGCGGGCGCGCTGCCCGGCCCCGTGGCCTATGGCAAGGGCGGCACGGAGCCGACCACAACGGACGCGAACCTCATCGCCGGGCGGCTCTCGGCCAAGAACTTCGACATGGAGGTCGATCTGGACGCCGTGCGCGCGGCCCTGCGCGAAAAGGTCGGCGCGCCGCTCGGCACGGACGAGGAGGGCGCGGCGGAGAGCATCATCCGCGTCGCGGACTCGAACATGAACAACGCCCTGAAGCTCATCTCCGTGCGCCGCGGCTACGACCCGCGCGATTTCACGATGGTGGCCTTCGGCGGCGGCGGGCCGATGCACGGCCCCACGCTCGCCAAGGAGCTGAACATCCGCAAGGTGGTAGTGCCCGTGGCGGCCTCCGTGTTCTCCGCCTGGGGCATGCTGATGACGGACATCAGGCACGACTTTATCCAGACCCGCATCACCTCCTTCTCCACGGCCCCGATGGAGGAGCTCAACGCCATGTGGACCGAGCTCATGGCTGAGGCCAGAGCCGTCTTCGCCCAGGAGGGCGTCTCGGAGGAGCAGGCGGTGTTCACCTACATCGCGGACATGCGCTACATGGGCCAGGAGCACACCGTCCAGGTCCAGACCCCAGCCGTGCCCTGGCAGGAGGCCGACAGGGCCGAGATAATGGCCCGCTTCCACAGGACGCACGAGCACTTCTACACCTTCAGCCTGCCGGACACCCCGGCTGAGATAGTGAACCTCCACCTCGTGGCCTACGGCCGCCTGCACAAGCCCGAGCTGCGCGAGATAGCCCCGCACGAGGGAGATATAGGCTCCGCCCTCAAGGAGACGCGCCGCGTCTTCTTCTCCGGCGACGGCTGGCTCGAAACGCCCATCTACGACAGGGCAAAGCTCGGCGCGGGCGCCAGGGCCGAAGGCCCGCTCGTGGTCGAAGAGCCGACGACGGCTACGGTCGTCTGCCCCGGCCAGAGCCTCAGTGTGGACAAGTTCGGCAATCTTGTCGTGGAAATGGAGGTGGAATAAATGTCTGAGAAGCTCAATATCAGCCCCGTCACCCTCGATATCGTCAAGGACTCGCTCATAGCGGTCAGCAATGAGATCTTCTACGCCTTTGCCCAGACCTCGATGAGCCCCATAATCTACGAGACGCTCGACTATGCCAGCGGCATCGCCGACGCGGAGGGCCGCCTGCTCACCCAGGGCAACGGCGTCTCCGGCTTCATCGGCATGATCTCCCCCATGATATGCGCCGTTGTGGATAAGTTCGGCAAGGAAAACCTCCACCCCGGCGACGTGTACATCATAAACGACCCCTTCATCGGCGGCGGCACGCACATGTCGGACGTGGGCATGGTCATGCCCATCTTCTACAAGGGCGAGCTCATCGCATTTGCGGGCAACAAGGCCCACTGGAGCGACATCGGCGGCATGGCCCCCGGCTCCTTCACCACGGACGCGACGAACACCTACCAGGAGGGCATGTGCTTCTCCGGCGTGAAGTTAGTTGACCGCGGCGAGCTGGTGGAGCCGGTCTGGGACGTCATGCGCAGCAACATGCGCTATCCGCAGATCTCCCAGGGCGACATGTGGGGGCAGATATCCTCCCTGCGCACGGGCGAGAAGCGGATAAACGAGCTGTGCGAGAAGTACGGCGTCGAGGTCGTCAAGGGCTCCATGGAGCGGCTCATCGCCCAGGGCGAGCTGGTGGCGCGCAAGCGTCTGGCCGAGATGCCGAAAGGCAGCTGGGAGATGGACGAGTACATGGACGACGACGGCCACGGCAGCCCCGTCCACCTCAAGGTCAAGGTCACCATCACGGACGACGAGTTCCTGGCCGACTTCACCGGCTCCGACCCCCAGGTCGCGGGCTGCGTGAACACCGGCGCAACGGCGGCCTACGCGGGCGTCAAGGTCATCTTCATGTCCATCATTGGCCCGGAGCTGGCGGTTAACGACGGCGTCTTCGCCCCGCTGCGCATAGTCTGCGAGGAGGGCAGCGTGCTCCAGGCCAAGCGCCCGGCGGCCACCTCCTGCTACTACGAGAGCATGATCTACGCCATCGACCTCGTGTGGAAGGCACTCGCGCCCGTGTTCCCTGAGTCCCTGGGCGCGGGGCACCTGCTCTCGGTCTGCACCGTGCTCATGGCCGGGCAGCACCAGGATTTCGGCAACGACTACCTCATCATAGAGCCCACCGTCGGCGGCTGGGGCGCCTGCCGCGGCCACGACGGGCAGGTCGGCCAGTTCTGCGTCGGCGACGGCGAGACCTACAACGTCCCCGTCGAGATGGCCGAGACGCGCTACGGCATCCGCGTGGATGAGTACAGCCTGCACACGGACGGCGCGGGCGCGGGCGAATACCGCGGCGGCTCCGGCTGCGTGCGCACCTACCGCTCCATGAACGAGAACCAGAGCTTCACCGCCTCCTTCGGGCGCAACAAGTGGCCCGTCTGGGGCGCGGCCGGCGGCAAGGACGGCTCTATAAACTACTTCCAGTTCCACGACGCCGACGGCACCGTCTCCGAGCCCATGGGCATCGTCGCCCGGCGCGTCATGAACACGAACGACGTCGTGCGCATGGTCACCGCCACGGGCGGCGGCTATGGCGACCCCCTCAGGCGCGACCCCGCCAAGGTGGCCATGGACGTGAAAAACGAGTACATCACCGCCGAGCAGGCGAAGGCGGATTACGGCGTCATCGTGGACCCGGACACCTTCGAGGTCACGGGCTTCACGCCCGAAAGGGAGGCCGTAAAATGAAAATAACCAGCCTCAGCACCGCCGGGACACAGGTCCGGCCCGACGGTGTGGCAATGACGGAGTTCTTCTCCGCCGCCGAGGGCGCAAAGGTGACTATGGGTCACGCGGTCTTCCCCGCCGGCACGGTCGTCCCCTGGGCTGCGCACGACGCGGACGAGTACGCCTTTATCCTCCGCGGCAGCGTGAGCTGCGAGACGGAGGAGGACGGTCTGCTGAGCATGACGGCCGGCGGCGCGAGCTTCATCCCCGCCGGGCAGCGTCACTCCAGCCGCAACGACGGCCCGGAGGAGGCCGAGCTCATCTGGGCGCTGGTGGAAAAATAAAAGCAGAGGCCCCGCCCCCTGGCTTGGGGGCGGGGTTTTTGCACGCCGGGGCTTGCGCCGTGGGCGGGGATATTGTAGAATTATTTAATTTGGAAAGAGGTGCAGCCATGTCTGATTACATCATACCCGCCGGCTACGGCGAGGCGGAACACATCGACAAGAAGTCCCGCTTCATCGGCCAGGTGCAGCACGCGGAGACGGAAGCCGAGGCCATGGCCTTTGTCGAGGAGATACGCAAAAAACACGCGGACGCAGCGCACAACGTCTGGGCCTACGTGCTGCAAAGCGGGGCCATGCGCTGGTCGGACGACGGCGAGCCAGGCGGCACCTCCGGCCAGCCGACGCTGAACGTCTTCCGCTCCGCCGGGGTCTCGGATGTCTGCTGCGTCGTCACCCGCTACTTCGGCGGCATCCTGCTCGGCTCCGGCGGGCTGGTGCGGGCCTATTCCAAGGCCGCCGCCCTAGCCCTTGAGGCCGCCGGCCGCGCGCGCATGGCCGAGTGGCGGCTCGTCGAGGTCTCCTGCGGCTACCCGCAGTTCGAGCGCGTGAGGCGGCTGCTGGCCGACTTCGGCGCGCAGGAACAGAATTCCGCCTTCGGCGCGCAGGTCGAGCTGGCCGCGCTGCTGCCCATCGAGAGCGCGGAGACCTTCGCCGGTCGGCTAGTGGACGTGACGGCAGGCAGCGCCCTCTGCCGCCTCGGCGGGAGCGTTTTCAGGCCGCAAAAAATTTTTTCAGAAAAATAAAGGGTTTTCGGGAAAGACGCAGTATAAGTATTGTGTAAGGCATTATGGCGCGAAGGAGGTCGTTTCATGGACAGCCCACGCGAGAGGAGAGAAAGGGCCGAGGAGCTGCTCGTCTGCTCCCGCGGCGTCCGCGCGCGTGAGAGCGCCGGGCGGCCCCGCCCGGAGCCGGAGTGCGAGGTCCGCACCTGCTTCCAGCGGGACATCGACCGAATCATCCACTGCAAGAGCTTCCGACGCCTCAAGCACAAGACCCAGGTCTTCCTCCAGCCGGAAGGCGACCACTACCGCACCCGCCTCACCCACACCCTCGAAGTCGCCCGCATCGCGCGCACCATCTCCCGCGCGCTCATGCTCAATGAGGACCTCACCGAGGCCATCGCCCTCGGCCACGACCTCGGACACACGCCCTTCGGCCACGCGGGCGAGCGGGCGCTAAATGACATCTTCCCCGGCGGTTTCCGCCACTACGAGCAGAGCCTGCGCGTTGTGGACAGGCTCGAAAAGGACGGGCGCGGCCTGAACCTCTGCAGGGAAACGCGCACGGGCATATTGAACCACACCACCGGCACCCCGCGCGGCAGCCTTGAGGCCGACGTCGTCCGCCTTTCAGACCGCATCGCCTACATAAACCACGACCTCGACGACGCGGAGCGCGCCGGTATCCTCGCCCCGGGCGACGAGCCCGCGATCATCCGCGAACGCCTCGGTACCCGCAACAGCGAGCGCATAAACTCCATCGTCAACGACGTCATAGAGACCAGCGCCGAGCTCGATGTGATCCTCATGTCCCCTGATATCACCGACGCCGTACAGGTCTTCACCGACTTCATGTACTCCGAGGTCTACAAAAACCCCGTCGCCAAGGGCGAGGAGAGCAAGGTCGGGAATATCCTCCTGAGCATATGGGAATATTATGTCAACCATCCCGAGCGGCTGCCTGAGGACTACCGCGCGATAGCGGACGAGGAGGGCATAGATCGTGCGGCGACAGACTATGTCTCCGGCATGACGGACAAATACGTGATGGACGTGTATTCCGAGCTGTTCATCCCGAAATCCTGGCAGGTGCGCTGAGAAGGGAGGCGAAAGCGCTTGGCCTTTTCGCAGGATTTTTTGCAGGAGCTCTCGGACAGGAACCCCATTGAGGACGTCGTGGGCGAATACGTGCAGTTCACCAAGCGCTCAGGCCAGAACCTCTTCGGGCTCTGTCCCTTCCACAGTGAGAAGACGCCGTCCTTCTCTGTGTCGCCCTCGAAGCAGATCTACCACTGCTTCGGCTGCGGCAAGGGCGGGAGCGTCATAAACTTCATAATGGAGATAGAGAATCTCAGCTTCCCCGAGGCCGTGGAGTTTCTGGCCCGGCGCGCCGGGATGAAGGTCCCGGAGCAGCAGAGCGACCCGGGCAAGCCCAAGCGGGACAGGCTCTATGCCCTCAATCGGGACGCGGCGCGCTTTTTTTACGAGCAGCTCTCGACCCCGGCGGGCGCGGCGGCGGTGGACTACATGCTCCGGCGCGGAATCACGCCCGGGACGGCGCGGCGCTTCGGCCTCGGCTGCGCGCCGGAGAGCTGGGACGCGCTCTGCTCGGCCATGAAGGAGAAAGGCTACACCGAGCGCGAGCTCTATGACGCCGGTCTCGTGCGCCGCGGCAAAAAGGGCGGAGTGTACGACGCCTTCCGCGGCAGGCTGATGTTCCCCGTCATCGACGTGCGCGGCAACGTCATCGCTTTCTCCGGCCGCGCGCTCGGGGACGTGGAGCCCAAGTACCTCAACAGCCCCGAGACGCCGGTGTTCAGCAAAAGCCATAACCTTTTCGGCCTGAATCTGGCTAAAAAGTCCAAATCCGGGTACATTATCCTCGTCGAGGGCAACATCGACGTCGTATCCCTGCATCAGGCGGGCTTCGACAGTGCCGTCGCCTCCCTCGGTACCTCGCTTACGCCGGAGCAGGCACGGCTCATCTCCCGCTTCAAGCAGGAGGTAGTCATCGCCTACGACGCGGACGAGGCGGGCAAGAAAGCCGCCCAGCGCGCCATCGGCATACTTGAAAAGCTGGAGCTGAAGGTCAGGGTGCTGACCGTCCGCGGCGCCAAGGACCCGGACGAGTTCATCAAGGCCAAGGGCCCGGAGGCCTTCCAGAACCTCCTGGCCGAGAGCGAGAACCACGTCGAGTACCGGCTCGATGCCGTGCGCGCGAAGCACGACCTCGCCACGGACGAGGGCAAGGTGGCCTATTTGAAAGAGGCCGCCGGCGTCATCGCCCAGCTGCCAGACAGGGCGGCCAGGGAGGTCTACGCCATGCGCGCGGCCTCACAGTGCGGCGTCTCGCCCGAGGCGGTGCAGGACGAGGTCAGGCAGCAGCGCCGCCGCCGCGCCGCCGCGGCCCGGCGGCAGACCGAGCGCGAGGAGCTCCGCCCCCTGCGCATGTCCCAGCCACAGGAGCGCGGCATCCAGTACAAAAACCCCCGCTCCGCCGCGGCCGAGGAGGGCGTCATACGCCTGCTGAACCTCGACCCCTCCCTCTTCCGGGGCGTCGGGCTTGCGGAGGCGGACTTCTCCTCCCCCGAGCTCTGGCGCATATATTCCGCGCTCCGCCGCAGGGCGGACGAGGGCGCGGGCCTATCCCCCGCCGCAATGAGCGGGGAGCTCTCGCCGGAGGAGTTTTCGCTTTTCACAAGCGTTATCCAAAAGCCGGAGTCCGCCGCGAACGCTCCGCGGGCCCTGGCCGATTACATAGCCATTATGCGTGCCGCTGACAAGGCGGAGGGCGACCTCCTGGCCTTTCAGGACCGGATGAAAAAGACAAAGAGTTACGGAGGATGAGCCATGTCTGAGATGGAAAAGAAAGCCGCGGCCGCCGAGGCCGCCGAAGTCAGGCACAGGAGCCGGAAGGGCTCCTCCAAGCCCGCCGAGCACGAGGCGCCCGAGGACCCCGAGCTGCTTGCAAAGCAGAAGGAGGAAAAGCTCAACGCCCTCATCGAAAAGGGCAAAAAGGCCGGCAAGCTCACCTCCAAGGAGCTCATGGACGTCCTCGACGACATGAACCTCGAACCCGAGGAGCTGGACAAGTTCTACGACAAGCTGGAGAATCTGGGCATAGACACCTCCGGCGAGGACATACTCCCGCCCATGGACGACGAGGTCCTGCCCGCCCTTGAGGAGCTGCAGGAGATAGAGGAAGTCACCGAGGAGGAGATAGCCGACACGGACGCCCTCGTGGACACCTTCTCCACTGACGACCCCGTGCGCATGTACCTCAAGGAGATCGGCAAGGTCCCGCTGCTCACCCCCGACGAGGAGCAGGAGCTCGCCCGCCGCATGGCCGACGGCGACGAGGAGGCCAAAAGGCGCATGGCCGAGGCCAACCTCCGCCTTGTCGTCTCCATCGCCAAGCGCTACGTGGGCCGCGGCATGCTCTTCCTCGACCTCATCCAGGAGGGCAACCTCGGCCTTATCAAGGCCGTGGACAAGTTCGACTACACCAAGGGCTACAAGTTCTCCACCTATGCCACCTGGTGGATACGCCAGGCGATCACCCGCGCCATTGCGGACCAGGCCAGGACCATCCGCATCCCCGTACACATGGTCGAGACCATCAACAAGGTCATCCGCGTCTCCCGCCAGCTGCTGCAGGAGCTGGGACATGACCCCTCCGCCGAGGAGATCGCCGAGGAGATGGGCATGCCCGTGGACAAGGTTCGCGACATCCTCAAAATAGCTCAGGAGCCGGTGAGCCTTGAGACGCCCATAGGCGAGGAGGAGGACAGCCACCTCGGCGACTTCATCCCCGACGAGGACGCCTCCGAGCCCTCCGAGGCCGCGAGCTTCTCCCTGCTGCGCGAGCAGCTCATGACCGTGCTCGACACGCTGACCCCGCGCGAGAAGAAGGTGCTGGAGCTCCGCTTCGGCATAGTGGACGGCCGCACCAGGACGCTGGAGGAGGTCGGCAAGGAGTTCAACGTCACGCGAGAGCGCATCAGGCAGATAGAGGCCAAGGCCCTCCGCAAGCTCCGCCACCCCAGCCGCTCCAAGAAGCTGAGGGACTTCCTCAACTGACACATTTATTAAGCACCCCGCGCCTTCCGGGCGCGGGGTGTCTTTTTTGAAATCGGTGAAGTTGAGGGCGCTGTCCGCTACAGGGCGTGCGCGGTTTCGCGCGAGGCTGCGGGCGGCGGGGGCCGCCCGCAAAGGGGGGACCCCCGGCGAGGGTCCCCCCTTTGACCCCCTCCTGCGCTTCTTTGCGATGGGGGATCCCGCGCGCTGCGGCACGCGGCCAGGGGCGCCGCCCCTGGACCCTGCCCGCTTTTTTGTAAAAAAGCGGGGCAAAAAACTTTTATTTGGCGAGGCTGGACTGGCGCTAGGGGCGTGAAAAACGCCGCCCGGGCGGGCGGCGTTTTTCTTATTGGTATCGCTTATTTGTACATTTCCTTGAGCTTCAGCAGGTGCTCGTAGCGGGCCTTGGCGTTCTCCTCGCTGGCCTCGAACAGACGGTCGGCGCGGTCGGGGAACTCGCGGGTCAGGCGGCTGTACCTGGCCTCGTTCATCAGGAAGTCGCGGTAGCCGCCGGCCGGCTCCTTGCTGTCGAGCGCAAACTTGGTCTCAGCCGCCGGGTTGAAGCGGTAGAGGTTCCAGTAGCCGCAATCGACGGCCTTCTTCATCTCGCTCTGGCAGTTCGTCATGCCGCCCTTGATGCTGTGCATCTCGCAGGGGGCGTAGGCGATGATGAGGGACGGGCCGTTGTAGGCCTCGGCCTCGGTGATGGCCTTGATGGTCTGGGCCGGGTTCGCGCCCATGGCGATCTGGGCCACGTAGACGTAGCCGTAGGTCATGGCGAGCTCGGCGAGGGCCTTGCTCTTGATCTCCTTGCCGGCCGCGGCAAACTGAGCCACCTGGCCGATGTTGGAGGCCTTGGAGGCCTGGCCGCCGGTGTTGGAGTAGACCTCGGTGTCGAAGACGAAGACGTTCACGTCCTCGCCGGAGGCGAGCACATGGTCGAGGCCGCCGTAGCCGATGTCGTAGGCCCAGCCGTCGCCGCCCATGATCCACACGGACTTCTTGTTCAGGTAATCCTTCTTGGAGAGGATGTCGGCAGCGAGCTTGCAGGCGTCGCAGTCGCAGACAGCCTTGCCGGCAGCCTTGAGCTTCTCGCCGTAGGCCTTTATCTCGGTGTTGTCGCTGGCGCAAAGTTCGTCAACGGTGCAGATGCTGTCCTCAAGGGCGGCAATGTAGGCCTTCGCAGCCTCGCCGTTGGCGTTGCCGTCGTTATAGGTGTCGAGCCACTTCTGGGCGGCGTCCTTGAGCTCGGCGCAGCACCAGTCAACGGCGATGAGCTCGCGGGTCTTGGCAGCGAGGTCGTCGCGGATCTTCTTCTGGCCGAGGTAGAGGCCCAGGCCGTGCTCGGCGTTGTCCTCAAAGAGGCTGTTGACCCAGGCGGGACCCTTGCCTTCCTTGTTGACGGTGTAGGGGCTCGTGGCAGCCGGGCCGCCCCAGATGGACGAGCAGCCGGTGGCGTTGGAGACTATCATGTGGTCGCCGAAGAGCTGGGTGATGAGGCGGGCGTAGCTCGTCTCGGCGCAGCCGGCGCAGGAGCCGGAGAACTCGAGCATGGGCTGCTTGAACTGGCTGCCCTTCACGGTGTTGTCCTGCATGTCCTTCTTCTCGGAGACCTTCTCGGTCATGTAGGTCCAGACTTCCTGCTGAGGCATCTGGCTCTCCATCGGGACCATGGTGAGGGCCTTCACCGGGCACACGCCGGCGCAGACACCGCAGCCCATGCAGTCCAGCGGGGAGACGGCCATGGCGAAGGAGTAGACGTCCTTGCCCTTGCCGGCCTTGACCGGGACGATCTTCGCGGCGGCGGGAGCCGCAGCGGCCTCCTCGGCGGTGAGGGCATAGGGACGGATGGTGGCGTGCGGGCAGACGTAGGCGCACTGGTTGCACTGGATGCACTTCGTGCTGTCCCACTCAGGCACGGAGACGGCCACGCCGCGCTTCTCGTAGGCGGAAGCGCCGAGCTCGAAGGTGCCGTCCGCGTGGGCCTTGAAGGCGGAAACAGGCAGGCTGTCGCCGTCCATCTTGCCTACGGGGTCGAGGATCTCCTTGACCATCTTAACGACCGGGCCGCGGCCGGTGAGCTCCACAGGCTTGCCCTCGTCAACGGCGTTCGCCCAGCTGGCGGGCACGTCCACGACGGTGTAGGCGGTGGCGCCCAGCTCGATGGCCTTGTGGTTCATATCGACGACGTCCTGGCCCTTCTTCAGGTAGGAGTGCGTCGCAGCGTCCTTCATGTACTTGATGGCCTGGTCCTCGGGGATGACCTTAGCAAGGGAGAAGAACGCGCTCTGGAGTATGGTGTTCGTCCTCTTGCCCATGCCGATCTGCTGGGCGAGGTCGATGGCGTTGATCATGACGAGCTTGATTATGTTCTTCGCGATGTAGCGCTTCGCGTCGGCGTCGAGGTGGTGCTCCAGCTCCTCGAAGCTCCACTGGCTGTTGACCAGGAACACGCCGCCGGCCTTGAGCTTCTGCGCCATCTTGAAGCCCTTGGTGATGTAGCTCGGGTTGTGGCAGGCCACGAAGTCGGCCTTGTTGATGTAGTACGGGCTCTTGATGGGCTTGTCGCCGAAGCGCAGGTGGCTGATGGTGACGCCGCCGGTCTTCTTGGAGTCATACTGGAAGTAGGCCTGGACATACTTGTCGGTGTGGTCGCCGATGATCTTGATGGAGTTCTTGTTCGCGCCGACGGTGCCGTCGCCGCCGAGGCCCCAGAACATGCAGGAGACGGTGCCCTTCGGGGCGGTGTCGGGAGCGGAGGTCTCACGCAGGGAGAGCTTGGTCACGTCGTCCACGATGCCGACGGTGAAGCGGGCCTTCGGGTTGGCCTTGGCCAGCTCCTTGTAGACCGCGAACACGCTGGCGGGAGGAGTGTCCTTGCTGGCGAGGCCGTAGCGGCCGCCGATGACCTTGATGTCGGTCCTGCCGGCGTCGGCAAGGCTCGTCATGACGTCCATGTACAGAGGCTCGCCCAGGGCGCCGGGCTCCTTGGTGCGGTCGAGCACCGCGATGGACTTACATGTGGCCGGGATGGCGGCGAGCAGCTTGTCCGCGCGCCAGGGGCGATACAGGCGGACCTTCACGAGGCCGACCTTCTGGCCGTGGGCGTTCAGGTAGTCGATGACCTCCTCGGTCACGTCGCAGATAGAGCCCATGGCGACGATGACGCGGTCAGCGTCCGGCGCGCCGTAGTAGTTGAAGAGCTGGTAGTCAGTGCCGAGCTTCTTGTTGACCTTCTTCATGTAGTCCTCGACTATGCCGGGGACGGCCTCGTAGTACTTGTTGGAGGCCTCGCGGTTCTGGAAGAAGATGTCGCCGTTCTCGTGGCTGCCGCGCATCTGCGGATGCTCGGGGTTCAGTGCGCGGGCGCGGAACTCCTCGACGGCCTTCATGTCGCACATGGAGGCGAGGTCCTTGTAATCCCAGACGGCGATCTTCTGGATCTCGTGGGAGGTGCGGAAGCCGTCAAAGAAGTTCAGGAAGGGGACGCGGCCCTTGATGGCGGAAAGGTGAGCCACGGCGGAGAGGTCCATGACCTCCTGGACGTTGCTCTCGCAGAGCATGGCAAAGCCGGTCTGGCGGCAGGCCATGACGTCCTGATGGTCGCCGAAGATGCTGAGGGTGTGGCTCGCGAGGGTACGCGCGGTGACGTGGAAGACACCGGGCAGCAGCTCGCCAGCGATCTTATACATGTTGGGGATCATGAGCAGCAGGCCCTGGGACGCGGTGTAGGTCGTCGTCAGAGCGCCGGCGTTGAGGGAGCCGTGCACAGCGCCGGCGGCGCCGGACTCGGCCTGCATCTCCTGCACCTTGACCGTGGTGCCGAAGATGTTTTTCTGACCGGCGGCGGACCACTGGTCAACAAAGTCCGCCATCGGGCTGGACGGCGTGATCGGATAGATCGCGGCCACCTCGGTGAACGCATAGGAAACGTGCGCGGCGGCCTGGTTGCCATCCATCGTCTTGAGTTTTCTCGCCATACTTTCATCTCCACATTTATAATAATTTTAATGTGCTCCAAAAGCGCAATAATTTTATCACTCAAACGCCTCAATGTAAACCTCTAATTGCACAGATTTAGCACAAATTTTTCCCCTTTGAGGCAAAAAGTTTTTTGCGTTGCGCCGTCTCGACGCCGCCTGGGCCGAGAAACTGCACGATTTTAGGTGCATTAGTTGCTTAACTGCCCGGCTGTGAAAGTTTCCCTTGTACTTTCCGAAACGTTGTATTATAATGTTTATCCGCCGCCGGATGCCCCGGCGCGCGGAGCATTTCGAAAGGAGCTGCACCATGGTTAAAATTGAAAACCAAAAGGGCGCCATCACCATCGACCCCGAGGTCTTTGCGAACCTAGCCGGGGACGCGGCGACCAGCTGCTTCGGCGTCAAGGCCATGGCCGCTCAGGCCAAGGACGGGGGCGTCTTCCAGCTCCGCCGGGAGTCCATGTCCAAGGGCATTGAGACTCAGCTCGGAGAGGATGGCAGCGTCTCCCTGGGCCTTCACATTGCTGTTGACCACGGCGTCAACCTCATGGCCCTCTGCCGCAGCATCATTAACGAGGTCAGCTACAAGGTCTCCAAGGCCACTGGCGTCCCCGTGAAGCGCGTGGATGTCTACGTGGACACCATGCTCATCGACTGACAGAAACAAAAATCAGACCCGGAGGTTGTCCCTCTTGAGAGAATTTATTGATGCGGCGGTGTTCAAGGATATCATCCTCTGCGCCAACGCCGCCCTCGAACAGAACAGGCAGCTCATCAACGAGCTGAACGTCTTCCCCGTGCCGGACGGAGATACCGGCACCAACATGAGCCTCACCATGGGCGCCGCGGCGGCGGAGCTCTCTAAGAAGAGCTTTCCCACCCTCAGCGCCGCGGCGGACTGCGCGGCCTCGGCCATGCTCCGCGGCGCGCGAGGCAACTCCGGCGTCATACTCTCCCTGCTCTTCCGCGGCCTCGCCAAGCGGCTCAAGGGCGCTGAGAAGGCCGACGCCAAGCTCTATGCCGCCGCGATGAGCGACGGAGTGGACGCCGCCTACAAGGCCGTCATGAAGCCCGCCGAGGGCACCATCCTCACCGTCTCCCGCGTGGCCACGAGCTCCGCCGTCGAGTTCGCCGGGCACGGCTCCGACCTTGAGCTCATGCTCTCCTGCGCCGTGGAGTCCGCCGTCGAGGCTCTGGCTGACACGATAAACCTCAACCCCGTTCTCGCCCGTGCCGGCGTCGTGGACGCGGGCGGCAAGGGCTATGTCTTCATCCTGGAGGCGACGCTCTCCGTCCTGCGCGGCGAGGCCTTCGTCCCCGCCGAGGCCCCTGCGGAAAACGAGGCCGAGCCTAAGGAGAGGGCCGATTTCTCCGACTTCTCCTCGGGTGAGATTGCCTTCGCCTACTGCACGGAGTTCATCTGCGGACGTGAGAACAGCAAGGAGCCCGCCCTGCTGCGCAGCTTCCTTGAGACCCTGGGCGACTGCGTCGTCGTCGTGGACGACGACGAGATCATAAAAGTCCACGTCCATACGAACGTCCCCGGCACGGTCCTGACCGAAGCGCTTACCTACGGCCCGCTGCTCAAGGTGAAGATCGAGAACATGCGCGAGCAACACAGCGAGATGGCCGGAGGCGAGGCCGCCCCGGCTGAACCTCGGATAGCCCCCGCCGAGAAGCCCTTCGGCGCCGTCGCCGTCTGCGCCGGCGCGGGCATGGCCGAGCTCTTCCGGGAGCTGGGCGCGGACAGGATAGTCACCGGCGGCCAGACCATGAACCCCTCCACCGAGGACATACTCACCGAGATAAACCGCACGCCCGCAGAGACCGTTTTCGTCCTGCCCAACAACAAGAACATCATCATGGCCGCGGAGCAGTGCATCCCGCTGACCGAAAAGCGCGTAGTCGTCATCCCCACCAAGACCGTGCCTCAGGGCATCACCGCCCTGCTCTCCCTGGACGAGACGGCCACGGAAGAGGAGATATCTGACGGCATGGCCGAGGCCATAGCCGGGGTCCACACCGCCCTCGTCACCTATGCAGCGCGGGATTCCGACTTTGACGGCCACGAGATACACGCCGGCGAATACCTCGCCCTGCTGGACGGAGCCCTCGTCGGCAGCTACACGAACATCGAAACCCTGCTCGACGAGCTGAGCTGGTCCGTTGACGAGCTCTCCCCCGCCGTCATCTCCGTCTACTACGGCGAGGACGTGAGCGAGGAGGACGCCGAGGGCGCCGCAAAGAAGCTCGGAGCCTGCTTCCCGGATGCGGAGGTCTCCGTTGTAAACGGCGGCCAGCCGGTCTACTACTACATGATCTCGATAGAATGAGCCGTAAAAGGCCCGCCGCCCTCTCGGGCGGCGGGCTTTTTTGTTTTACCGCTTATTCGACTTTCTCCAGATGCGCTGGGCCTCGGCGGCGGCTATGAGCTCCTCGCGGAACTCGGGGGCGGCCACGCTTATGAGGCGCTCGGCCCGCTCCCAGGTGGAGGCGCCCGCCAGGTTCACGACGCCGTTTTCCGTCGCGATGTAGAAGGCCTGGCTGCGCGGGGAGGTGACGATGTCCCCGCCGAAGTGCGGGACTATACGGCTCTGGACCTTGCCGGACTTGTCTGCGAAGGTGCTGCTCATGCAGATGAAGGCCTTGCCGCCGCGGCTCTTCGTAGCGCCGGTAAGGAAGTCCACCTGGCCGCCCGTGCCGCTTATCTGCCTGGTGCCGGAGCTCTCGGAGCTCACCTGGCCGTAGAGGTCCACGCCTATGCAGCTGTTGAGCGAGATGAAGTTATCCAGCTGCGCGATGACGTCCGGGTCGTTGACATAGCTGATGGGGTAGGCGGCGACGCCGGGGTTGTTGTCTATCCAGTCGTAGAGGTCCTGCGTGCCGGCGGCGACGCCGAACACGGCCTTGCCCTTGTCTATGGTCTTGCGCCTGTTCGTCAGTTTGCCGGAGGCGAAGAGCTTGTAGAAGGCGTCCGTCGCAAACTCCGTGTGCATGCCAAGGTCCTTGAGGTCGGACTCGGCTATCATCATGCCCAGGGCGTCGGGCACGCCGCCTATGCCGAGCTGGACGGTGGCCCCGTCGCAGAGGTAGGGGATGACGTTCGCTGCGATGCGCTTGTCCGCCTCGCTGGGCGCGCGGCTGGGCAGCTGGATGGCCGGGCCGTGCTCGCCCTCGACTATCATGTCCACCTCGGAGATGTGTACGCTCTCCTCCTGGCCGCCCAGGGCGCGGGGCAGCTTTTCCAGGACCTCGATGACGACGACGTCCGCGTTTTCGATGTATGCGCGGGCGTTGCCCGTGCCGATGGAGAGGTTGAAGTAGCCGTGCTCGTCCATGGGCGCCGCGCCTATGAAGGCGACGTTTATGTGCAGGAAATTGTCATAGTACCAGCGCAGGTTGCGGTAGAGCATGGGCTGGTAGTAGCACAGGCCCTTGTCCGCCAGCTTGCGCTCGTAGCCGGTGAGGTGCCAGGAGCTGTAGGTGAAATGCTCCTGCTCAGGGTCGTTCTCCACAACGGCGATGGGGCCGTAGCAGAGCATACCGCGGACCTTCACGTCCGTGAGTTCCGCCTTGCGGCGGGCCAGGGCCTCGTCGCAGAGTTTCGGATAGGTGACGCCGCAGCCGAAGTCCACCCAGTCCCCGCTCTTAACGGCGCGCGCGGCCTCCTCAGCCGTGCGCAGCTTGCTTTTGTACTCGCTCATATAATCCATTTGGCATCCTCCCATATTCTGAATCGCCCTGCGCGGGCCTTTTTCTGCTGCTATTATCTCACAGCTTCGCCGCCCGCGCAAGTATCGACAAAGCGCCAAAACTCTGCTATAATTGTTGACCAAGCAAAGCGAAAGGTCGGTAGATACCGTGAAAAAACTCCTTAAGCTGCTCTTTTCAAGGCTTGCGTTTGTGGCGCTCTTCATGCTGCTGCAAATCGTGGTCATCGTCGCCACGCTGTTCTATTTCCAGGGCGCATACACGGCTGTGCAGACGGTGTCCGTCGCCCTCGCCCTTGTGACGGTCGTCTACATCATAAATCAGGACGGAAGCTCCGCGTTCAAGATAGCCTGGATACTGCCCATCGTCTTCCTGCCCCTTTTCGGCATACCCATGTACATACTCTTCGGCAAAAAACGCACGCCGGAGAGCAAGCGGGACAAGGTCGCCGGCATGCTGCTGCGCTACCGTCAGACCGCGAGCGCCGTGGCCTCCCGCACCGCCGATATGGCCAAGGCCTCGCCCGAGGCCGCGCTGCAATCGGCATATCTTGAGCGCTGCGCCGGAGCCCCTGTCTTCCGCAGGACACAGACAAAGTATTTCCGCCTCGGGGACGAGCTCTTCCCCGCCCTGCTCGAAGAGCTTAAAAAGGCCGAACGCTTCATCTTCCTCGAATACTTCATCGTCGAGCCCGGGGTCATGTGGGATTCCATCCTCGACATCCTTGAGGAAAAGGCTGCCGAGGGCCTGGACGTGCGCCTCATCTACGACGACATGGGCTGTATCATGACCCTGCCCCGCAACTACTACAAGCGCATGGAAAAGCTCGGCATCCGCTGCTGCACCTTCCACCGCTTTCAGCCCGTCCTAACCGGCACCTTCAACAACCGCGACCACCGCAAGATCTGCGTCATCGACAGCGAGGTCGCCTTCACCGGCGGCGTGAACCTCGCGGACGAGTACATAAACCGGCGTGAGCGCTTCGGCCACTGGCTCGACTGCGGCGTCATGCTCCGCGGCGAGGCGGTCTACAGCTTCACGCTGATGTTCCTCTCCATGTGGGACTACATCCGTCACGAGGAGGACGACGCGTCGCGTTTCCTCCCGCGCCCCGGCGCATTCGACGGCATCGAGGACGACGGATTTGTCCAGCCCTACTCCGACGCGCCCTCCGACGACGAGGCCGTGGGCGAGACGGCCTACATAAACATGCTCTCCCGGGCGGAGAAATACGTCTACATATGCACGCCCTATCTCGTCATCGACAACGAGCTCATGAACGCCCTGACGAGCGCCGCCAAATCCGGCATAGACGTGCGCATGATAACCCCGGGCGTGCCGGACAAGTGGTACGTCCACATGGTCACGCGCAGCTACTATGCGCCGCTCCTGCGGGCCGGCGTGCGGGTCTACGAGTACATCCCCGGCTTCATCCACTCCAAAACCATGGTCTGCGACGACGCCTTCGGCATCTGCGGCACCATCAACATGGACTACCGCAGCCTCTTCCTCCACCACGAGTGTGCCGTCTGGATGTTCGGCTCCTCAGCTATAATGGACATGAAGCAGAGCTTCACAGACACGCTCTCCAAATGCGTCGAGATAACGCCGGAGCTCTACCGCAACCGCCCCTGGCTCATGAAGCTGGGCCAGAGCCTCCTGCGCGTCTTTGCCCCGCTCATGTGAATACGCGAAAAGGGCCGCCCCGACAGGGCGGCCCTTTTTGCGTTTCAAAACTCCTTTTTGGAGTAGAGCGCGACGGATATGAGGACAGACACGGCCAGGGCCGCGGCGCTCAGGGCGGCGAGAAGAGAAAGGAGCGGGATGTCCGGCAGCCCGGAGGCCAGCTTCTCCCAGTCGAGGCCCAGCTTCTCAGCCGCCAGCAGCAGTACGAAGGGGATGAGGTAGCACAGTGTGATGGCGATGCGCGCCTTTTCCACGCCCAGCTTCAGCATCAGAGGCATGCCGACAGAGAGCATGAGCACCCCGGCGAAGAAGAAGCCCAGGCAGAAGCTCAGCTGTTCCGCGCCGTCCATAACCAGCGTGACCGCACAGCCCAGAGCCAGCATGGCCAGGCCCATCAGCAGCGCCGCGGCGTAGCGGCCCAGCACGATCTGCGCGCGCGTCACCGGCATGGTCAGGGCCCGGCTGTCCCAGTGCGCCCGCTCGTCAAAGCTCATGGACATCATTGGCAGCAGTATGACGTATATCACGCTCAGCGCGCTGAAAAACTGCCCGTTCCCCGTCGTGACGCTGATGACCAGCCAGACCGCGAGCACCAGGAGCACGGATTTGGCCTGCGCCCGCAGGCAGAACAAATCCTTGAGTATGAGCGCCTTCATTTTGACTCCCCCTTCAGGAAATAGAGCATGATGTCCTCTATACTCGCCGGGTCGCACACGAGGCCGCGGGCCGCGCTCCGCTCCACCAGGGCCTCAGCCCCGAAGGACGAGCGGCGCACCCCTGCCACCTTCCCCGGCTCCAGCGAGCGCAGCTCCGCCTCGCTCAGCTTGGCGACGACGTATTTCTCCAGCAGCGCGTCCTTCTCTTCGGAGAAGACTATCTTCCCGCCGTGTATGAATGTGATATAGTCGCAGACCTTCTCCAAATCGCTCAGGATGTGCGAGGAGACAAAGATGCTGTGGCCCTCGTCCTGTATAAACTCAAGGAAGATGTCCAGCAGCTCGTCGCGCACTACGGGATCGAGCCCGCTCGTGGCCTCGTCCAGGATCAGCAGGCGGCAGTCGTGTGAGAGCGCGCAGGCCAGCGAGAGCTTCATCCGCATACCGAGGGAGTAGTCCTTCACCGCCTTGCGCTCCGGCAGGCTGAAGCGGGCGGCCAGGGCCTCGAACTTTGCCGCGTCGAAGGTCCTGTAGCCCGCGGCGAGGATTCGCCGCATGTCACGCAGGCTGAGCGTCTCCGGGATGCCGCAGTCGTCCAGGACGACCCCCAGCCGCTCCCTCAGCGCCGCGCCGCCCTGCGCCGGGTCCTCGCCCAGCAGGCGCACGCTGCCCGCCTCCGCCCTTGCCAGGCCCAGCATCAGGCGGATGGTCGTGCTCTTTCCCGCGCCGTTTTCTCCTATAAAGCCCATGATGCAGCCCGCGGGCAGGCTGAAGCTGACGTTTTCAAGGGCAAAACCCCTGTAATGCTTTGTGAGGCCCCTGACCTCAAGCGCGTTTTCCATTTTGCCTTCATTCTCCTTCAAACATGAGGCGAAGCATCTCCACGAGCTCGTCAAAGCTCAGCTTGCAGGAGGCGGCAAGCTCGGCTATGGCTGCCATATGCTCCTCGATCTGCCTGAGCTGCTCCTCGCGCACAAACTCCAAATCGCGCCCCGCGACAAAGCTGCCCTTACCCGTCATGGACACAATGAAGCCCTCGCGTTCCAGCTCCTCGTAGGCGCGCTTCGTCGTTATGACGCTTATACGCAGCTCCTTCGCCAGCAGACGCATCGAGGGAAGGGCGTCCCCCTCCCTGAGCTCCCCGGCGATTATCTTCGCCTTTACCTGTGAGACGATCTGCTCGTATATCGGCACACCGCCTGCATTGCTTATTTTGATATCCAAGTGTGATCACCCTTGTATATTGTATATATTGATTATATACAATATGAGCAATTTGTCAAGGCCAATTTTAGCCAGCGGCGGAGCGGCAGGGGCTGCGGGCGGCTTAAGCCGCCCGCAAAGGGGGAACCCCCGGCGAGGGTTCCCCCTTTAACCCCCTCCTGCGCTTTGTGAGCACAAGGAGAGTTCCGCGCGCTGCGGCGCGCGG
>UQUO01000012.1 GCA_900544295.1 uncultured Eubacteriales bacterium | reverse complement strand
CAGGAGGGGGTCAAAGGGGGAACCCTCGCCGGGGGTTCCCCCTTTGCGGGCGGCCCCCGCCGCCCGCAGCCCCTGCGATTTACGGACGCTCACAGTCATCCGACGCCGGGCGGGGGTGGAACCCCGCCCCTACAGAGGTGTTTCTGATACGAAAGGGGGACCCCCGCGGGGGTCCCCCTTTGACATCTTATCGCGCTTTTCGTAAAAACCGGGCAATAAACATTCGTCCCAGGCGCGCAGCTATCACCAGGCGGCGACGCAGCCGTCGGCGCGGGGCTCGGTGCCGCCGCAGAGGACGCCGCTGCCGTCGCGCCAGATGATCTGGCCACGGCCGAAGTCAATGGGGTCGCCGGATTCGATCTCGTGGCCGCGGCGGCGGAGCTCTTCGGCGATGCCGGCGTCAAAGCCCGGCTCAAGCTGGATGCGCTTGCCGCCGACCCACTGCCAGCGCGGCGCGTCCAGCGCCTCCTGCGGGTTCATCGCATAGTCCAGCGTGTTTATCATGACCTGCACATGTCCCTGCGGCTGCATAAAGGCGCCCATGACCCCGAAGGGCCCGACGGCCTGCCCGTCTTTCGTCAGGAAGCCGGGGATTATCGTGTGGTAGGGCCGCTTGCCGGGGGCCATGCAGTTGGGCGAGGCCGGGTCGAGGCTGAAGTTGCAGCCCCGGTTGTGCAGGGCTATGCCCGTGCCTGGTACAACGACGCCGGAGCCGAAGCCCATGTAGTTCGACTGTATCCAGCTCACCATGTTCCCCTCGCCGTCCGCGGCGCAGAGGTAGACCGTGCCGCCGGAACGCGGGTCGCCCGGCTCGGGCTCTCGGGCCATATCTCCGATGAGCGCGCGGCGCGAGGCGAGATAGGCGGGGTCAAGCAGCGCCTCGGGCGAGAGCCCCATGCTCCTGGGGTCGGCTATGTAGCGCAGGCCGTCGGCAAAGGCCAGCTTCATGGCTTCAAGCTGGACGTGGATGGCTTCAGCGTCCCGCACTCCCATGTCGAGGCCGGAGAGTATGCCGAGCGCCAGCAGCGGCACGAGCCCGTGACCATTCGGCGGCAGCTCGTGGACGGTATAACCGCGGTAGGGCACGCTGATGGGCTGTACCCACTCGGGCCGGAAGGCCGCGAGGTCGTCGGCGCGCAGCCAGCCGCCCGTCTCGCGCGCCCAGGCGTCTATGCGCTCTGCTAGAGCGCCGCGGTAGAAGCTCTCGCAGTCCGTGCGCGCCAGCTCGCGCAGAGTCTCGGCGTGGCCGGGCAGGCGGACCATTTCCCCGGCCCTCGGCGCGCGCCCGCCGGGCGCAAAGCAGTCGAACCAGGGCTCAAACAGCTTGTCACCGGCCTTGGAATAGGCCGCGTGGGCCTGGACCCAGAGTTTTGAGGTCACGGGCGAGAGGGGGTAGCCCTCCTCGGCGTAGCTGATGGCGGGGGAGAGCAGCTCCGCCAGGGGCAGGCGGCCAAAGCGGCGAGCGGCCTCCGCCCAGGCGGCCGGGATGCCCGGCACGTCCACGGCGTACCAGCCCTTTTCCGGTATGCGCCCGAACTTCTCACGCAGGAAGTCCGCGTCCGCCAGCGCGGGCGCGGGGCCGGAGGAGTTGAGGCCGTAGAGCCGCCCGTCATGCCAGATGAGGGAGAAGGCGTCCCCTCCCAGACCGTTCGAGGTCGGTTCCAGCACCGTGAGGCAGGCGGCCGTGGCAATGGCGGCATCCACGGCGTTGCCGCCGCGGCGCAGGATGTCCAGCCCCGCCTGGGCGGCCAGGGGCTGGGAGGCGCAGACCATGCCGCGCGCGCCGTATATCACCCGCCGCTGCGAGGGAAAGCGGCAGGACAGGGGGTCGAAGGATACAGACATATTTACACCTCCAATGGTAACAGCGACACTATATCCCGCCCCGGCGGCCCCTGTCAAGCCCCGGCCCCGAGGGCAGCGAGGGCTTTGGCCTCAGCCGCGGCGCGATTTGTTACAGCAGCAACAGCGCAGCCTGTATTTTTTGAATTTTCATCGACGCATCTTTACTCCAGCGGGCCATGAGGCTCTATCAACTAAAACAGGACCCGAAGGCAAGCCTTTAGGTCCTGTTGTGGGATGCGAATATTAGACAGATGTCGTGAGAGGTTTTGCAAGTGCTGATAACGTAAACAGGAAAAACAGAGGCGCGGGGGCAATAGAAGGCTCAGGGATGTTTTCCCGCCTCGCGGCGGGCGGATATGGCGGCGCGGATGTTCTCCAGCTCCTCCTCGGAGCGGCAGGGGGATTCGTTCCAGAAGTCGCCGCGCAGGCTGAAGGAGGGGATGCCGCGCGCGGCGAGGGAGCGGGCTATGAAGCCGTGGGCCGGGCCCATCCAGCGGTCGAAGGCGAACATGCCGCCGAGGTAGGCGGTACAGCCGAGGCGAGAGACCTCCTCCGCCACGGCCTCGGCCTGCTCCGCGCCGCCCAGGCGAGGGCCGAGGGCCTCCAGCCAGGCGGCGGTCAGGGGCCCGGGGCGCAGGGAGGCGGGGGAAATCTCGCGCCGCAGAAAGACGGCGCTGCCCATGAGGCGCACGCCGCCCTGCCGGAGCCGAGCGTCCACCCAGGGCTGGAGAAAGGGCGTGTAAAAACAGTAGGTCCGCTCAGAGCCGTCGTCCGGCGGGGCGGCCTCAAGCTCGTCGGCGTAGGTCCCGAGCGAAGCGAGCAGGCCCTCCCGGCGGTCGAAGACCACCAGCTGGGCAGTCTGCGCCAGGGCGAAGGCGTTGCCGCCGGGCGGCAGCCTGTCCCGCCGGGCCTGGAGCAACGCGAGGCGGCTTTGAAGCCTTTGCAGGGCCAGATAGCTCTCCAGGCCTCTCAGCCAGGCGGAGGGTGTGACCTGTACGCCCAGAGCCTCGCCCGCCCGGGCGAGGAAGTCCTCGGCCTGGACGGCGGCAAGCTCACGCAGCCGCGGCCCCTCGCCCTTGGGCAGGGCGAGGTTCAGAACGCGTGTGCCGGGCGGCGCGGCTTCGCCGCATTTGAGACATTCGTCGCAGAGGACGCCGAACTGCAATAGCAGCTCAGGCGCGGCCTCGGAGCTCAGGAGATACTCCCGCGCGCGATTGAGGCCGCAGTAGTGCAGCTGCATGGCAGCGCCGGTGCCGAAGGGCAGGCCCCAGAGGAAAAAGCTCCGGAGCACGACCTGGATGATGAGCGCTCCGGTCAAAAAGCGGAAGCTCCCGCCCGAGGCGGCCTGCAGGGCCGTTATGAGAAAGCCCGGCGCGGGGACGCTGACCTCGCAGCGGGGCGCCCCCTCCTCGAAGAGCCCGCAAAAGGCGTCGAGGTACTCTGAGATGAGCAGGCGCACGCCGCGCAGCTCCAGCTCGTAGTGCTCCGGCAGGGCCTGGGCGGCGCGCTCCACGGCCCTGGGGCCTATCTCAAAGCGCGAGAGCGCGCGGGCGAGCCGCTCCGGCCCGCAGCCGCACTCGGGCAGCAGCCCCAAAAAGCGCCCGCAGGCGGCGCAAAGCCTGTCTTCCATACTCAGTAGCGGGAGGCGCGGCCGCCGTTGCCGCGGCCCTCTTCCATCATGCCGAAGCTCTCAAGGAAGAAGGTGCGGGCCTTGAGGCCGTATTTCTGCGCCGCGGCGTCTATTGCCTCGTCCACGGCAGAGGCCATGAGGGCGGGATCGGCTGCGGCGCGCGCGTTTATGATGAGAGAGACGGCGCTGTAGCTGCCCTCAAGCCTGCTGTCGAACTCCACGGGGTAGTCCACGCCGATGAGGCTGGCCTTGACGAAGTCCCCGCCCTGCCCGGCGGCAAAGGCCTTTAGGTGCGGCACATTGCCCCCCTGCTTTTTCAGTAAAGCGCGTATGTCCTCAAATATGTCGCTTATTACCGCGTTGAAGTCCACAGCTTTGTCATCGCGCTGCTCCAAAAACACGCGGCGGTTATACCAGCTGAGCAGCCGCTCGGCAGCCATGAAGGCCTCGGAGCCGTAGCCTATCTCGCGGTGCTCAGCGGCGGCAGAATGGGTCATCAGATAGTCCGCAACCGCGTCCACTCCATCGCCCGTCCTGGCGGACATGGTCATCACCGGAGTGTCCGGGTGCAGCGTGCGGATGAGGGCCAGGCGCAGCTCCAGCTCGGCCGGGCTCAGGAGGTCCGTCTTGTTCAGCACGATGAGGTCGGCCTCGGCCATCTGCGCGTCGAGCAAAAAACGCATCTCAGGCGGCAGGTTTATGTCCCCCTCGCCCTCCATGAGCATACGCATCCGCTCCGGGTCCACGATGCAGGTGAAGGGCATGAGCTCGAACTCATCCCCCTCGCGCTCCGCGAGTTGGAGGTAGACGTGGTCGAGCGCGCCTATGCCGCAGCCGGGGATGTCCGAGAAAATGACTGTCGCGCCCGCTGCCGCGAGCTGACGGAGCTTGTCCACCAGGTTCTCGTGTTGGTAGCAGATGCAGTTGCCTGCAATGCTGGTAGTGAGCACCTCGCTCGTCGCGGTGTAGTCCGCGTCCACGATGTTGCCAGCGCCGAGGTCGTTGGCGAGGATGGCAGCCTTGCCCCAGCGCGCGTTTATCTCGCGGGCGAGGGCGAGCATGGAGGTGGTCTTGCCGGCTCCGAGGAAGCCGCTCGTTACCATGTATTTAGTCTTTGGCATAGCAGTCCTTTTCCCCTTTCGCAAGTTCGTCAAGTATGAGCTCAAAGGCAGGCGCGGCGCGCCCGCGTATGACGAGCTCCGCGCGCCCGTCGAAGGGCGTAGGCTCGTCGTTTATTATTACCATACGTCCGCGGAAGCGGTCGAGCAGGCGCGGAGCGCTGCTGACCTTCAGGGAGGTGCCGCCTATGAGCAGCAGGTCCGCGCGGTTGATTTCGCGGATGGCCTCCAGGATGAGCCGCATGTCCGGCACCTCGCCGAAGAGCAGGATGCCGGGGCGGATCACGCCGCCGCACACGTCGCAGCGCGGCACGCCCTCGCAGTCCGCCGCCAGCTCGGGCGGGAAGCGCTTTCCGCAGCCGGGGCAGGTGTTAATATAGACGTTGCCGTGTATATCTATGACCCGGCGGCTGCCCGCGCGCCGGTGCAGGTCGTCAGCGTTCTGCGTGACGACGCACTTTATGAGTCCCGCGCGCTCCAGCTCCGCCAGGGCGTAGTGTACGCTGTTCGGAGGGGCGGCGAGGTTCAGCAGCTTTGTGCGGTAGTAGTCGAAAAATTCCGCCGTGCGCGCCTCATAGAAGGCGGGGGTCAATATCTCCTCGGCGGGAACGCCGTAACCGCTGGGCTCGTTGTAGAGCCCGCCCTTCCGGCTGCGGAAGTCGGCCAGGCCGCTGTCCGTCGAGATGCCGGCGCCGCCGAAAAAGACGGCGTAGTCAGCCGCCGCGAGCATACGCGCCGCTTTGCGGCAGGCATTTTCAAACTGCGTCATGGCTTCTGCCCGTTCAGCGCGGAGCACAGGCTCTCCGCATCTACGCCGAGCTCGTCCGCAAGGCGGCCCATCGTCCACATGACGGTGTTCTCGTCCACGCAGCAGAGCCCCAGCGCGAGCAGCGCACCGTAGAGCCTCGGTTCCGCTGAAAGGGCCTGGCCCACGGTGGTGTCTGGCGTTATTTTCAGTTTCATGCCGCGCCTCCTCAGTTGGTGTAGAGCCGCTTGCCGTCCACGCCCGTCAGGTGGAAGGCGCAAAAGGGGATGACCTCGCACTTGCCGGTTATGATGTGTACGCAGCAGCCGTGCAGGCGGCCCAAGTCTATGTTCCACACGTCCTGGAAGCCCATGCCCGAGATGCAGAAGCTGTGCGTCAGCGTCCGCTCCGCAAAGCGCATGAGCGGCGTGTCCATGACACGCTCCTCCTGGCCCTTCCAGCGCTTTACCGTATATTTGTTCGTCTTCTGCACGAAGTCCGTGCGCTCCGTGTCCTCATCGTTCTGGTCATAGCGGCTCATGGCCGCGAGGCGGCCGCCCTCGTCCAGATAGTAGGTGCTCGAAAAGTCACAGTGCGGGTCAAACTGCTTGCGCGGGACGAAGTGCTCCATTTTGAGCTCCGGGCACTGCTCCACCAGGGCGTGCAGCACGTCCGAGAGCCCGCAGCGGCTCTCGTCAGGCGGCGTCTGCCCCGGAAAGCGCCCGAAATAGCTCACCGGCTGGAAGTGTATGCCCCGTATGGCAGGGATGTGCTTTTTTGCAAAGTCCACGATCTCGCCTATCCTGTGCAGGTTCACGCCGGGTATGACCACCGGCACCAGCAGAACGGCCAGCCCCGCCGCCTCGCAGTTTTCTATGGCCCGCAGCTTTATGTCCAGCATGTCCCGCGTGCGTATCTCGCGGTAGATGGCGTCGTCCAGGCCGTCGAACTGGAGGTATATGAGGTCGCAGCCCGCGGCCTTGAGCGCCTCGGCATAGCCAGGCACATTGGCCAGCTTTATGCCGTTGGTGTTCACCTGCAGGTGTACGACGCCCAGCTCCTTGCCCAGCCGGAGGATATCGCACAGGTCCTCACGCACCGTCGGCTCCCCGCCCGAGAGCTGGACGCTGCAATAGGGGTTCGAGCCCAGGGCGGCGGCGTACATCTTCCGTATCTGCGCCAGATCCGGCTCGAACTTTTCCGCGTTCGCGTCCGCAAAGCAGACGGCGCAGTTCATGTTGCAGCGGTAGGTTATCTCCAGGATGCTCGTGCAGGTGCCGCTGCGGTGCTCGTCGCAGAGCCCGCAGTCGTAGGGGCAGCCGCGCGACTCGGGTTTTCCCCGCTCCCTCGCCGGTGAGTGGACGCCCTGACGCAGCCAACGCGCGTACATGTCCGCGTCCCGCCAGAACAGCACGCGGAAGTCCCCATGCTCAGGGCAGGTCTTCAGCATGTATGCCCTGCCGTCTATCCGCTCGTAGCGGGCGGGTATCCTTTTCAGACAGACGGGGCAGAGACTTTCAGTTTCGTGCAGGATGTCGCTCATGGCTTCTCCCTTTCCAGTATCCGCTTTTTCTCGTAGCAGTGTTCCCTGAGCGCCCCGCAGGGCAGGAGCTTCAGCGCGATCTCCGGCGCGCCCTGCATGAAAGGCAGGGCCATGAGCCGTTCACGCAGGCCCTCCGCGTCGAAGCGGGCCTCGTTCAGACACTCGATGTCGAGGGCTATGCGCCCGGCCTCCAGGAAGATGCGGTAGTCCAGCAGGCCCTCCGTGCCGAAGAGCACCTCGTCGAAGAGGGCGGGGTAGATGTAGTGTCCGTTATACTCCGTCGCGCCCTCCTTGCGGCGGCGGATGTGTCCCAGGGTCATGAGGTGGCTGCCGCAGACGCTTTTTTGCAGCGTCGCTATGTCGCCCGTGCGGTAGCGGATGAGGGGCATGCATTCGCGCGCGATGTTCGTGAGGACGACCTCGCCCTCCTGTCCCTCGGGCAGCACCTCGCCCGTCACGGGGTCCACCACCTCCACGATGTGGTCCAGCTCATCGTAGTGGTAGCCGGGGCAGGTGTCGCAGTCCACGGCGAGGCCCCAGCCGCTCTCCGTCAGGCCGTAATGCGTCGAGACCCGGCAGCCCCAGGCGCAGTGCAGGTAGTCTATCATGCTTTGTGGGATGTTCGACATCGTTATGAAGATGCACTGCATGCCTACGGCGCGCAGGTCGTGCTCCTGCGCGAGGATCTTCGTCGCGCGGTAGATGGTGATGGCGTCCCCGAACCAGACGTTCACGCCGTGCTCCGTCGTCTGCCTCCAGATGTCCTCCGGACTGTCCTGAAGATCCGCCGTCCAGCCCTGCATGCCGAAGTCCACGAGGCTCTTGGCCAGAATGCTGCCTATGCCGCGGCCCTGGGAGTTCTGCAAAAATACCAGCACCCGGGCCTCGTCCCGGTCTATGACCGTATTCATGCCCCGGGGCAGGAAATCGAGGATCTTCTGTATGTCCGCCATGGAGAAGTAGATACGCTTCTTCGTCCCCGTGGAGCCGGAGCTGTAGAAGGTCACGGGTTTTTCCACCTCGCTCTGCGAGGTGCACAGCAGGCTGTAGCTCGTCCCGGAGAGGTCGGCGGGGAAGGTGAAGGGCAGCTTCGCAATGTCCGCGAGGCTGAGTATGTCCGCCTCCGTAACGCCCGCCCTCTCGAAGAGGCGGCGGTAGAAGGGGCTGTTTTCGCGCACGCGGCGGACGGTCTTTTGCAGCTGCCAGAGCCGGTAGGCGTCGAAGGCCGCGTCGTCCACGCGCTCCGGACGCGGGCCGGGGTAGTCCGCGTCTGAGTCCATTCTCATTTTGCACAGGCCGTAGAGGCCCTCCTGCAGACTTACGCTCATATCCTCACCCTATTCCGGGGAAGAGCTTCGCGCCGCCGCAGCCGGAGAGATACTTGCTGCACAGCGGCACCAGCGCCCCGTCCTTTTGTATTATCTGTATCGAGCAGCGCCGCACCCGCATGAGGTCAATGTTCCAGGCGTCCTGGAAGGCCATGCCGCCTATGGTAAGCGTCCTGCGCTCGCTGGGCGTCCAGCTGTGCAGGAGGTTGGAGCGCAGGCGGTGTACCGCATCCGGCTCCGGGCGGCGGCGGGAAAAGCGCGTCAGCGCGCGGAGCTTCCCGGACTTGTCCTGCATGTAGGCCGCGTTGAAGGAGCACTGCGCGTGGTCGTAGGCCCCGGGGCCGAAGTCCTCCACGTGCAGGTCCGGGTGCTGGGCCGCGAGGCCGCGGATGACGTCCGGGATCGTGATGCGCCGGATATCGTCCTCCGGGTAGATGCCGAAATAGCTGATGGGCTGGAAGTATACGCCCTTCACCGCCGGCATGTGCTCCCGCGCGAACTCCACGATGGCGCCCAGCTCCCCGTCGTTCTCGCCGGGGATGACGCAGCAGACCAGCACTATGGCCAGCCCCGCCGCCGCGGCATTTTCCACGGCGCGCAGCTTCGTCTCCAGCATGGGCTTGCCGTATTTGGCGTAGTAGGGCTGCTCCGTCAGCGCGTCGAAGCCCAGGTAGGCCGTCGTGACGCCGCTCTCGCGGAGCTTCTCGCAGAACCCGCGGCTCTCCGCCAGCTTCACGCCGTTGGTATTGAGCTGGATGAGCCCGAAGCCCAGCTTCCGCGCCAGCGCCGCCAGCTCGAAGATATCCTCCCTCACCGTCGGCTCGCCGCCGCAGAACTCTATGGCCGCGTCTTCGCCCGCCGTCTCACGGTAGAGCCGCAGGAGCCTCTCGCACTCGGCCAGGTCCGGCTCGTGCAGCCCCTCCTTCTTGTCCCGCGTGAAGCAGACCGGGCAGCCCATGTTGCAGCGGTTCGTCGTCATGAGGGCCGCGGAGGCGGGCTTCTGGCAGGCACAGTCCGTGAAGGCTGCTCCGGCCAGGGCGCGCTCCACCGCCTCCTCCGTCCTGGGCAGGGTGGAGATGTCTATGCAGCCGAAGTCCAGCCAGCGCAGATATTCCCGCTCGTTCCCAGCCCAGATGAGCGTGCCGAACTGCCCGTGTTCCGGGCAGGCCTTGTCCATGTATATCCCGTCCGCGCGCTCAACTATGTCCGCGTATACCGTGCGCAGGCAGTGGGGGCAGACGCTTTTCGTCTTGTAGATCAGTTTCGCATCCATATCATTTCTTCTCAAATATCATCTGGCAGTAGGTCAGCTTTGTGTGCGCGAAGAAATCCGCCACGTAGCCGTCCCGTCCGAAGGCGGAGACGACGTAGCGCCCAGCCTCCGCGGGCGGGACACCGTAGGCGCGGCCCAGGCTCATCGCGATGCCGACATACTCGCCGTATTCCTCTTTTTCGTATACGCAGGAGAAGCCAGCCGCCTCAAAGAGGCTGCGGTAGCGCTCCATGCTCTGCACCCCGTCGAGGCAGGGCACTCCCGGCGCACCCGCCGCCCCGTCCCCGCCGGCGACGGCGAAATCATCGAGCAGCAGCCGGCCGCCGGACGCGAGCACGCGCGCGTATTGCGCCGCCGCCCGCTCCTTGCCGTCTATGACGGAGAAAGCCGCCTCGCTTATTATACCGTCAAACGCCCCGTCCGAAAAGGGCAGCTCCCTCGCGTCCGCGCAGAAAAACGTGCAGCCCGGCGCGCGCAGGGAGGCTTTTTCGATCGCTGAGGCGTCTATATCCACGGCCGTGAGGGAGGTATAGCCCAGCCCGGCCAGGTGCGCCGTACCCTCGCCCGTGGCGCAGCCCGACTCCAGGAGACGCGACCCGGGGGCAAAGCCCGCCAGCTCCAGGCCGCGCTCCAGCAGCCGGAAGCGGTTTTTCCGGCTCACAAAGGCCTCTCGAAGCTCCATTTTACCACCCTCTTCAAATTCGGAGCCCCCCGGCATCCGTCAGGGGGCTCCATTTTGCTGTTTTTGCTTTTACTTATCGAAGGAGAGACCGACGGCCCGCTTGCAGACCTCCAGGATTATCTCCGTCACCGTCGGGTGCGGGTGGATGGAGTTGTACACCTGCTCCAGCGTAAGGCCGTTCTCCACCGCCACCGTCATCTCAGCGATGAGGTCGCAGGCCTCGTGGCCGAAGATCTGCGCGCCGATGATGACGTGGTCGTCCTTGCGTGCCACGACCTTGATGAGACCCTCGGTCTTGCCGATGGCCATGGCCTTCTCGTTGGAGGAGAAGGGCAGGCTGCCGCTTATCGTCTCGATGCCGCGCTCCGCGGCGTCGGAGACGGTCAGGCCCACCATGGCTATCTCAGGCTCCATGAACATAGTCGCCGGGATGGCGTCGTAGTTGATGTAATAGTCGCCTCCGGCTATCGTCTCGGCTATGACGAGGCCCTGGCGCTGGGCCTTGTCCGAGAGCTGGGTGCCGACGGTGATGTCGCCCGCGGCGAAGATGTTAGGCACGCTCGTGCGCATGTGCTCGTCCGTGACTATCTGGCCGTTTTTCTCCATCTTGACGCCCACTTCCTCCAGGCCCATGCCCCGGGTGTTCAGCGTCCTGCCGATGGCAACCAGCACCTCGTCCGAGAAGAGCTCCTCGCCGTTTGCCAGTGTGCTCTTGACGCGCCCGTCCTCCTGGACTTCGACGCTCGCTATGCCGCTGCCGCACTTGACCTTGATGCCCCGCTTTTCCAGGCTGGCCTTTATGGCGTCCGTTATTTCGGTGTCGTGCAGCGCCGGGACCAGGTTCGGCATCATCTCCACTATGGTCACGTCCACGCCGTAGATGCTGTAGATGTGCCCATACTCCAGGCCGATGGCGCCGGAGCCGATTATGACGATGCTCCCCGGCATCGGGCGGGAGAAGTCCATTATCTCGTTGGAGGTTATGACCTTCTTGTGGTCCACGTTGAAGGCCGCTATCTCCGCGGGCTCCGAGCCCACGGCGACGACGATGTTTTCCGCCGTCACGGTCTTTTTCACCTTGCCGTTGTCCACCTCGATGGTGTGCGCATCCAAAAGCCGCGCGCGGCCCTTTATGACGTCTATGCCGCGGCTCTTCTTCCACAGCATGGCCTCCAGGCCGAAGCCGAGGCCGTTTATGACCGCGTTCTTGCGCTTGTCGATGGCCTTGAAGTCCACGCTGACGGCGGACATGTCCACGTTGATGCCGTAGGTCTTGGCCTCCTTGATGGAGGCGTAGAGGTTGGCGGAGGCCATGAGGGCCTTCGTAGGGATGCAGCCGCGGTTAACGCAGGTGCCGCCGGAGCCGTTCCGCGCGCGAGCCTCGATGATGGCGACCTTCTTGCCGCGGTCCGCGCAGCGCATCGCCGAGGCGGAGCCGCCGGGGCCGCCGCCTATGCACACTACATCATAATCGTACACAGTGTATTATCCTTTCCCTGAATAAGTCTGAAGCTCAAGTCAATTAAATCAGAACGCGTTGCCTATTGCAAGTCCAACCGTCATGGCGGTGAGGACGCAGAGCATGGAGGTTATGAAGCCCCACTTTATCATGTCGCCCGGGCGCACCCAGCCGGAGCCGTAGGATATGGCGGAGATGGGGCTGGAGGGAGCGGTGGACCAGGCGCAGCTGGCGAGCACGGTGGCCAGGGAGGCCATGACGACGGGGTTTATCTGACCGGCGTAGATGCCCTGGCAGAGCGGCATGGCGATGGCGAAGGCTATGGACAGAGGCACAGACGCGGTGCAGAAGTTGCACAGAATGGTCACGAACAGCAGGATGACCAGGATGAAGATGGTCGGGCTGACATTCGCGAAGATGGGGCTGAAGATGGAGCTCAGCCAGGTGGTGATGCCCAGGTCCGCGTTGCCCATGAAAGCGCCCAGGCCCATGATGCTGGCCATGAAGAGCAGTATGTTCCAGTTGACGGAGCCGACGGCGTCCTTCCACTCGAAGATGGGCGAGCCGTCCACCTTGATGAAGTTCATAAGGAAGAGCGCCAGAAGCGGCGGCAGGCACTGCTGAACCTTGGAGAAGAAGGCCTCGCTCGCCGCGGGCCAGATGTACTGCGTGAGGCCGGGCAGCAGCCAGAAGAGCACGCACAGCAGATAGAAGACCGCAGACCACTTCTCCTTCTTGCTCATCTGGCCGAGGCCGGCGGAGAGGGCGTCGTAGTCGATGTTCGTCAGCGCGCTCATGTCGGGCCGCCAGACAAAGCGGAGCAGCAGGAAGAAGAGTATGCAGGCAACTATGGTCACCGGCGTGCAGATGACGCAGTAGGTGAAGAAGTCCATGGGCTGGCCGGCATAGCCCTCGTAGAATGAGAAGCCCTGCAGAGTCATCGCGTGTGCGATGGGGTTGCCGCCGTTGGAGAGCAGACCCGTTACCAGCACGCCGAGGATGAGCGCCGTGGCGATGGGGGCCTTCTTCTCCTTAGTGACGCCGCAGACGCGGAGCATCTCCTCAACGATGGGGAACATTATCATAAATGTGGTGGCCGAAGAGAGGAAGAGGCTTATTACAAAGTTCGCAATGAGCAGCATCGCTACCGTCCACCAGGGGCTGCGCCGCGCGAGCTTGTTCGTCAGGAACCAGACGGAGACGCGCTTGGCAACGCCGCTCTGAATGAGGCAGCCGGCAAGCATGAAGGTGAACATCAGGAAGATAAGCGTGCCGTTGCCGAAGGTGGCGGAGAAGATCTGGTTGGCATTCAGCGCGGGGACCGTGAGAAAGGCGAAGATCGTCGCCATGCTGGGCCAGCCTGTACCCCAGCTGAGGAAGAGTATGCTGGCGCCGATCATAATGCCGAGCACCTGGAAGCCGGACTGACTGAGCCCCTCCGGGGGAGGCACAAATCCGGTGGCCAGCATGCAGAAGGCAGCCACTATTAAAGCTATCCATTTTCCGGGGGAGACTCTGCCGACTTTCTGACTCATGTTAGGTCATCTCCTTTAATGTGTAAGCAAAAGCGCCTGAGTGGGGTGGAAGACAGGCTGCACACATGCGGAGATATAATTTACACAGTATATTTTATTGCCGGCACAAAGGTTTGTCAAGAAGGAGGCAATCGACATATTGCACGAATTATGCCTGCTGTGTCTGTGCAGTATTGGGTGACGTCCGGGCTGGTTGCATAAAAACTTAGTTTCACATTTAACGATTACGGAGAAAGCAGCGTTTTATCGAAATTTATGTTGTAAATTTATTTTGAGTGTGTTATACCTTTAACCAAGGTGGAAGAACTCGTGCGCACACGATGAAAGTAAACGCTATAATTGCTAAGGAGGTCTACCTGGTGAAAGAGATCATGCAAAAGCTGGAGAAAATGTCCGGCAACCGTCCAATCGAGCTGGTTGAGCGGAAAGGCGAAGGGAAGAAGCTCATCGAGTACTACGGTGACTTCGTGCCGGAGCAGTGGATAACCGCTGCCGGCGCGGAATCCTACCTCATAATGAAGGGCGGCGACCCGCAGGCTCCCGAGGCCACGCTGGACTATTCTCTGCGCTTTATGAACCCCCTGGCCGCGTCCATGGTCGGCAACTATCTCAGGGGCGTTGACCGCGTCATGCCTATGGCCGACGGTGTTGCCATCCAGCAGCACGACTGCCACTACGGCCGCATGACCGAGATACTGGAGTTTAAGGGCGTGCCTGTCTACAAGGTCGGCGTTCCCGCCGACAACGTCGTCGGCATCTCCCAGCAGTACTACCGCCACGAGCTGCGTGAGTTCCGCGACTTCCTTGAGAAGGTCGTCGGCCACCCGCTGGACGAGAAAGCGGTGCATGAGTGCTATGCCAAGACCAACAAGATAAACGAGCTCGTCCGCAAGATAGGCGAGCTGCGCAAGAAGGACAATTCCCCCATCACCTTCTCCGACTTCATCAGGCTGAACCACTACACCCTGCGCGTGGACTATGACACGAGCATAGACGCGCTGACGAAGATCTATGAGGAGCTGAAGGACGCGCCGGGCGCTCATCCCGAAGGGGCGCCGCGCATCCTCATCATGGGCCGCGCCGTGGCCGAGGGCGACTACGTTGTTCCCTCCCTCATCGAGGCCGCCGGCGGCGCCATCGTCTGCGACTTCCTGGACGAGGCCATCCGCCCCTATAATGTCACCCTGGCCACCGAGGGCGACTATGTGGACGCCTATGCCAGCGCCATGTATGACAACTGTGTGCCTCAGTGCGTGTTCCAGCCGTCCTGGGAGACCCGCTTTGAGCGCCTGAAGGAGCTCGTCAAGGAGTACAGGATAGACGGCATCCTCTGGTATCAGCTCGCCTTTGACGAGATATACGACATGGAGTATACCTGCTACGCTAAGTGGCTCAAGGATTCCAACCTGCCCATTATGAAGCTCGAAACATCCTACGAGTATTCGCGCGAGGCCACCGCGCCTCTGGCCACCAGGATAGAGAGCTTTGTCGAAAGCCTTAAGGAGGGTAAGAAATGAGAGACATCAATCGTGAACTGCTTCAGCTCGCCGGCTTTGAGGGTGAGGACCTCGAAAACTTCCTGCCCAGGTGGCTTGAGACTGCCAAGGCTCTCCAGCTGACCGACGAGAAGGTCGCCTATGCTGTTGACCACTACATCCCCGAAAACTGGGATATAAAGTACCTCGGCGTGCGCAAGACCATCGGCGCCTACCTGCGCGAGGCCAACGAGATATGCCACACCAAGGAGTATAAGGAAAAGGGCGTCAAGATAGTCTACGGCATCCTGCCCGCCATCGCCAACTACTACTACGCCATCAAGGAGGCCGGCGGCGACAAGGTCTACATCGGCTTCCCCGACCTCATCCTCGTGAACGTCCTGAACGCCTTTTTCCACGCCGCGGCGCCCTTCCTGAACAAGGCCGAGGAGGCCGGCTTCTCCTACGGCTGCCGCCACTGCCCGCTGAACAAGATGCGCCTGGCCGCCTACATCGAGAACGTCATCGCGGCGCCGGACATCATCTGGAGCTGGGGCTTCAACTGCGACGAGGGCCCCAAGACCGACGAGCTCATCCAGGGCATCGCCGGCAAGGCCTGGAAGTATCACGTTTCCCGCGCCCCGCACGACTGCTGCCTCAACGAGCTTGAGGAGCTGGTCGAGCCCCGCCTGAGGTACATGAGCGAGCAGATGAAGCTCGGCGTCAAGACCATCAGCGAGACCATCGGCATCGAGGTCACGGAGCAGCACGTCGCCTCCGCCAACAAGAAGATGAGCAGCTTCGGCTTCAAGGTCGGCATGCTGACCCAGCTGGCCGCCACCGCCGATCCCCCGGTCCTGAGCGGCGACACCATCTCCCTCATCCAGCAGATCATGACCGTCCCCTTCAACACGGGCACGACCTACATGAACGACGCCATAGACACGCTCATCAAGGAGCTGCGCACCGCCATCAAGAACGGCGAGGGCGTCATGCCGAAGGGTACGCCGAAGGTCGCCATCCGCAACCTGCCCTACTGCATCCCCTGGCTGGGCAAGCTCTTCCGCGACAACGGCATCATGGTCCAGTTCGCCTGCGTGCTGACGCAGTCCAAGCGCCAGCTGCAGCCCACGAGCTATCCGGACGACCCCTGGATGGCCGCTGCAGAGTCCTGGAGCCGCAACCCGACCTGTATGAACATCAAGAACGAGTGCGACAGCTTCATAGAGAAGCTGCAAACGCTCAAGGCAGACGGCATGCTGCTGGGCTTCTTCGACTTTGACCGCTGGGCCGGCCCGCAGCAGAAGCTGCAGGCCAAGATAGTCGAGGAGACGCTGCATCTGCCCTGCTTCTACATCGAGGCCGACTTCTGGGACGACCGCGAGTACAGCCAGGAGGCCCTGAAGACCAAGATAGAGTCTATCTGCCAGGTCTTCAAGATGCGCCTTGCCGCCATGCGTGCCGAGAAGGCCGCCGAGGCTAAAGAATAACACATTTTAGGGAAAGCCCCGCCTCGGGCGGGGCTTTCTTTTTTATTGAAAACACGGGCACGGCATGGTAAAATCGGGTGTAGCCATACTGTGGCCCTGAGTCACAAGCGACAAATTATTGCTTTCCGAAAGGTGGCTAATATATGAAGACCAGCGCGCACGAGAAGTTCCTGGAAATGCTGGGTTGGGAAGGGGACGAGCTGAAGAGTTTCCTGCCGGATTGGAAAAGGGCCGCCAAGCTGATGGGCCTCAGCGACAAGGACGTGGCTTTTGCCGTGGAACAGTGGATACCGGCCTATTGGGACCTTTCCCTGAGCGGCGTGAAGAAATTCGTCGCGGCCTGCATCCGCGGCGTCGTGGAGGTAGCCCGGGGCGCCAGGTACAAGGCGGAGGGGCACAGCCTCATCTACATGAACATGCCCAGCGTGCCCATCCCGGCCTATGCCAACGTTTTGGCAGGGGGCGGTCGCGTGCATGTCTTCTACCCCGCGTACCTCATGATAAACGTGCTCACGGCCTTCTTTAACAAATACTGCAACAAGACCCGGGCGGAGGACGACCCGGGCAGCCTGCGCTCTCCCTGTGCCAACTGCGCCCTCAATCGCTTCCGCCTCCAGACCTGCGGCTCTGAGCTCATGGCCAGGCCGAGCGTCAGCTGGAGCTGGGGCCTCAGGTGCAGCGAGGCGCCCAAGACCGACGAGATGATGCAGTGCCTCTGCAGCAGCGATGCGCCCAACGTCTACGTCGTCCTGCCGCACGATGTGCCATCCGGCGAGGTGGAGGCGGACGACAGGGCCCGGGTGGACCTCCTGGCCGGGAAGCTGCGCCTGGCCCAGAGCGAGGTCTCCGGCATAACGGGCGTGACCGTGACGGACGCGGACGTGCGCGCCGCGGCCGAGGTCTATATGCAGTACATGGACAAGGTACAGACCCTGACGGACCTCGTCATGAACGCGGACTGTCTGCCCATTTCGGGCGGCGAGCTGGCCCTCTTCGGCCTGTGCGTTGAGACCTGCCTGTGCATAGACAAGTCCTACGTCCTCGACGCCCTGGACACGATAATCGCCGAGGTGCGCGAGAGGATAGACAGGGGCGAGGGCTTCGGCTCCCGCGTGGCCCCGCGCCTGGCCTGCCATTTCAACCCCCTGTGCGCGCCCTGGCTCGACAAGGCCTTCCGGGATAACGGTGTCTGCCTCGTGCAGGGCAAGCTTTTCCCCTTCGCGGACAAGTTCCGCGGCTACCTCGAACAGGAGGAGGACGTCTACAAGGCCGTCGCGCGCATCATCCTCTCCGTTCCCAGCGTCATGAACATGCTCGACGAGGCACGCATAAACGCCGAGCTCGTCACCCGCTACCCAGTGGACGGCGCGCTCTACGGCTTTTATTCCTCGGACAGCTGGGTCGGCGCCCTGCAGAAGACCATGGTCAAGGTCATAGAGGCCGAGACCGGCGTGCCGCACTTTTATATTGAAGGCGACCTCTGGGCCCTCGGCGGAGAGGCACGTGAGACGCGCCTTGCAATAGTGCGCAGCATCTGCAATTATCTCAAGATCTCAAACATATAGGAGAACAGAGAATCAGAAAAGTAGGGAATTGATAGGCAATGGCACGAGAAAAGGTGTTGTGCGGGAAAGAGGAGATCATCCGGGCCGCAGTACGGATAGTTGACTCCGAGGGCATGGAGGCGCTCTCCGCCCGCCGCATATCCAAGGAACTCGGCGTCTCCGCAATGACTATCTATAATTACGTGGAAAACCTCGCGGAAGTCAAAAAATATGTGCTTTCGGACGGCTTTGACGGGCTTTACGACAGTATATATCATGCGCTCAACGAGCTGAGGGGCCAGGTGGACAAGGTCAAGTTCTGCAAGACCATAGCCATGCAGGTCTTCCAGTTTGCAAGCGAGAACAGGAATATTTTCATTTTCATGTTCTTCGAGGGGCGCAGCCAGTTCCGGGAGGACGCTGAGATACGGCCTTTTTACAACTTCATAGCCAAGCTGACCAAGCGCTCCAAGGCGACGCAAAAGGATTGGGCTGAAAACGCCAAGGCCTATGTCCTGCTGGAGTCTTACGTCATCTATGAGGCCTATCAGGCCTGCGCGGGCCTGTCCGAGGTCACAAAAGAGCAGTTTTCCTCGATGATAGACTTCCTGCTCGAAAAGTGCGTCACAAAGGAGCGGCAGAGCACATAAAATCGCCGGAGGGGAAAGCGTATCCTATTGACATTTAACTGTCAATAGGATATACTTATATCGTGATATTTACGCTGTACATAATGCCCGCCGCAGGTTGCGGCAGGCAGGCGGACATAATTAAAAGTGGAGGTATGCTAAAGTGGATGCGAAAACTGTCCCCGTCAAGCTGAGCGACGACATCAGGGCCATAATGGAAGAGCGCGGCATACGCGAGGAGGACATACGCGAGGTCCTGGACTATGCCGAGAGCACCGGCAAAAAGCTGTATGTCGAGGGTGAGGAGCGCTATCTGGCCAAGAAGAAGATAGGTAATTTCACCTGCAACGTGGAATACGCCGTAAACGGCGGCGAGGTGGAGGTACTGAACCTCTACAGCTACGTTATACTGCTCACCGGGCAGGAAGACTGAGAAGGAGGCAAGGGCAATGAGTCAGTGGAAGTGCTTTAACTGCAAGGCGGCTATGGAAGACGTGGACGACATCAAGATCGCCTACAAGGATTTGGACCTGCCCGACGCCACGGGTTACCGCTGCCCCAGCTGCGGCCTGGAGTTCATGGACGGGGAGTTCGTAGTCAACGAGCTCAACAGCGCCGAGACCATGCTTGAGGGCAAATAAGGGACACGAAGCGGAAATGGAGCTTTTTGCAGGAGTAGATATAGGCTCGACCACGTCCAAGTGCGTGCTGCTGGACGAGAAGGGCGAGATGTTGACCTTCCAGGTCGTGATGACGGAGTTTGACCGCAACGTCAGCGGCAGCAAAGCCTTTGCCGCGGCGCTGGAGGCCGCGGGAGTCCGGGAGGAGGACGTGAAGTACGTCGTATCCACGGGTTACGGCCGCAAGGCCTACGAGCGGGCGGATATGAACATCCCTGAGATAATCGCCCACGGCATGGGCACCTACTACGTGGACCCCACGGCGAGGACGATAATCGACATCGGCGGCCAGGACAGCAAGGTCATAGAGCTGGACGAGTACGGCACGGTGACGCGCTTTGAGATGAACGACCGCTGCGCGGCAGGCACGGGCCGGTTTTTCGAGGTGCTGACGCACAGGCTGCTGGGCATAGAGATGTCGGAGCTCTCGGACCTCATGAAGCAGGCGACGGAGCCCTGCACGATAAGCAGCATGTGTACGATATTTGCGGAGAGCGAGATAATCTCCTATCTATCGCAGAAGGTGCCTGTGGCGGACATTGCGGCGGGTACGGGCCGCTCCATCGCGCGGCGCATAATCTCCATGGGCCGGGCGGCGCAGATAACGTACAAGCCGCCCATAGTGTTCTCCGGCGGCGTGGCGAACAACGCCGCCATAGCGGACATTTTTGCAGACCTTCTGGGCAAGCCGGTAAAGGCCCTGAGCCTCCCGCAGTCCACCGCCGCCCTGGGCGCGGCCCTGAAGGCCAAAACCGAATACGCAAAATGAAAAAAGCCGGACACTGTCCGGCTTTTTCCTTTGCCTGCCCGGCAAATTCAGCTGCTGTGAGGTATGCTTGGCGTAATTCTAAATGCCTTACAACAGTCCGCTGCCAACTCTGTTTTTCAGCTCATAAACCTTTTTTTCAATGCTGCAGATCGCCTCTAAAAAGCAATCGTCGTCTTTGCCTGTGGGGTCATCCAGGCTCCAGTCCTCCCGGTATCGGCATGGCAGCGAAGGACAGGTTACATTGCAGCCCATGGTTATCACAATATCAACAGGGGGGATTTCAGACAACAGCTTGCTGCGCTGAGACTGCTCCATATCAACCCCATAGAGCCGCTTCATAAGCCGTACTGCGTCCTGGTTTATTTGCGGCTTGGTCTCCGTCCCCGCGGAATAGCTGTCAAACGCATCGGCAGCCAGCAGCTTGCCCAGGGCTTCCGCAATCTGGCTGCGGCAGGAATTGTGGACGCATACGAAGGCCACTTTTGGCTTTTGGGACATGCCTTAGCCCCGAACTTTCTGAATCAGCGCCTTGGCCTCATCCTTTTTCAAAACCTTGCCATAGGACACGACCTTCCCGTCCACTACCAGCGCCGGGGTCGTCATCACTCCATGGGCGGCGATCCTGGCAAAGTCCGTCACATGCTCGATCTCGGTATCCATGCCCAGCTCTGCCAGCGCCTCACGGGCGGCCAGCTCCAGGGCGCTGCATTTGGCGCAGCCGGAACCAAGTACCTTAATGCCGGCGGATGTTTTTTCTGTTTCAGCCTGAGCCATCGCCTCGGGCGTGCAGCCGCCGCAGCAGCAGGAAGTCGTCTCCTCTTTTTTGCTTTTGCTGAAGAGTCCCATGATTTTTGCCTCCTGAATCAAATAATAATGAACTGAAACACGTTGAACAAGTACCCCACCAGAATGATGCCGGCCGTACAGACGCCGACAAACAAAGCCAGCAGTTTGGGTTTGACGGCCTTTCGCAGCATAATGATGGATGGCAGACTCAGCGTTGTGACCGCCATCATAAAGGCCAGGATTGTGCCAAGCTGCGCGCCCTTTGCCAGCAGGGCCTCCGCCACAGGGATGGTGCCGAAAATATCCGCGTACATCGGCACGCCCACCAGAGTCGCCAGGAGCACCCCGAAGGGGTTGTTGCTGCCCAAAACTGCCGCAATCCAGCTTTCAGGTATCCAGTTGTGGATTACTGCGCCGATGCCGACACCAGCTAGAATATAGGGGAACACCTTTTTAAAGGTGGATAGAACCTGCGCTTTTGCATATTCCGCACGCTCTGCTTTGGTCAGGACGGGAGATTCGATATCCACGCTGCCTGCGGAAAGGATGAAGCTCTCAACATATTTTTCCATGTGCAGTTTTTCAATTACTGTACCGCCCGCAACGGCAATCGCCAAGCCCACCAGCACATAGATTACCGCGACTTTGGCTCCAAAAACACTCATCAGCAGCACAAGACTGCCCAAGTCTACCATCGGTGAGGAAATCAAGAAAGAGAAAGTCACCCCCAAAGGAAGCCCCGCGCTGGTAAAACCTATGAACAGCGGGATGGAGGAACAGGAACAAAACGGCGTTACCGTCCCCAGCAGAGCCGAAATGATATTTGCGCCGATCCCGTGAAAGCGCCCTAAAATTTTCTTGCTGCTCTCAGGGGGGAAATAACTTTGTATATAAGAGATTACAAAAATGAGCAAGCAGAGCAGAACAGTAATTTTGATCACATCATACAGGAAAAACTGAACGCTGCCGCCCAGACGTCCGTCTATGTCCAGTCCCAGAAGCGACAGTACATTTCCAATCAGCCTGTTCAACCATTTCATTCCCAGAATCTCGTCCTGAAAGAATTGCCATGCGCCCATGACAGAAACCTCACTTTCATAAAACAGGCAACAAATCAAAAATTTTTGATGTTTTAGCCCGAGATAAACGCCACCGTCATGATGGCGTCTATCTTTTGCAGGAAGGGCAGGGGCCGTCCTGCTCTGTATCGGGAGTAAGAATGGCCCGCAGCCTTTCCAGCGCCCATGCTCCGCCGGATGCACTCAGTCGGTAATGCGTCCATTTGCCTTCCTGCCTGCTGCTTACGATACCGGAATCACACAGGATTTTCATGTGGTAGGACAGCCCGGACTGCGTAAGATCCATTGGCTCCTGCAAGACGCAGGCGCATTTCTCGCCGCTGCGCAGCTGCTCCAGAATGGCAAGGCGTTTTGGGTCGCACAGCGCCTTGAACACCTTGGCGTCCTCTTGGTGGCACCCCATCAGCTCACCTCACATCAAATTGTTTTGATGTATGCAGTATATGCTTCTGCGTGTTGTTTGTCAACAGCTTTATGAGCCATGGTTTAAAATTTCGGGCATGCAGCTTCAAAGCTAAACCGGCAAGGCCTCGTTTTTGCGATGCCTTGCCGGTTGCGCTGCTTCATTCCCACTCCACCGTCGCGGGGGGCTTACTCGTGATGTCATATACAACGCGGGAGATCTCCGGCAGTTCGCCGGTGATGCGCTCAGAGGCGCGGGCCAGGGCGTCCAGGGGCAGGCGGGACCAGTCGGCGGTCATGAAGTCGTCGGTCGTGACGGCACGCAGGGCCAAAACTTCCCCAAAACTCCGCGCGTCGCCGCGCACGCCCACGCTGCGCGCTCCGGTGAGAACGGCAAAATACTGGTCGGGCCGCTCGCCGAGCTGGGATATCTCCTCCCGGAAGATGGCGTCGGCCCGGCGGAGCGTGCGCAGGCGCTCCTCGGTCACCTCGCCCACGACGCGCACGGCGAGGCCCGGGCCGGGGAAGGGCTGGCGGTCCACCAGCGCCTCCGGCAGGCCGAGCTCGCGGCCCAGGGCGCGCACCTCGTCTTTGAAGAGCTCCCGCAGAGGCTCGACCACTCCCTTGAATTCCATGTCCGCGGGCAGGCCGCCCACGTTGTGGTGGCTCTTTATCGTAGCCGCCTCGCCTGAGCCGCTTTCGACCACGTCGGGGTAGATGGTTCCCTGGACGAGGTATTCCGGCCCTCCGAGCTTCCGCGCCTCGGCCTCGAAGACGCGCACGAACTCCTCGCCTATGGCGCGGCGCTTGGCCTCTGGATCGGTGACGCCGCGCAGCCGGTTCAGGAAGCGCTCCTTCGCATCCACGCGCACAAAGCTCAGGCCGCCGCTTTGTCCGAAGGAGGCTTCGACCAGCTCTGCCTCGCCCTCGCGCAGCAGGCCGTGGTCCACAAAGACGCAGGTGAGCCGCCCGCCCATCGCGCCCTCGAGCAGAGCCGCCGCCACGGCGGAATCCACGCCCCCGCTCAGGGCGCAGAGCGCCCGTGCCCCGGCAAGCTCCCGGCGATATTTTTCAATGAGCTGCCCGGCGTAATCCCCCATCCGCCAGCTTCGCGTGCAGCCGCAGACCCGGAAGAGGAAGTTTGCCAGGATGTCGGCGCCGCGCTCCGTGTGCGTAACCTCGGGGTGGAACTGCACTCCATAAAGCCGCGCGGCGGGGTTTTCCATGGCGGCGACGGGGCAGCGCTCCGTCGAGGCCGTGACCTCGAAGCCTTCCGGCGTGCGCAGCACCCTGTCCGTGTGGCTCATCCAGCACAGGCTCTCGCCGCAGCAGCCGGAAAAGAGCGCGCTCTCCCGCGCGCTCAGGCGTACGCCGCCGTATTCACCCATGGCCCCGGCAGGGCCGACCTCGCCGCCCTCTAACACGGCCATGAGCTGGCAGCCGTAGCAGATCCCGAGGACAGGGACGCCCAGGTGGAATATCTCCCGGCTGCACCGGGGCGCGGCGGCGTCCGTCACGCTCTGCGGCCCGCCCGTGAGTATTATGCCGCTGTACCCGGAGGCGCGCACGCGCTCCGGGCTCGCCGCCCGCCAGGGCAGCACCTCGGCGAAAACGCCCTGCTCGCGCACGCGGCGGGCGATGAGGAGGCCGTACTGGCCCCCGAAGTCTATGACTAGTATCTTTTCCACAGCTTAGCCTCCTCTTCACTCCACCGTGACGGATTTTGCAAGGTTGCGTGGCTTATCTATGTCGCAGCCCTTCTCCCGCGCGGCGTAGTAGGCGAGCAGCTGGAGCGGGACTATCTCTGCTATGGCGTCGAAGAGCGGCTCCGTGCCGGGGACATAGATGACGTCGTCCGCCGCGGCGAGGATGCGCCGCTCCCCGGACCGGGCGACGGCAAGCACCTTGGCCCCGCGGGCCTTGACCTCCTCGATGCCGCTTATCATCTTGCCCAGCAGCTCCTCGCGGCAGCAGAGCGCGACAACGGGTGTGCCGTCGGAGATGAGGGCGATGGTGCCGTGCTTGAGCTCGCCCGCGGCGTAGGCCTCGGAGTGGTCGTAGCTTATCTCCTTCATTTTGAGTGCCGCCTCAAGGGCGACGGCATAGTCCACGTTGCGTCCGATATAATACAGCGCGTCGCCCAGGCAATAACGCTTCGCGAGGGCGGGAAGGGCGCTGTTCATGTCTATGGCGCGCTGGATGGCGTCGGGTATGAGGTAGAGCCTGCCAGCCAGCCGACGCAGCTCGGCCCCGCCTATGCGTCCGAGGCGGTGCGCCAGGTGCGCGGCCAGCGCGCAGATGACGGCCACCTGCGTCGTGTAGCCCTTCGTCGAGGCGACGGCGATCTCCGGCCCCGCTCGGGTGTAGATGAGGTCGTCCGCGAGCTTGGCGAGGCTGCTGCCCACAACGTTCACGATGGCGAGGAGCCGCGCGCCCCGGGCCTTGCACTCTCGCGCCGCGGCGAGGGTGTCGGCCGTCTCGCCGGACTGGGAGAGCGCGATGACCAGGGTCTCCGGCCCTATGAGCGGGTCTGAGTAGCGCAGCTCGCTGGCCAGCTCTGCCGTGACCGGCAGGCGGCAGAGCCGCTCGATGGCGTGCCTGCCGACGCAGCCCGCGTAGTAGGCCGAGCCGCAGGCGGTGATGACGACGGAGCGCACGTTCCGAAGCGCCTCGTCGCTTATGCCCAGCTCCTCGAACTCGATGCCGCCGCCGCGCAGGCGCGGCTCCAGCGCAGCGCGCACGGCCCGGGGCTGCTCCATTATCTCCTTGAGCATGAAATGCTCATAGCCGCCCTTTTCCGCGGCCTCGACGCTCCACTCTATGCGCGTGACGGGCGCGTCTATGGGCCTGCCGGCGCCGTCGAAGACAGTTACGCCCTCCGCAGTCAGCTCTGCGAACTGGCCGTCTTCGAGAAAGACGGCGCTGCGCGTGTGCGCCACGAGCGCCGTGACGTCGGAGGCAAAGTAGTTCTCACCCGCGCCTAGGCCGAGAATGAGGGGGCTGGCCTCGCGCAGGGCGTAGAGCTTCCCCGGTGCGTCGGTGCAGAGTATGCCCAGGGCATAGCTGCCCTCCAGCCGGGCGGCCGTGCGCATGAGGGCCTGTTTGATGTCCCCCGTGTAGCAGGTTTCGAGCAGGTGGACGACCACCTCGGTGTCCGTCTCGCTCAGAAAGACGCAGCCGCGGGCCGTGAGCTCCTCGCGCAGGGCCGAGTAGTTTTCGATGATGCCGTTGTGGACGACGGCGAACTTGCCGTTGTTGCTGACGTGGGGGTGGGCGTTCAAATCAGTTGGCGCGCCGTGGGTGGCCCAGCGGGTGTGGCCTATGCCGGAGTACCCGGGCAGGTCCGCGCCGCCGTGCGTCTTTTCACACAGTGCCTCGATGCGCCCGCCGGTCTTGGCGAGCTCCAGCCCGGCCTCGCCCATGACGGCGAGACCTGCCGAGTCGTAGCCCCGGTATTCCAGGGCCTTCAGCCCCTCCAGCAGCACCGGCGCCGCCTCGCGCCCGCCTGTGAAGCCGATGATTCCGCACATATCCGCTCCTTTCCAGTCACAGCCTGATGTATTCGTCCCTGCCCGCGCCGACGGAGACCCAGCGGATGGGGCAGCCCGACTCCTGTTCTATGCGCCGCACGTAGCGCCGCGCCTCAAGGGGCAGGTCGGTCCATTTTCGGGCTTTGGAGATGTCGCAGCCCCAGCCGTCCATGTATTCGAGGACGGGCTTTGCCCCCTCGAGCGCGGCGGGGAAGGGGAAGTCGCGCGTCTCGGCGCCGTCCACCTCGTAGGCGACGCAGAGGGGTATCTTATCCATGTAGCCGAGCACGTCGAGCTTGGTGAGAGCGAGGCAGGTCGCGCCCTGAAGGCGCACGCCGTAGCGCGTAGCCACGAGGTCGATGGGCCCGACGCGCCTGGGCCTGCCTGTCTTCGCGCCGTATTCGGAGCCGGCCTCGCGCAGGGCCTCGGCCTCGGGGCCGGACCATTCGCACACAAAAGGCCCCTCGCCCACGCAGGTGGAGTAGGCCTTGACTACGCCCACGACCTCGTCCAGGCTCCCCGCGAGAGGCCCGCCGCCCATGAGTGCGTAGGCTGCCAGGGTGTTGGACGAGGTGGTGTAGGGGCAGATGCCCTGCTCCAGGTCGCGCAGGGCGCCGAGCTGGGCCTCGAAGAGTATGCCCTTGCCGGCGGCCGAGGCCCCGGAGAGGAAGCGGCCCGTGTCGCGTATGTGGGACCGCAGCGGAGCGCCGTATTTTTCGAGCCAGGCCTCGATCTCGCCCAGCTCATGGCCCGGCGCGCCATAGACGCGGGTGAGGATGAGGTTTTTCCACTCCAGCAGGCCGGCGAGGCGCTCGCGCAGCTGGGCGGGGTAGGCGAGGTCGCCCGCCTGGAGGGTCTTTTTCTGGTATTTGTCCGAGTAGAAGGGCGCGATGCCCTGGCCCGTGGAGCCGTATTTGTGCGCGCCGAGCCGCCGCTCCTCCAGCGCGTCCTGCTCCTTGTGCCAGGGCAGGAGCAGGCCAGCGCGTTCGCTTATCATGAGGTTTTCCGGAGTTATGTAAACTCCATTTGCCCGGAGCAGCTCGATTTCCTCCCACAGGCTCTGGAGGTCGAGCGCCACGCCGGGGCCGAGCACGTTCACGACCCCAGGGCGGAAGATGCCGGAGGGCAGCAGGTGCAGGGCGAACTTCCCGTATTCGTTTATGACGGTGTGGCCCGCGTTCCCGCCGCCCTGATAGCGGACGACGATGTCGAAGTCCTCGGTGAGCAGGTCCACCATCCGGCCCTTGCCCTCGTCGCCCCAGTTTATGCCGACTACCGCGCAGTTTGACATTGTATTTCCTCCAAGTGTTCGATGCTTTGCCCGCTGGCCCCGTAGTTTTTGAGGTATCGGGCCGAGGGGTCGCCCACGTCGCAGCCCTCCCAGCTCCGGTTGGGCATCCAGAAGCCGGGTATCATCTCAGCCTGCCCGGGGTAGAACTGCTCAAAAAGCTCCCGATAGAGCAGGGCCTCCTTGGTAAATGGCTGTGCAAAGGCATATTTTTTGCGCTTGTGCTCAAAATCCGCGTCGGAGTACACGCGCCCGGCCAGGGCGCGGAGCTCGTCGGCCAGGGAGTGGCCCACGGCGTCGGAAAAGGCGGCCTTCTCGCGCCAGAGGATGGATTCGGGCAGCAGGCCCTCGCCCTCGAAGGCGCGGCGCAGGAGGTATTTGCCAACGCCGTGGCGGTTCATTTTGAGCTCCGGGTCTATGGACATTACGTAGCGCACGAAGTCGAGGTCCCCGAAGGGTACCCGCGCCTCCAGCGAGTGGACGGAGATGCAGCGGTCCGCGCGCAGCACGTCATAGGCGTAGAGCTCGCGCACCCGCTTCTGCGCCTCGCGCTGGAATTCCGCCGCCGAGGGGGCGAAGTCGGTGTACTTGTAGCCGAAGAGCTCGTCGGAGACCTCGCCCGTGAGCAGGACGCGGATGTCGGTCTGCTCGTGTATGGCCTTGCAGACGAGATACATGCCTATGCTGGCCCTGACGGTGGTGATGTCGTAGCTGCCGATGGCGGCGATGACCTCGGGCAGGGCAGAGACGGCCTCACGCACGGGGACTACGACCTCCGTGTGCTCGCTGCCGAGGAAGTCCGCAGCCTCGCGGGCGTAGCCGAGGTCGATGGCGTCGTCCCTCATGCCTATGGCAAAGGTGCGCAGGCGCTCTCCCGTGAGCCTTGCCGCTATGCCGCAGACGAGGGAGGAGTCCAGCCCGCCGCTGAGGAGAAAGCCTACCTTCGCGTCGGAGACCAGGCGCTTTTCCACGGCCCGGACGAGCCTTGCGCGTATGCCAGCGCAGACCTCGTCCTCGTCCCCGGAGACTGCCGGCCCGGCCTCGCCGGGGTCGGCGTAGCGGTGAAAGCGCCCGCCGCGCCAAAAGCAGCCGGGCGGGAAGGGCATGACCCTCGAAACGAGGCCGACAAGGTTCTTGGCCTCGCTGGCGAAGAGCATCTGCCCGCCCGCGTCCCGGCCGTAAAAGAGGGGGCGTATGCCTATGGGGTCGCGCGCGGCAATGAACTCGCGCGATCTCCCGTCGTAGATGATGAGCGCAAACTCCGCGTCGAGCATCTTGAACATGGCCTCGCCGTACTCCCGCCAGAGGGGCAGCAGCACCTCGCAGTCGGAGCCGCTTTTGAAGCTGTATTTCGGGGCGAGGGCGGCCTTTATCTTTTCAAAGCCGTAGATCTCTCCGTTGCAGACGACATAGTCCCCGTCCAGCTCGAAAGGCTGCATCCCGCCCGGCTCCAGGCCCATGATGGCCAGACGGTGGAAGGCGAGGACGCCGTCGCCCAGGCGGAGCACGCGGCTGTCGTCCGGGCCGCGCGACTTGGTCCTGTCGAAGCCCGCGGTGAAGGCGGGCATGTCGGGCTCAGGCCCGCAGTAACCCATTATGGAGCACATGGCTATCCTCCTCAGCCCACCCCGTAGAGCAGCTCGCTGTAGGTGGGGTAGGGCCAGTATTTCGCGGCCGTGAGGCTCTCGGCCTCGTCGGCAGCGGCGCGCAGCTCCCGCATCCGGGGCAGCACCTCGTCGCGGATGGACCGGGACTCGGCGCTGATGTCCGGCGCGTCGTGCAGGCGGAGCATCGCGCCCTCGAGCGCGTCCGTACCGGCGGCGATGAGGTCGCAGAGCGTGGAGAGGCGGCGCACCAGGCCGCGCTCGTAGGCGCAGGGGCAGTCGGGATCGAGGGCGCGCTTGGCGGCTGCGGCGCGGGCCGTGTCCGCGGCGAAGGCCTCCACGGCGGGGAGTATCTCCTTCTTCGCCATGTCCGCCATGGTCAGGGCCTCGATGGAGACGGTCTTGCAGTAGTTTTCCAGCATTATCTCATAGCGGGAGCGCAGCTCCGCCTCGGTGTAGACGCCGAGGGAGGTGAGCATTGTGACGTTTTTCTCGTCCAGGAGGCGGGGCATGCAGTCGGGCGTCGTGCGCAGGTCGGACAGCCCGCGGCGCTCGGCCTCGCGCAGCCAGGCGGCGTCATAGCCGTTGCCGTTGAAGATGATGCGCTTGTGAGCTGAGATGGAGCTGCGTATGAGCTCGTGAAGCGCGGCGTCGAAGTTTTCCGCTCCCTCCAGCTCGTCGGCGTAGCGACGCAGGACGGAGGCGACGGCGGAGTTGAGCATGATGTTGGCGCAGGCGATGGAGTTCGAGGAGCCGAGCATGCGGAACTCGAACTTGTTGCCCGTGAAGGCGAAGGGCGAGGTGCGGTTGCGGTCCGTGGCGTCCTTCAGGAAGCGGGGCAGGGCGTCCACGCCGAGGCGCAGCTGACTGCGCTCGCAGGCGGCATAGGGCGCGTCGGCCTCGATGGCCTTGAGTATGGCGGTGAGTTCGTCGCCTAGGAAGATGGACACGACGGCGGGGGGCGCCTCGTTGGCGCCGAGACGGTGGTCGTTGCCCGCCGTGGCGACGGAGATGCGAAGCAGGTCCTGGTATTCGTCAACGGCCTCGACGACGGCGCACAGGAAGGTGAGGAACTGCGCGTTTTCGTGCGGCGTGTCGCCGGGCGAGAGGAGGTTCAGGCCCCTGTCCGTCGTGAGGGACCAGTTGTTGTGCTTACCTGAGCCGTTGACGCCGGCGAAGGGCTTTTCGTGCAGCAGGCAGACGAGGCCGTGGCGGGAGGCGACCTTCTGCATGATCTCCATTGTGAGTTGGTTGTTGTCCGTGGCGATGTTCGCCGGGCCGTAGATGGGCGCGAGCTCGTGCTGGGCGGGGGCGACCTCGTTGTGCTCGGTCTTGACGAGGACGCCGAGCTTCCAGAGCTCCTCGTCGAGGTCCTGCATGTAGGCCTCGACCCGGGGCTTGATGCTGCCGAAGTAGTGGTCGTCGAGCTCCTGGCCCTTGGGCGGGCGCGCGCCGAAGAGGGTGCGGCCCGTGCAGACGAGGTCGCGGCGCTTTTTGAAGAGCTCGCGGTCCACGAGGAAATATTCCTGCTCAGGCCCGACGGAGGGGACGACCCGCCGCGTGTCCCCGTCGCCGAAGAGGCGCAGGACGCGCAGGGCCTCCCTGGAGAGCGCGTCCATCGAGCGCAGCAGCGGGGTCTTTTTGTCGAGGGCCTCGCCGCCGTAGGAGCAGAAGGCCGTGGGGATGCAGAGAGTGCGGCCCTTTATGAAGGCGTAGCTGGTGGGGTCCCAGGCGGTGTAGCCGCGGGCCTCGAAGGTGGCGCGCAGGCCGCCGGAGGGGAAGGAGGAGGCGTCCGGCTCGCCCTGTATGAGCTCCCGGCCGTTAAACTCCATGATGACGCCGCCGTCGGGCGCGGGGGATATGAAGCTGTCGTGCTTTTCGGCAGTGATGCCGGTCATGGGCTGGAACCAGTGCGTGAAATGCGTCGCCCCGCGCTCCACCGCCCAGTCCTTCATGGCGGAGGCCACCTCGCCTGCCACGTCGGAATTGAGCGGGCGCCCGGCCTCAATCGTCTCCTTCAGGGAGTCGTAGACCCAGCCGGGGAGCCTGGCCCTCATGGCCCTGTCGTCAAATACCATACATCCAAAATATTCGGGTACTGCCGTCATTCCGCTCACACCTTTTCTGAAAAATAAAAAGGCAAGGACGCCGCAGGTATGCTGCCTGCGGCGTCCTTGCCGTACAACGCGAACAATATAAGCCCCATAGTGCAATTTGTCAAGGGTGCAATTGCAAAAATCAGCACATTAGTCAAAAGTCGCCGTTGACAAACGGCCGTCCATGTGGTAAAGTCACTGGGTGAACGAGGAAGTTCATTCGGAGTGAGGGACAGGTGCCGAATGTTTCCTCGGTTTTTTGATTTTATAAGCCGGAAAGGTCGGATTCGACATGAAATATACGCCGGAAGAGATAATCCAGTACGCGAAGGAGGAGAACGTCAAGTTTGTGCGCCTGGCCTTCTGCGACGTATACGGCAGGCAGAAGAACGTCTCCATCATGGCCTCTGAGCTGGAGCGGGCCTTTCGCTCGGGCATAGCCATCGATGCCTCTGCCATCCCTGGCTTCGGCGGCGAGGTGCGCTCGGACCTGCTGCTGCACCCCGAGCCGGAAACGCTTGCAGAACTGCCCTGGCGGCCGGAGAACGGCAAGGTGGTGCGCATGTTCTGCGACATCAAATACCCCGACGGTCGCCCCTTCGAGGCCGACACCCGCGCGCTCCTGCGCGAGGCGGCGGCGAAGGCCGAGCACGCGGGCTACAGCTTCGCCTTCGGCTCGGAGATGGAGTTTTACATCTTCCGCCGGGACGAGGACGGGGAGCCCACGCGCATACCCTACGATCACGCGGGCTACATGGACGTCGCCCCCGAGGACAGGGGCGAGAACATAAGGCGCGAGATCTGCCTCACGCTGGAGCAGATGGGCATCCGCCCCGAGAGCAGTCACCACGAGGAGGGCCCCAGCCAGAATGAGATAGACTTTCGCTACTCTGACCCCCTCCAGGCGGCGGACAACGCCGTGACCTTCTGCTCCGTCGTGCGCACCGTGACGGCGGGCAACGGCCTGTGCGCGGATTTCTCGCCCAAGCCCCTGCCGGAGAGCGCGGGCAGCGGCCTGCACATAAATATGTCCGTCCGCGGCGAGGTGGACGGCTGCGACGCCCTGCCCTACGTCATCGCGGGCGTGCTGGATAAGATCTGCGACATGACGGTGTTCCTCAACCCCTGCGAGGCCTCCTACGCCCGCCTGGGCAGCTTCAAGGCCCCGCGCTACGTCTCCTGGTCGAGCGAGAACCGCTCCCAGCTCATCCGTATCCCTGCGGCCCGGGGCGAGTTCAAGCGTGCGGAGCTGCGCTCGGCGGACCCCATGGCAAACCCCTACATCGCCTTTGCCCTGCTCATCGAGGCGGGGCTCTACGGCATTGAAAAGCGCCTCATCCTGCCAGAGCCGGCGGATATGAACCTCTACACCGCGCCTGCGCGCGTGCTGGAGGTCTTTCGCCGCCTGCCCGCTTCCCTGGCGGAGGCGGAAGTGGCTGCCTCCGGCAGCGAGTTCATCGCCCGCTGCCTGCCCGAGCCTGTGGCGAGGGCCTATTTCCGGCGCTGAGACGCGGCATCCAGGCTGAAAGGGGGGAGCGGACATGGTGTTCAGGGAGCGCAGCTACGGCGTCCTTGTTGTCTCGGCCTCGGAAAAATTCAACAGCGCCATGCGGGAGCTCCTGCCCATGACGGACTTCTGGCCCGTGGACTATGCGGCCAGCGTCAGCGAGGCCCGCCGCCGCCTGCTGGACACGGAGTACGACCTCGTGCTCATCAACGCGCCCCTGCCGGACGACTTCGGCGCGCGCCTGGCCACGGGCCTGTGCGCCGACACGGGCGCGGGCGTGCTGCTCTTCGTCAAGGCCGCGCAGTATGAAGAGGTCTGCGCCAAGGTGCTGGAGCAGGGCGTCATGACCATCCCGAAGCCTGCCCCGGCGCAGGTGGTGCGCCAGAGCCTGCGCGTCCTGTGCGCCACGCGCGAGCGCCTGCGCCGCATGGAGGAGCGCCAGGCCTCGGTGGAGGAGAAGATAGAAGAGATACGCCTCGTGAACCGGGCCAAGTGGCTGCTCATAGAGCGACTGGGCATGACCGAGGCCGAGGCGCACCGCTATATAGAAAAGCAATCCATGGACCAGCGCATCCCACGGCGGGAGCTGGCCGAAAACATTATAAAGACTTACGAATGAGCGGGAGGCGCGGGCAATGACAAAGCACATATTCGTGACGGGCGGTGTGGTGTCCGGGCTGGGCAAGGGCATCACGGCGGCGAGCCTGGGCAGGCTCCTCAAAGCGCGCGGCCTCAAGGTGGCGGCGCAGAAGCTGGACCCCTACATAAACGTGGACCCCGGCACCATGAGCCCCTATCAGCACGGCGAGGTCTTCGTCACCGCCGACGGCGCGGAGACCGACCTCGACCTCGGCCACTACGAGCGCTTCATAGACGAGGAGCTCAACAGCCTGTCGAACCTCACGACGGGCCGGGTCTACTCCAGCGTCATACAGAAGGAGCGCCGCGGCGAGTACCTGGGCAGCACGGTGCAGACCATACCGCACATCACGGACGAGATAAAGGGCAGCATCCGCGCCCTGGCCGCGCGCACGGGAGCGGACGTGCTCATAACCGAGATCGGCGGCACCATAGGCGATATCGAGGGCCAGCCCTTCATAGAGGCCATTCGCCAGATAGGCCGCGAGGCCGGGCGGGGGAACGCGCTTTTCATCCACGTCACGCTCGTGCCCTACCTGCGCGCCTCGGGCGAGCACAAGTCGAAGCCCACCCAGCACTCGGTAAAGGAGCTCCAGGGCCTGGGCGTCTCGCCGGACATCATCGTCCTGCGCAGCGACGAGCCCATTGAGGACAGGGGCATTTTCCGCAAGGTGGCGGATTTCTGCAACGTCTCGGAGGACTGCGTCATATCGAACGTCACCCTGCCGAACCTCTACGAGGCCCCTCTGAGGCTGGAGGAGGCGGGACTGGCCCGCGCAGTCTGCCGGGGCCTCGGTCTCGAGACGCCGGAGCCGGATTTGTCCGAGTGGCGCGAGATGGTGGAGAGGATGCACAGCCCGCGCCGCAGCGTGCGCATCGGCCTCGTGGGCAAGTACGTGCGGCTGCACGACGCCTATCTCTCCGTGGCCGAGGCCCTGCGCCACGCGGCCTGGGCCCAGGACGCGAGCGCTGAGATAGCCTGGATAGACGCCGAGGAGCTCGAAAAGCCCGAAGGCGAGCGCCTGCTTTCGGACCTGGACGGCATCATCGTCCCCGGGGGCTTCGGCCTGCGCGGAACGGAGGGTATGTTCGCCGCGGCGAGGTACGCGCGTGAGCGGCACCTGCCGTACTTCGGCATCTGCCTGGGCATGCAGACGGCGGTAATCGAGTTTGCGCGGGACGCGGCGGGCCTTGCGGGCGCGAACTCCGGCGAGTTCGACCCAGCGAGTCCCCACAAGGTCATCGACTTCATGCCCGGCCAGAGCGAGAGCGTGGACAAGGGCGGGACCCTGCGGCTGGGAGCCTGCCCCTGCGAGATAGTCCCCGGCACGACCTTAGCGCGCTGTTACGGCCAGGACGAGGTCTGGGAGCGCCACCGCCACCGCTACGAGCTGAACAACGCCTACCGCGGGCGCCTGACCGCCGCGGGCCTGACGCTCAGCGGCCTCTCTCCGGACGGGAAGCTCGTCGAAGCCGTGGAGCTCGGCTCGGAGCGCTTCTTCGTCGGCGTGCAGTACCACCCGGAGTTCAAGTCCCGCCCGAACCGCCCGCATCCCCTCTTTACAGGTTTCATCTCCGCAGCACTGGAAAAATAAAAACGCCGCCGCGAGTTCAAGACTCGCGGCGGTTTTCTCTTTAGTCTCCGAAGAAGATGCCGACGTCCCTGGCGGTCTGGATGAGGGGGTGGTCGGTGGGGAGGAACTTGGTGCGGCTGGCGGCGTCTGCGAGGGGCACATCTACTATGCGGCCCTCCTGTATGCCGACCATGGTGCCGTATTTTTTCTCCATGATGAGCCGCGCAGCGGCGGTGCCGAACTGGGTGGCGAGCACGCGGTCATAGGGGCAGGGGGGGCCTCCCCTCTGGTAGTGGCCGGGGACGGTGACTCGGGTCTCCTGCCCGGTCATGCTTTCGAGCTCGGCGGCGATGCGGTAGGAGATGGTGGAGTGCTTGGAGCTCTCCTTTATCCTGCGGCGCTCTTCCTCGCTGAGCACGGCGTCGGTGGAGGACACGGCGCCCTCTGCGACGGCGATTATGGAGAAGTTCCTGCCGTGCTTGCGGCGGTACTCGATGGCGGAGGCGACCTTTTCAATGTCGTAGGGTATTTCAGGGATGAGGACGATGTCCGCGCCGGAGGCGATGCCGGCGTTGAGAGTCAGCCAGCCCGCGTCGCGGCCCATGAGCTCGACGACGAAGACTCGGCTGTGTGAGCTGGCGGTGGAATGGATGTAGTCGATGACGTTCGAGGCGATGTCCACGGCGCTCTGGAAGCCGAAGGTGGTGTCGGTGCCCCAGATGTCGTTGTCGATGGTCTTGGGCAGGGTAACGATGTTCATGCCCGCGTCCATGAGGAGCTTGGCGCTCTTCTGCGTGCCGTTGCCGCCCATAACGACGAGGCAGTCAAGGTTGAGGCGGTTGTAGGTGTTGAGCATCGCGGGCATGAGGTCGTTGCCCTCGTCGTCCACGATGGCTTTGCCGGGTATGTATCTCTGACGGGAAGTGCCGAGGATGGTGCCGCCCTCTATGAGGATGCCGGAGAAGTCGCGCGAATCCATAAATTTGTAGTCGCCCTCGATGAGACCCTTGTAGCCGTCGTACATGCCGTAGATCTCGACGTTGTCCACATACTGGAGCAGCGCCTTGCCCACGCCGCGTATAGCTGCGTTCAGGCCCTGGCAATCGCCGCCGGAGGTAACGAGGCCGACCCTGGTGTTTCGTTTCATAAATCACCCTCCAAATATACCTGACGTACCAAATGTATCATACAACACCCAAGTTTATATGTCAACACCAATCGGCCGCAAAAGCCGAAAATGCGCGTATACCGCGAAAAACCGCAGGGGAGGGGCCCCGTCCCGGTCCGGCGTGGATCTACGGCCGGCGCCGCGGCGTCGCAAGCTGCGGGCGGCGGGAGCCGCCCGCAAAGGGGGAACCCCCGGCGAGGGTTCCCCCTTTAACCCCCTCCTGCGCTTTGTGAGCATAAAGAAACGCCCAGGGGCGCCGCCCCTGGACCCCGCCCGCTTTTTTGTAAAAAAGCGGGGCAAAAAACTTTTATTCCTGGGCGGGGTCATTTTCCGACGCAGAAGCGGGAGAATATGCGCTCCGTTACGTCGTCGCGCACGCTGCGGCCGGTGAGCTCGGCAAGCGCGTCCAGAGCCTCTTCGGCTTCTGTCAGCACGGCGTCAGGCGTGAGGCCAGCCGCGAGCGTCTCACACGCGGCGTCGAGCGCGGCCAGCGCGCGCTGGACCGCCTCGGCTTGACGCGCGTTTGTGAGTATCTCCCCAGCCGGGGCCTCGGGGGCGGGGAAGAGCGCCGCTATGACCTCGGCAAGCTCACCAAGGCCCTCGCCTGTGCGGGCGCTCAGGCGCACCACGGCGCCAAAGCCGGAAAATTCCCCGGCGTCCAGCGCCTGCGGCAGGTCGGCCTTGTTGAGGACGCATATGGCCCGCTTCGCGCCGCGCGCCGCTGCCAGCGTCTCGGCGTCGGCCTCCGAAAGCGGCTCCGAGCCGTCGAAGACCGCCAGCACCAGCTCCGCGCCCTCCGCAGCCGCAAAGGCCCGGCGTACGCCCTCGCGCTCGGCCTCGTCCGAGGCGGCGCGCAGGCCCGCCGTGTCCGTCAGGCGCAGCAGCACCCCACCCAAGAGCGCCTTCTCTTCAATGGTGTCCCGAGTCGTGCCGGGCTGGGCGGTGACTATTGCCCGCTCATAGCCCAACAGCGCGTTCAGCAGCGAGCTCTTCCCCGCGTTCGGCCGCCCGATTATCGCCGCCGGCAGCCCCTCACGCAGCACCCGCCCTCGCTCAAAGCTCGCCAGCAGCCGCCGCAATTCCGCCGCGCCCGCGTCAAGCCTCTCAGCATAGGCCCGCAGCTCAAAGGGCTCGATGTCCTCGTCCGGGTAGTCCAGCACGGCATCAAAGTGAGATATTATGTCAACCACGTCCGAATACACCGCCTCTGCCCTGCGGCTGAGCGCGCCGCCGAGCTGGCCTGCGGCGTTGACGGCGGCCTCGGCCGTGCCGGCCTCGATGATGTCGATGACGGCCTCGGCCTCGGTGAGGTCGAGCCTGCCGTTCAGGAAGGCGCGCTTTGTGAACTCGCCGGGCCCGGCCTGCCTGGCCCCGGCGGCGAAGAGAGCCTCCAGCGCGGCGCGCAGCACGACGGGGGAGCCGTGACACTGGAGCTCTGCGGTGTCCTCGCCGGTGTAGCTGTGCGGCGCGCGGCTTACTGTGCACAGGCAGAGGTCCAGGACGCGCCCGCGCGCGTCGAGCAGGCGGCCGTAGACGAGGAGCCGGTCCGCGTGCGCGGACATGGGCCTGCCGTCGGCGGGGCGGAACACAGCGTCAGCCGCGGCCAGCGCTCCCGGCCCGGAGACGCGGACTATGCCTATAGCCGAAATTGTGCCGCCGGTAGCTATGGCGGCTATGGTGTCTGACATACGTAAAACCCCTTTAAAAAAAGCCGGCGCAAGGCCGGCTTTTGTCTGTATGCTGATTTTAACCCAGGCTGAAGCTCTTGCGCTCGGCGCTGTCGAACATCCTGACGATTATGGCGGCGACCTCGCTGCGCTTTATGCCGCTCTCGGGAAGGAAGGAGCCGTCCGCCAGCGCGCCGTCCAGGATGCCTGCGCGGTAGAAGGCGTAGACCTCGGCGGAGCCTATGCTGCCCACGGCGACGTCGGGTATGGCGCCGTCCGCGACGGAGTTTATCTCCGTGTATTCGGAGACGGGCAGGGCGTTGTAGAAGAGGCGGACATAGTCGCGCCGGCTGATGGGCGAGTCGTACTCCCCGCGGGAGAGAGAGCCGTAGTTCGCGGGTGCGATGCCGTTTTCGACGGCGTAGGCCACATAGGTGGTGTACCAGGGGCTGCCGTTCGTGAGGGTGACTGCGCCGTCGTGGTAGAGCTGGTGCATGCAGGCGGCGATCTTGATGGCCTGGGCGAGGGTGAAGCTCTCGTCGGGGCCGTAGGTCGTCTCTGTGATGCCGTCTATAAGGCCGAGCTCCACAGCGGAGTAGACGTAGCGGCCGTACCAGCTGTCGGAGGCCACGTCGCTGAAGCTGAGCGCGGCGGAGCGGGTGTAGCTTCCGCCTACGAGCAGGGAGGACGAGGCCGAAGCCGTGACCGTGGCGCTGCCGCCCTCGCAAACGATGTAGAGCTGGTTTAGGTTGACCTTGCCGTTCGAGGCCTCGCCGCCGACGGTGACGTTCAGGAAGGAGCCGGAGCTTATCTTGACCGTGGCCGCGCCGGAAAGGAGGGTCAGGCAGGCGCCCTCGCGGAGGCTGAGCCTCTGACCAGAGGAGAGGGAAACTCGCGCCTGGCCGCCGGACTGCCCGGAAGCGCCCTGGAAAGCGGAGCGCAGCGCGCTGTCGATGCCCTCCGCTGCGTCACGCACCAGGCTGTCCGCCCAGCTGTCGGCATAGCTCTGGGAGACGAGGGGGTCGGAGGCGCTGCCCGCCGCGGAGGCGGTGACGCCGCCGCAGAGCAGCAGCAGGCAGAAGGCAAGGGCTAGTATACGTTTACGCACGGGGGCACCTCATCATTTCTGATTTTTCGCCGCGGCCGCCGCCTCGGAATCCATGCGCTCGGAGAGGTAGTAGCCGAGGGCGAGCAGGCTGTCGGAGAAGTGGATGTTCTCGACTATGACATCGGACTCCGCCACGTCAAGCTCGACGTTGGTGAAGTTCCAGATGGCGTGAACGCCGTGCTCCACGAGCTCGTGCGCGGCCTTGTTGGCCATGAGCTTGGGGACGGAAAGGACGGCCATATCTACCTTGTTGTTGTCGAAAATTTGGGGCAGCTCGGAAATATCGTGTATGCGGATGCCGGATATATCCGTGCCAATGAGCTCCGGCCTGACGTCGTAGGCGGCGAGCATGTGGAAGCCGTACTGTTCGAAGCAGAAGTTCTCGATGAGCGCGCGGCCAATGTTGCCGACGCCGACGAGTATGACGGAGAAGTCGCGGTTCATGCCGAGAATGGAGGCGATCTCCCCGCGCAGGCCGGTGACGTTGTAGCCGTAACCCTGCTGGCCGAATTCTCCGAAGCAGCTGAAGTCCTGCCTTATCTGGGAGGAGGTCAGCGACATCTGCCTGCCGAGCTCGCCGGAGGAGATGCGGTCCACCCCGGCGGTCTTGAGCTCGTCCAGCTTGCGCAGATAACGAGGCAGACGCCTTATAACGTTGTTGGATACCTTGAGCTGTTTCACTTTTTCCACCAAGTTCCTTTTCTATCCTCTTGAAAGAGAGTAATCAGATTTCAGTGTAGAATTATAGCACAGCGTTTCGAGTCTTTCAAGGGAAAATAATATGTAAATATTGCGGAATAAATAAAAAAACCCTCCCAATTTGCCCAAAGAGGCGAATAGGGAGGGAAAATATGCAGTCCCGACTCAATCGAGTGCCGCGATGAATTCCTCGGGGGAACCCGCGGCGGAGTAGGTGAAGCCGTCGCCCGTCTCGCAGAGTAGCAGGCCCTCGGCCATGTAGACGTTCAGGGTAGACGAGCCCTCGTCGTAGTTGAGGCCGACGCTGCAATAGACGTCCCCGAGTGCCTGGGGCTGCGCGTCGCCCGCGGGGCTGAGCATGGAGGCGATGACCAGAATGTCGTCCTCGTCCGTGATGGTGCGGCTGAGGCCCTCTGCGCTGATATCTATTGAGCTGATGCTGCCGGCGTCGAGGGAGAGAACGCCCTCTCCAGACTGGGAGAAGAGCTCCGGGACGGCGGCGCCGTCCGCGACCCCGGTCTCCGCCGGGTTCTCGCTCTCGGTGTTTTCCGCGCTGTTGTCGGCGGGAGGAAGAGCCTCGTCGCCAGCCGCGTCGCGGGGGTCAACTTCATACGGCGCTGCGGCCACGCCGAACTGCGCGGCCTGCGGCACGCCGGCGCCGGCGCCGTCTGTCCGGACTCCGGACGGCAAAGCCAGCCGTACTGTTGCCAGTACGGCCAGGACCAGGCAGGCGGCAAGGGCCAGGTAGCGGGCCAGGCTCTTTCCGGGCGCTTTGGACCGCCCCGACCCGTGTACGCCCTGGGTGCGCACGGCGGCCATGACGTCCCCGGCGAAGCCCTCGGGCGCGGCCGTCTCCCCAAGTGAAAGGGAAATAGCGCTGAACGCATCGTATACGCGGCGGCAATCAGGGCAGCAGCCGAGGTGCTTTACGAGCTCGGTCTTATGAGGCTCCGGCAGCTCGCCGTCGAGCATCTGGCTTATCATTTCCTGGTATTTGTCACACTCGCTCATGCGTTCGCACCTCCCTTCCGCTCGTTTGACGCGAGGGACCCAGGAATGTTCCCCTCGCGTATCAAAAACTCGGAAAGTTTTTTGCGCGCGCGGAAGATACGGGATTTCACCGTGCCCTCCTCCAGACCGAGGGCGCGGCCTATCTCGTCGTAGCTCAGACCGTTTATCTCGCGCAGCAGCAGGATCTCGCGGTATTCGGGCGAGAGCTGCTCCAGCCCGCGGTGTACGGACTCACGCAGCTCAGTGCGTTCAAGTCTCGCCTCGGGCGAAAAGCGCTCGTCCGGGATCTCCAGCTCGCCCTCCTCGCCGTCCTCGTCCTCCCAGCTGAGGGAGACGGTGCGGCGCTTGGCGCGCCCGCGCAGAAAGTCGATGCATATGTTGCTGGTCAGCCTGTAGAGCCAGACGGAGAACTTGCTCTCTCCCCGGAAACTGCCCAGGGAGTTGAAAGCGCGGATAAAGGCCTCCTGAGCCATGTCGCGCGCGTCCTCCTCGTTGCCGACCATCCTCAGAGCCAGACTGTATACTTTATTCTGATGTTCCAGCACCAGAGCCTCAAAGGCCTCCGTGTCCCCGGAGCGTACCTTGAGGATGATCTCCAGCTCTTCTTCCCGGGTCATGAAATCACTCACTAAATAATTTCGTCTATGGGCGGACGCCCCAGCGCTATGTCGCGCGCTATGGAGCGCAGCTCATCCAGTGTTGATATCCTTACGAGCTTCTGCTTCCAGGCGGAGGAATATGCCACGCCCTTGATGTACCAGGGCAGGCGCGCCCGGGCCTCGATGCAGGCGAGGCGCTCGCCCTTCTCCTGCGCCGCGGTCTCGACCTGGCGCACGGCCGTGGCCATCCGCTCAGCGAGCGGCGGGCGCTCGGGCGGTTCCCGGCCCTCCAGCACGGCGTTTATCTCGGCGAAGAGCCAGGGGTCCCCGAAGGCGCCCCGGCCCACCATGCAGGCGTCCGCGCCTGTGTAGCTGAGTATGTGCGCCGCATCTGCGCCTGAAAAGACGTCGCCATTTGCGATGACCGGCACGGAAACGGCCCGCTTCACATCTCTTATGACGTCCCAATCGGCCTTTCCGGCGTACATCTGCACCCGCGTCCTGCCGTGGACGGCTATGGCGGCGGCCCCGGCCTCCTCGCAGAGGCGGGCGAAAGCTGGGGCGTTGACGCTCCCGCCGTCCCAGCCCTTGCGTATCTTCACCGTCACCGGTACGGGCACGGCCCGGGCCACTGCGGACACTATCTCCGCGGCGAGCTCCGGCGTGCGCATGAGGGCGGAGCCGTCGCCGGATTTGACGACTTTGCCGACGGGACAGCCCATGTTGATGTCTATTATCTCGGCCCCGGAGATGTCGAGCGCGCGCCTGGCGCCCTCGGCCATGGCCTCCGGCTCGTGGCCGAAGATCTGGGCCGAGACGGGCCTGCCGAGCTCCGGCACGTGCAGCAGCGCGGCGGTCTTGCGGTCATTATAGCACAAAGCCTTGGCGCTGACCATCTCGGTGTAAACGAGCGCCGCGCCCTGCTCAAGACAGAGCCCGCGGAAGGCCGAGTCCGTGACGCCCGCCATGGGCGCCAGCACGGCCCTGCCCGCAAAGTGGAGCGGGCCTATGGAAAAGCCCGCGCTCACTTGAGGTCCAGCCCCACTGGGCAGTGGTCGGAGCCCATTATCTCGGGGCAGATGTAGGCCTTGTCTATGCGCCCGGCCAGCCTGTCGGAGCAGAGGAAGTAGTCTATGCGCCAGCCGACGTTCCGCTCCCTGGCCGCCGCGCGGAAGCTCCACCAGGTGTAGGCCCCCTCCAGCTCGGGGTAGAGGTGGCGGAAAGTGTCCGTGAAGCCGGCATCGAGCAGCTCGGTCATCTTGCCGCGCTCCTCATCCGTGAAGCCTGGGTTCATGCGGTTGGTCTTGGGGTTTTTGAGGTCTATCTCCTCGTGCGCGACGTTCATGTCCCCGCAGACGACGACGGGCTTTATCCTGTCGAGCTCCACGAGATAGTCGCGGAAAGCGTCCTCCCAGCTCATGCGGTAGTCGAGCCGCTTCAGCCCGTCCTGGGAGTTGGGAGTGTAGACGCAGACGAGGTAGAAGTCCTCGTATTCGAGCGTTATGACCCGGCCCTCGGAGTCGTGCTCCTCGTGGCCGAGGTTGTAGGAGACGCCGAGGGGTTTCACCCGCGTGAATACGGCTGTGCCGGAGTAGCCCTTCTTTTCGGCGTAGCACCAGAACTGCTCATAACCCGGCAGGTCGAGCTCTATCTGGCCGGCCTGCAATTTCGTCTCCTGCAGGCAGAAGACGTCGGCGTCGAGGCCCCAGAAGACGTCCTCAAAGCCCTTTTTCATAACGGCGCGCAGGCCGTTGACGTTCCAGGATATCAGCCGCATGTCCATACCTCCCCGCGCACCGCCACGAGGCGGTTTATTTTGACGCCCTGCTCGTGGAACTTGGCCTCGTAGTCGGTCATGACGCCCTGAATGCCGTGCTCGTGGAGGTCACGCGTGACCTCTTTGAGCGTCCAGCCGCAGGCCTGGAACTGTTCGAGGCTCCACTCGTAGAGCGGCACGTTATCGGTCTTGAGCCAGACCTCGCCGCCGGGGGGCAGAAGGTCGAAATAGAGCTTCTGGAAACCCGGGGCCGTGAGGCGGCGCTTGAACTGCTTCTTTTTGGGCCAGGGGTCGGGGAAATTTATGTAGATGCGGGAGACCTCGCCGGGGGCGAAAAACTCCGGCAGCAGCACGGCGTCGCGGTCGAGGAAGCGGACGTTCGTGAGCCCCGCGTCCCTCACGCGTTCCATGGCGACGACCATGGCGTCAGGGACTTTCTCGACTGCGCAGAGCAGCGCGCCGGGCTCCTCGGCGGCCATACCGGCGGTGAATCGGCCCTTGCCGCAGCCCAGCTCCAGGCAGAGCCGGTCATGCCCCGGAAAATCTTCCAGCCAGCGCCCGCGGTGAGTTTCGGGAGTGTTTTCAAGCAGCCCCGCGCACCTCTCCCAGCGCGGCACGAGGTTGGGCTTTTTTCTCATTCTCAAGTCAAATCACGCTCCGCAAGCATGATAACATATTCCGAGGAAAACTTCAACGAAGAAACGGTTGCGGATTTTCAAAGGTCATAGTATAATTAAACTTCCACGGGGTGTTGCGCAGCCGGTAGCGCGCCAGCTTTGGGAGCTGGAGGCCGTGAGTTCGAGTCTCACCACTCCGACCACCTTCATCAGAAGGACCGCCTGTTCAGGCGGTCCTTCTGCGTTATATTGAGTTTTTTGAAAACAACGCTCTTCACATCGTACGGCTTGCTGCTTTTGCTCCGTCCGGGCACATGATCCGTGGACGCCTTGCAGCAGCCTGCCGATTTTTGCTGACGGATGACAGGGCGCACCTGAAAGCCCTGCTCATTGGCGGGAATACACGGCCTTGCTGGTCCCCCAGGGGACAGCGAGAGGAAGAGAGCACCCTCTGGCTCAAACTCAGGGGGTGCTCTCTTTGCCTATCCGGGTCAAAGCTTCATTTCTTGCCGCGTTTGCGGAAGTCCTCATCTATGGCGTCCTTCCAGCGCGCGTCCAGGGGTGCGCTGCTGCGTACGGCTGAGACGGCGGCGTCCATTGCTTCGTAGTTGAGGCGGGTACCCTCGCTGTCGCAGTTGTAGTTGGCCGCCCTGTCGGGGGAAATGCCAATGCGGCCCGCTGTCTCCACGGCGTCGATGTTGGCGCCCAGGAAGAGGAACTCCCAGCCGTATTTCTCCCTCTCGTGGCTTATCATTTCCCGCACCTTCTGCGCCGTGTAGACGCGGCTGGCGTTTTCCATGCCGTCGGTGGTGATGACAAAGAGCGTGTGCTCCGGCACATCCTCGCTCCGGGCGTACTTGTGGACGTTGCCGATGTGGTGTATGGCTCCGCCTATGGCGTCCAGCAGAGCGGTGCAGCCGCCGACGCGGTACTCCCGCTCCGTTATGGGCTGCACCTCGTCGAGCCGCACCCGGTCATGGAGCACCTGCGTATTATCGTTGAAGAGCACTGTTGAGACAAGGGCCTCGCCCGGCTCAGACCTCTGCCGCTCTATGAGCGAGTTGAAGCCGCCTATGGTGTCCGCTTCCAGCCCGTGCATGGAGCCGCTGCGGTCGAGGATGAATACCAGTTCCGTAAGTCCTTTTTTCATAAGAAATACCCCCTGTATATGTGTTTTGGTCTGCATACACAGTATAGGGGGTTTTCTCTCTTCAAAGGTCGCCCTCCGGGCGACAAATGCGCCGTTCAGCCGCCCAGCAGGCTCTGGTCAAAGGCGAAGAGGGCCTCGTTTATCTCGTAGATGTTGTAGTTTGCGCGCGCAATGAAATATTCCACGATGATGTCGAACTTGCTTGAGCGCGAGAAGGCGAAGCCCGCCTTGCGCAGCAGCTCCCGCGCCTCCTCCAGAGGCAGCTCCAGCGCCACGGCAAAGGCCATGGCCGTGGGCTTGGAGGGCCGGTAGTGGACGTCCGAGCGTATCTTAGAGAAGAGCTTGCGGTCGATGTTGGCCTTTTTGTAGCACTGGGCGTCGGTCATGCCGCGCTCGTCGATCTTCCGCAGGAGCATTTGGGTAAAGCTCTCGTCCAGCATGTCCAGGGCCTCAGCCAGGCTGTCCGGAACAGACAGGCAAGGGGCGGGGGAGAAGAGCTCCTCCGCCTGGGCGGGCGGAGGGGGAGCGGCGCTCAGGGCGAGGCCGTAACGCCGCCTCTGCGCTTCGAGGCCGTCCGAGTGCTCCGAGACGTAGCGGTCGTCGATGTAGGAGGCAATGTCGGCAAAGAGTTTTTCGCCGATGTCGAAGGCCGCCCTGTCGAAGACGACGAGATAAACCGTCATGTCATGGTCGAGCAGGAAGTCCCCGACAGCGTCCACTGCCGCCTTGAGGGCCTTGTCCTTGGGATAGCCGTAGGCGCCGGCGGAGATGAGCGGGAAGGCCACGGAGCCGCAGCCGTGCTCCAGTGCCAGACCGAGGGCGGAGCGGTATGCGGAGCAGAGCAGCTCCCGCTCTCCAAAGCCGCCTCCCCGCCAGACAGGGCCGACGGCGTGGATGACGTACTTTGCGGGCAGGCGCCAGCCCCGCGTTATGCGGGCCTGCCCCGTCGGGCAGCCGCCTAGACGGCGGCACGCGGCGGCGAGCTTCGGCCCTGCGGCGCGGCGGATGGCGGCCTCCACGCCCCCGCTGCCCGAAAGGTCCTCTCCCGCGGAGCTGACTATGGCGTCCACCTCCATGGCGGTGATGTCGTTTCGTACTATTTTGAGCGGCATGGCGCCACCTCCTGTGTCATATGGACTCTCCCGTCTCACAGCAGGAGAGGCTCTCTTCCAGCGTTTCGAGAAAGAGCTCCGCTGCCCGGGAGAAGACGCGGTATTTTTTCCACACCAGGTACATGCCCAGCTCTAGCCGGGGTTCGAGGGGGCGGAAGCAGAGCTGGCTGACCGTGGTGTTTACCAGCTTGTCCAGGGTGAAGGCGTAGCCCATGCCCTCGTCCACCATGAGCGAGGCGTTGTAGATGAGGTTGTAGGTCGCCACGGTGTTGAGCTGATCCGGTTCCCGGCCCAGCCAGCGGTAGAGGCCGCTCTTGTTGTCCACCTGCCGGGAGAGGATGAGGGGCTTGTCCCAGAGGTCCCGGGGCCGGACCGATTCCAGCTCTGCCAGGGGACTGCTGCGCGGCATGAGTACGCCCCAGACATCGCGCATGGGCAGCTGTATGTGGTTATACTTCGTCTCGTCGATGTCGCCCAGCAGAACGCCGAAGTCCAGCAGCCCCTTGTCCAGCCGCTCGCAGACGTCGGAAGCGTCCCCGCTAACGATGTGGAAGCGGATGCCGGGGCAGCTTTCACGGAGCCGCCGCGCGGCCCTGGCCAGGCGGCGTACCCCGTCCGTCTCGCCGGTGCCGATGTACACGTCGCCCGTCACGGCCTCGTCCGGGCTGGAGAGTTCCGCCTGCGTGCGGGAGACGAGCTCCATTATCTCTTCCGCCCGCTTCCGGAGCAGCATTCCGTCCTCTGTGAGCTCTATCCTCCGGCTGCCGCGCACCATGAGCTGCTTGCCGAGCTCCTCCTCCAGCTCCCGGAGCTGCCGCGAGAGCGTAGGCTGCGTGAGATGCAGTGCCTGCGCTGCCGCCGAAATGCTCTGCTCCCTGGCCACAGCGAGAAAATACCTGAGCACCCTGAATTCCATGCCCGACACCTCCAATCAAATCCCATTATACCTGGGAAACACATAGCTTTCAAGCATGGAAAGACATTCGTTATAGGTATTTGCTATTAAATGTTCCCGGTGATATAATTTATAATAAAATAGTACAAAAGGAGGCTGTAAAATGGCAGACAGCTTGAACCTCGGAAGGGACTGGGACAAGACCTTCCCCCTCAGCCCTGCGGTGGAGCACAGCAAGGCGGTTTTCAGGAACCGCTTCGGCATAGAGCTTGCGGCGGACGTGTACGTCCCTAAGGGGGCGTCGGGCCGCCTGCCGGCTATCGCGGTGTGCGGCCCCTTCGGCGCGGTAAAGGAGCAGGCCTCGGGCCTATATGCCCAAGCCATGGCGGAGCGGGGCTTCCTGACGCTGGCCTTTGACCCGTCCTTTACGGGAGAGAGCGGGGGAGAGCCCCGTTACGTGGCATCTCCGGATATCAACACCGAGGACTTTCAAGCTGCGGTGGACTATCTGAGCGTGAGGGAGGACGTGGAGCCGGAGCGAATAGGCATAATCGGCATCTGCGGCTGGGGCGGCCTGGCCCTGAACGCCGCGGCTGCGGATACGCGGATAAAGGCCACGGTGGCCTCGACGATGTACGACATGAGCCGCGTCACCGCCCTGGGCTACTTCGACGCCGAGGACAGCGAGCAGGCCCGCCGCGAAAAGCGCGAGGCTTTGAGCGCCCAGCGCACGGAGGATTTTAGGCTCGGCGTCTACGCGCGCGCCGGCGGCGTGGTTGACCCCCTGCCCGAGGACGCGCCGGACTTCGTGAGAGATTATCACGCCTACTACAAGACGCCCAGGGGTTATCATGCGCGCTCCCTGAACTCCAATGACGGCTGGAACATGACCTCGTCCATTTCCTTTCTAAACACGCCGCTTATGCAGTATATAGGCGAGATAAGCAGCGCCGTGCTGCTCATCCACGGCGAGGCGGCACACTCCTGCTATTTCAGCCGGGACGCTTTCAAGCGCCTGCGCGGTGAGAACAAGGAGCTGCTGCTCATCCCCGGAGCGGTACACACGGACTTGTACGACAGGACGGACATCATCCCCTTTGACAAGATGGCGCGGTTTTTCAGCGCCAATCCAAAATGAGCCTGCGCGGCATTGGGACTGATCGAAACGCAGGAGGAGGCGGCGGTGAGCGTCACCTCCTCACTTGAACAGGAGGTATTTGACATGGCGGTAAAGCAGACTGCGGGGCGGGACGCCCTGGGCGAATTCGCGCCCAAATTTGCGGAGCTGAACGACGACGTGCTGTTCGGCGAGGTCTGGAGCCGGGAGCAGGAGCTCTCGCTGAGGGACCGCTCTCTCGTGACGGTGACGGCGCTCATGGCTCAGGGGTTGGTGGACAGCTCGTTTTCGTATCACCTGAGCAGCGCGAAGAAGAACGGCATAACCCGCGCGGAGATAGCCGAAATTCTTACGCACGCGGCTTTTTACGCGGGCTGGCCGAAGGCCTGGGCGGCCTTTCGAATGGCTAAGGAGGTCTGGGACGGGGACGAGGCGGAGGACGCCCGCGCTCGGCATCAGAGTGAGATGCCTTTCCCGATAGGCGCGCCCAACGACGCCTTTGCGCAGTATTTTGTGGGGCAGAGCTATCTCCAGCCCCTGTCCGAGGGCCAGCCGGCAGTGCACAACGTGAGTTTCGAGCCCGGCTGCCGCAACAACTGGCATATACATCACGCCGAAAAGGGCGGCGGACAGCTGCTGATATGCGTGGCGGGCCGCGGCTGGTACCAGGAATGGGGCAAGCCTGCCCGTGCTCTCGCCGCCGGCGACGTGGTGAATATCCCTGCCGGTGTAAAGCACTGGCACGGCGCCGCCGCGGACAGCTGGTTTTCGCATCTGGCGATGGAGATACCGGGCGAAGGCTGCAGAAACGAGTGGTTGGAGCCGGTTTCCCCGGAAGCCTACGAATCGCTGAACTGACGAACGCGCTGCAGTCCGTTCGACACCGGCGCGCAGGCGATCATCCGACGCCGGGCGGGGAACCGGCCGGCCGACGCATTATAGCCCTTTTAGTAAAAATGCCGCCCATCCGGGCGGCATTTTTACTATTTCCCCATCAGGCGCCTATGCGGAACCTGACGTTCAACTTTCGCAGGAGATCGGATAGCGGGAGGATGAGCAGCCCCGCGGCCAGGTTGCCGACGGCATGGAGCACGTCCATGGGAAAGCCCAGGGAGATCCAGGTCAGCATGCCGCGCCAGTCGTAGCCGTACATCAGCGCCTGCAGGGGCGCGTAGAGCGTGCCGAAGGCCAGGCCGTGCAGCGCGCAGACCAGCGGATACACCACCGCGGCCGCCTTTCGCGGCATGTTCTTGGGCAGCAGCATAACCACACCCCAGAGCACCGTCCAGATGTACAGATACGGCAGCCACCAGGGCGAAAAGCCCGCGTAGGCCCCGTTCAGGAGCACGTAGGTGTAGATGGGATAGAGCGCGCGGGAGCGGTACACCACCGTCAGCAGCACGGTGAACATGCCCAGCAGGTGTATGTTCGGCAGGGCCTCCATCAGCAGCTTGGAGCTGAACATCAGGACGCCGAACATCGCATAGAGCGCCGTCTCCCGCAGGCTCAGGCGCGCTCGGCGCGGCTCAGGCCGCGGTGCGGACGAGCTCGTACTGCTCACCGTCGGCTATGAGCGTGTCGTCCACGCCGGTCATGAGGTACTCCCCGGCCTTCGAGAGGGCCCAGTAGTAGCCGTCGGCGTCGTAGTCGGCCGCGATGCCGTTCACGCTCTTGACGTAGAGGCCGTATTCGCTCTCGTCGCCGGACACGAGGCCGTTTTCCTCCAGCGCTCCGCGCAGATTCTCGGCGTCCGTGTGGATGGTGAAGGTTATGGTCTTGTCCTCAGCCGTGACCTCGACGCTGAGCGTCTTCGCGCCCTCGCCGAGCTCGGTGTCCTCGGTGTAGCTCGCGCCGTCCCAGAGTCCGCCGGAGCTCTGCTGCGCGCCGCAGGCGGCGAGGCTCAGTATAAGGGCCAGCGCCAGGGCCAGCGCGGCGGCTTTTCTCGTGGTTTTCATGTTGTTTTCTACCTCTTTTCCCAAATTTGCACTCCGGAAAAAGGCAAAGCGCCCCTCCCCTAAGGGAGGGACGCGACAAGCGGGGCGCGGCCCGGCTGCCCGGCGCGCCCTTTGCCCCTGTCCCCCGAAGCCCGGGGACGGTCTGCAACTCGCAGAGCGGCGGGCATTCCGGCTCGCGCCCTCGCAGGCGCACACGGCAATGGCTGTTGCGGCGGATTCTCACCGCCTTCCCCCGCCCCCTCCCGCCGGGTCCGGCCCGGCGCTCAGGCGTGCCTCGCGGCACGGGACTGCGTTTTTTCTCAAACTGCGGCTATACTCTACCCCATTTCGCCCCGCGCGTCAAGTGCGGCGCTCAGAGCAGGTAGTGTACCGCGTAGAACTCGCCGTCCACGCCGCCGAACATGCCGCCGGAGCTGAGCTCGCGGTAGGGGTAGACGGGCAGGCTCCGGTGCAGCAGCCAGGCGCTGCCGAAGACCAGGCCCTTCCCGGCGTTCTCTATGCCGCCGTCGTAGGTGAATGCCAGCCAGCCCCGGATGCCCTCCGCGCCGAAGGGCAGGGCGAAGTCCGAGCGCGGCACGTACTGCACATGGCCCAGGTTTTCGAGGTCGAACTCGTACCAGAAGAGGCCCATGTCGTCCAGCTCCTCCGCCGTCTGGCCGCCGCCCAGGACGACGGGCAGGGGCGCGGCGAGGGTATCGCCGCCCTTTTCGTACACCAGGGCTCCGGAGACCTCGCTGATGGCGGCGTTGGGGTCCGGCTCAAGGCCCAGGGCCTCCTGCAGGCGCAGGCGCGGAGGCTCCAGCCAGCGGAAGGCGGCGTAGAAGCGCGACCTGCCGTCCGCGAGGCCGACAGCCCAGACCTCCATCTCCAGCTGCCCGCCGTCGAGCGCGGTGTCGCCGCGCGTCTCGATGCCGCAGTCCTTTGCCCAAAGGGCGCCCTCGCAGAGGCTCAGCTCCTCCTGCGTCAGCGATCCGGTGAGCCACTCGGGCAGGCCCAGCTCCTCCAGGGACTCGCGGGCCTCAGTGTCCGCGGCGGAAAAGGGCTCCGCCTCGGGCATGGCGGGCCTCGGGCCCAAAAGCAGCGCGGGGACGAGCAGCAGGACGATGGCCACGGCGTAGAGGGCGAGGAAGGCCCCGACGCTCAGGCGCACGGGCGCGGGCTCTATGCGGTAGCCCCGGCCCGCCAGCTCCCGGCCCTGCCGCCGCAGGAGCAGCAGGAGCAGGATATAGAGCGCCAGCCCCGCGAGGCCCCGGATATTGCTGTACACCGCCGAGCGCGCGGGGACGCAGGTCCAGATAATGGCGAAGATGAAGAGCACGGCATAGGCCGCGGCGGCCCATAGGGCGAGGTCGCGGGGCTTTGCGCCCTCGGTGCGCTCAAAGGCCGCGCGGATGCCGGCGCGCAGGCCCAGCAGCAGGCACATGTCGCGCGCGAAGTTCAGTGCGACGAGGGGCCAGTGCAGCCAATCCGGGGACTGGACCGGCCTGGCCGCGGCCAGCACCGCGGAGGCCGCGGCGGAGACCAGCAGCACGATGGAGACGAGCCAGCCGAGGCGGAAGCCCGGCGCGCTCCGCCGCAGGCTGCGGAAGCCCAGGTAGACGAGCGCCGCGCCCAGGCAGGGCAGGAGGTAGTTGAGGCCCAGGAGCTCCAGCTTGATCGTCACAAGGGCGAGACCCCAGAGGATGCGGCGCATGGCAACGCGCCAGGGCTCCGACTGCTCCGAGGGGCCGGGCGGCAGGCTGCCCGCCGTCTCGGCGAGGAGGATATCGTATTCACGCTCGCTCACAGCTCGTCACCTCCCAACTGGGCGCGCAGCTTCTTCTTGATGCGGTAGAGGCGGCCCTCCACGGCGCGCTCCGTTGTCCCCAGCTCCGCCGCGAGCTGGGCGGTGGACTGGAGATAGTAATATTTCCTGTAGAACAGCCGACGGTCGGCCTCGCCCAGCCTGTCGAGGGCGGCGCGCAGCCGCCGGGCGCGCTCGGCGCGCAGGAGCTCCTCCTCGGGGCCGGGGGCGCTGTCGGCCAGCTCTTCGCCCAGGGTCTCCGCGGCGAGAGCGCCGTTCCTGCGGCGCTCCCGCAGCAGGTCGAGCGCCGTGCTCCGGCACAGCTGGGCCAGCCAGGTCGAGACGGCCCCGCGCCCGGGGTCGTAGTCCTCCTGCCGCTCCACGGCGCGAAGCCAGACCCGTGCGAGGCAGTCCTCCACGGCCTCTTCGTCCCGCAATATGCCGCGGGCCATATATTCCAGCATGGCGGAGCAGCGCTCCACCGCTTCTTCCATATCCAGCTGCGAGGCCCTCGCCCCCTTTCTATCCTAATATACGCCGCAGCCCGCGAAATCCCACGCGGGACGGGGCAGGAGCTCCACCCCTGCAAGGAAATTTTGCGTTTTTCGCACGAACGCGCGACGAGCACCAGCCCTGCAGGGGACGGCGTCCCCGACGTCCCGCTGTCACGGTTTCCGCCAGCCTTACCACGTTCCGCCAACCCCTGCCCGGACGTGTGATGATCTCGCAGTATATCACGCGGCACACGGGCGGTTTCCCACCCGCCGTAGGGGTCGGCGTCCTCGACGACCCTTTCCTTCGTCCACC
>UQUO01000011.1 GCA_900544295.1 uncultured Eubacteriales bacterium | reverse complement strand
GGGAACCCTCGCCGGGGGTTCCCCCTTTGCGGGCGGCCTAAGCCGCCCGCAGCCCGTGCGATTTACGGACGCCCGCAGTCATCCGACGCCGGGCGGGGGGTAGGGCTTCCGTCCTAAAGCTGTCTGTATTTTCACCTTACAGTCAAAGAAGCGCCGTCAGGCGCTTCTTTGACTGTGGGCTGCTCAGCCCAGGGTTATCTGCGCCTCGCACTGGCTCTGGGCCTGGTCGAGCGCTTCCTGGACGCTCATGCTGCCCGCCGCCGCGGCGGAGAGGGCCTGGCCGATGATGTCGCTCATGAGGGCGTAGTCCTCGATGACCGGCGGGGTGACGAGATAGTCAAGGCTGTCAAACACGGCCTGGCGGTTGTCGGGCGGGGTGATGTCGAGGTAGCTGGCCAGGGTAGCCTCGTCGTTGATGGCGGGCAGGTCCCAGCCGGCCTCGATGCGGAGCGCGGCGGCCTTGGGGCTGGAGGCGAGCCAGGTGATCCAGGTGGCCGCGGCCTCCTGATTCTCGCTCTTGGCGTTGATTACGCAGGCGTTGGAGAAGAAGTGCGTCGCTTTCTGTACCGCGCCGGGCTCTACGGCAATGTCCCAGGCGAAGTCGCAGCCCTCGGCAAAGGTGTTGAAGGCCCAGATGCCGGTGGGTATCATGCCGAGGCGGCCGCTCATGAAGAGATCCCAGTCGCCCATGCCGCCCATCTGCACCTCGGTGGGCTGCACGTTGGAGACGAGCACGCGGTCAACCATGACCTGCGCGGCCTGGACGTTCTCGGGGGAGTTTATCGTGAATTCGGTGAGGTCCTCGTTGAGCAGGCTGCCGCCGTACTGGGCCGCGACCTTGTAGAACTCGTTGTAGGTGATGGGCTGGTAGATGCCGAAGATGTCGTCGCCCAGGGCGCGGATGGCCTCGGCAGCGGCCTGGAGGTCGTCCTGAGTCCAGTCTGCGGTGGGGTAGGCTACGCCCGCCTGGTCGAAGAGGTCCTTGTTGTAGACCAGCACGACGTTGGAGAAGTTGCCGGGCAGGCCGTACTGTTTCCCGCCCACGTTGAAGGCGGAGAGCGCGGTCTCGTCGAGGCCGCTGAGGTCCACGCCGGTGATCTCGGCCAGCGCGCCCTTGGCGGCGTAGGAGGCGAAGTTTTCTATGTTGAGCTCGTAGCAGTCGGGGGCGGTGCCGCCGGCCACGCGGGTCTGCATCTGGGTAAAGTAGTCGTCAAAGCCGATGGTCTCGATCTCGACGGTGATGTTGGGATACTCCTCGTGGAAGGCCTCGTACATCTTGGCGAGGGTCTCCTCGTTGCCGCCGGAGGCGTTGAAGTTGCAGTATGTAATGGTGACGGGCTCGGCCTCTGCCTGGGATTCCTCCGCGGGGGGAGCCTCGGAGCCGGTATCCTCGGCGGGGGGCTCCGAGGTCTCGGCCGCGGGAGCGCCGCAGGCGGACAGGAGCATCAGAAAGGCCAGCAGAACGGACATGAGCGATAAGAGCTTCTTCATTTTCATTTCCTCCTCACTAAATTTTGGACTTTGAGTTGATTTATTTGCCCTTTTCGCTTAAAATATCCTTGGCGAAAAGAGCTGCCTGGCTTTTTTCCCTCGCGGTCTGCACCGGACTTTCCACAGGGCGGTGCGGGCCGCCTTTTTGCACCTCCGTTCCAGTTTTTATGACAGTTTTCTAACCGAGCCGCGCTCTATGAGCTTGAGGGGCAGTATCTCCTCCTGCTTCGAGAGACTCGGGTCAGCTATGTGTTCGAGCAGCAGTTCCACGGCCCGCTGGCCTTTGAGGGATATCTGCTGCCTTATCGTCGTGAGCCCCGGCGCCAGGTATTGCGATATCTCCAGGTCGTCGAAGCCGATGATGGACATGTCCTCCGGAACGCGCAGTCCCGCGTCGTAAAAGCCGCGGACGGCGCCGATGGCCAGAATGTCCGCCGCAGCGACCACCGCCGTCGCGCCCAGGCTGGAGCGCGCCAGGCTCGCAGCCATGGCTACGCCGCTCTTGTAGTCGATCTGCCCCTCAAAGACGAAGCTCTCCCGGTAGGGAACGCCGAACTCCTCCAGGGCCTGCCTGTAGCCTGCGAGGCGCTTTTTCATGACGCCGTTTTCCTTCAGCTGCCCGGCGAAAAAGGCCGCGTCCCGGTGCCCGCAGTCGAGCAGATAACGTGTTGCGAGATAGCTGCCGTAGGCGTCGTCTATGCGGATGTTGTTGTAATAGTGGTCGTTGCAGTAGCTGTCGATGAGGACGATGGGTATCTGCGTCTTTTTCATCTGCTGGTAAAACTCGTCGGGATACATGCCTATGACGATGATGCCGTCGAGGTTGCGCTGCTTTGCCAGGGTGAGATAGCTCTCGTTGGCGTCCGTAGCGGAGATGAGGATGTGGTAGCCGCGCTGGCGGGCGTAGTACTCTATGCTGCCCAGCACCTCGCTGTAGAAGCTGTTCTGGAACATCAGCCGGTCTCCCGGCTCCGTCTGCGGGACGACCACGCCAATGAGCATCGAGTCCCGGCGGCTCAGGCCCCGGGCGGCGAGGTCGGGGACATAGTCCAGCGCCTCCACGGCCTCGCGCACGCGGCGCTTCGTGTCCTCCGATATCGTGCGCTTGCCGCTCAGGACATAGGATACGGTGGCGGGGGAGACGCCCGCCCTGCGCGCGACGTCCTTGAGGGTTGAGCGAGCCATTTTACCGCCTCCTTGCTAGCGTTTAACCGATTAAATAACCCGTGGCCTAATAATAAGCCAATTTTGGCAACACTGTCAATAGGTTTTTGCGAATTTAGCTAAAATATTCTTGACAAGCCCGAAAATTTAGGTATATTTGATAAGTAAAAGAGTTGAAACGATTAACCACTTTCCGTGAACGGAGGCTCATGATGGAGAGATACCTGCCCACAGGCAGCGAGCTGCTTTCGCTGCCGCGTGTGAATGAGAAGAACGGCGCGGTGGAGGACCTGGGCTTTTTGCACATGGGCTCGCGCGGGCTCATAGAGCTGCGGGGGGGCGAGGCGGAGCCGCTGATGCGGCCCTTCGTGGAGCTGGACGGGGCCGAGGCCGGGCTGTCGGACTTTGAATGGGAGCGCCTCGGCTTCTGGTACCCGCGCTTTGAGGCGCGCTCGGGCGGGCTGAGGATAGAGGGCGTCATCCTCGCTCCGGTGGGGGAGCGCGGTTTCGGCTACAGGCTCCGGTTTGAGAATACGGGACCTGCGGCGGAGTTCCGCTTCGGCCTGCGCGGCCTGGCCGGCTCAGCCTGGCACTGCGTCAATGTGGACAAACGCATCGAGGGCTCGCTTCGCTGCTTCGTGAGCGGCTGGAGCGGGCTGCCCGTCTTTGAGCAGATGTGCGGCGTGCCGCTTTTTGCCCTCGCGCCCATCTGCGAGCCGGAGGCGGAGGCGGAGTTCGCACCCGCGGCGGAAGGCCGCGCCTGGCGGCTCTCTCGCGCGGCTTGCCTTGCGCCGGGGCAGTCTGCGGAGCTCACAGTCTGGTGGGGCCTCGGGCTTGAAGAGATATCCGCCGTCACGAGCGCGCGGGAAATGCAGCGCCGCGGCTGGGACTGGGAGCTCCGCCGCAGCCTCGCCTGGCTCAAAGGGCGCAGCCGCCTTTTTGCAGACGGGGCGCTTACGAGGCTGTACAATACGAATCTGTTTTTCTGCATCTTCTATTCCACGGGCAGGACGCTGGACACGGAGGAGCTGGTCCTTGTCACCAGCCGTTCGCCGCGCTACTACGTCAGCGCCGCATACTGGGACAGGGACAGCCTGCTCTGGAGCTTCCCCGCCGTGCTCGACGCAGACCCCGCCCTCGCGCGTGAGATGCTGGGCTATGTCTTTGGGCGGCAGCGGCGGAACATAGGCGTGCACTCCAGGTTCATAGACGGCGCGGTGCTGGAGCCGGGCTTCGAGCTGGACGAGCTCGTGGCCCCCGTGCTGGCGCTCGAACGCTACGCGGACGAGACGGGTGACCTCTCGGTGTTCGAGGTTCCAGATGTGCGCTGGGGCATAGAGGAGATACTGCGCAAGCTGGACGCCGTCCGCGCCGAGGGCTGCGAGCTGTACGAGACTTTCCTGCAGCCCACGGACGACGAGCGGGTCCATCCCTACCTCACCTACGATAACGTCCTGGTCTGGCGCGCCCTGCGGGCGCTTGGACGGCTGCTGGGACGCGAGGAGCTGATGCTGCGGGCAGAGGCCGTGCGCCGCGCGATATATGAAAACTGTGTTTTCGACGGCATGTTTGCCTGGTCCGTGGACCTCCAGGGCGGGCACGACGTCTATGACGAGCCGCCGGGGAGCCTGCTGCTTTTGCCCTATTACGGCTTCTGCTCGGCAGACGACCCGCTGTATCTGAAGACGGCGGAAGCCATACGCAGCCCTGATTACGCCTACAGCTTTGCTGGCTGTGAGATAGCGGAGATAGGCTGCCCCCACGCGCCGCACCCCTGGCTGCTGAGCATAGGCAACAGCCTGCTGTGTGGCCGCAGTGAGCAGGCGCTGGAGCATCTGCGCCGCGCAAAGCTCGACAACGGCATCGCCTGCGAGAGCGTGGACGAGCACACGGGCGAGTGCGCCACGGGCGAGGCCTTCGCCACCTGCGCTGGCTTCATCTGCCACGCTCTGCGCTCTGCGCTGGGAGGTGAGCGGCATGCGGACTGACGTGAGACTGGAGGGCTGGCGCATAGCCGCAACGGGCGCGGCGGAGGAGCGCTTGCACGAGAGCGTGTTTTTTACAGGCAACGGCCGCATGGGCGCGAGGGGCTATGTAGCCCTGCGCCCGGAGCCCAGGCCCCTAGACGCCGGGCTCTTCATGGCGGGGATGTTCGACAGGATAACCGAGAGCAGCCCGCTGACCGACTTTGTAAACCTGCCCACGCCGATATATCTGGGCCTCGAAGCCGGGGGCGCGCCCCTCGGCCCGGCGGCGGAAGTTGAGCGGGAGCTGGATCTGAGCTCGGGGCTTCTCAGCCTGCGCTACGCCGCGCAGGGGCCGGGAGGCTCGGCGGAGGTATATGAGCGGCGCTTTTTCTCGATGGCCCGGCCGGGCTGGCTCTTCCAGCGCGTGGAGCTCACGGAAGGCGCGGGCCTCTGCCTGCGCGCCGGCATAGACTGCGCGGCGCGCAACAGCCCCATCCCGGACGACCAGGTGAAGGAGAACAGCGAGACTTTGCGCATGACCCGCCTCATCTCCCACTCCGGAGGCCCGGAAGGGCTTACAGCGGCCTTCAGCACCCTGTACACGGGCCTTGGCCTGGATATGGAGTTGAGGGTCCGCTCCGAGGGGCTCGAATTCGCCGCCTACGAGCCCTCGGAGGAAGGCATGTACCTGCGCTTCATGGGCCGCGGCGGCCCAGCGGCCATAGAAATCGGCGCACGCATCCGCACGAGCCGCGATATAGACCCCCTCGCGGGGCTGGACATCGGCTCGGACTGGAGCTTCGGCTCCGCTCTGGAGGCCGAGCGCTCTGCCTGGCGGGAACTCTGGGAGGAGCGCGGGGTCGAGATAGAGGGCGACGAGGCCGCGCAGACTGCCATGCGTTATGTGATCTATCAGCTGACGGCCAACTGTTCCGCCCGCGATTCGAGCGTGAGCATAGGCGCGCGCGGCCTGAGCCACGCGCGCTACAAGGGCTGCTATTTCTGGGACACAGATCTCTTTCTTGCGCCCTTCTACGTTCTGGAGGATGCGCAGGCTGCGCGCAGCCTGATGCGTTACCGCATAGGCGCCCTGCCCGCAGCGAAGGAACACGCAAGGCGCATGAACTCCGCCGGCGCGCGCTATCCCTGGATGGCCTCGCTGGACGGCAGCGAACAGTGCGAGAGCTGGGACATAGGCGCGAGCGAGGTGCACGTCACCGCCGACGTGGCCTACGCTCTGGGCAATTACCTTGAGTGGACGGGGGACGACGAGCTGTTCTTCTCCGGCGCCGCCGAGCTGTTTGTCGAGACGGCGCGCTTCTGGCTGAGCCGCTACTCGCCTGCGCCGGGGGGCGGGGTGAACCTTCTCTTCTGCAAGGGGCCGGACGAGTACTGCGGCATCACGAGCAACAACCTTTTCACGAACCTGATGGTGCGCCGGAACCTGGAACTGGCCGCCGAGGCGGCAGCGCGCCTGAGCCGGGAGGACAGAGAGCAGTACGCGGCCCTGAAGCTGAGCCCGGTGGAGGCGCTGGGCTGGCTGGAGCTGGCAGAGAAGATACCCGTCCCGCGCGACCCGGAAACGGGACGTCTGCGGCAGGATGACAGCCTGCACCTGCTTGAGCCGGTGTATCCGCCGAGCCTGAAGCAGGGCGACGGCGCGAGCTATCACCGGGTCTGCTTCGACAGGGTGCAGAGGTTCAAGGTGATAAAACAGGCGGACGTGCTGCTGCTGATGACGCGGCTGCCGGGACTCTTCACGCCGGAGGAGAAGGCGGCGGCCTGGGAGGATTTTGAGCCCATCTGCCTGCACGATTCAACCCTGAGCTTTGCCACGCACGCGCTTTTTGCCGCGCAGAACGCTCTGCCCGACGCTGCTGAGCGGTACTGGGAAAAGGCGCTGTACCTGGACCTGAGGGACGTCATGGGCAATACCGGCAAGGAGGGACTGCACCTGGCCTGCCTGGGCGAGACCTGGCAGACTCTGGCGTTTGGCTTTGCCGGCCTGCGCCTTGGCCCGGATGGTCCCGAGCTGAGACCGGCTCTGCCGCGAGGCTGGAAGGCGCTGCGTTTCCGCTTTTTGTACCGCGGCAAGTCGTGGCGAGCCGAAATCAAAGCCGATGCGCCCCCGGCGCTGAGAGAAGACTAAAGATCCCCGCGCGGTCTTGGCCGCGCGGGGATCTTCAAATATCCTCCCCCAGCGCCACGCGCAACTTTTCCAGCGCACGCTTTTCAATGCGCGATACATAGCTGCGGGAGATGCCGCAGAGGGTGGCGGTTTCGCGTTGGGTGAGGGGTTTCGAGCCCCGCAGGCCGTAGCGGAGCTTTATTATCTCCGCCTCACGTTCGCTAAGGACGCTGTCCACGTATTCGCGCAGGCGCAGGCAGGTCTCGCAGTCCCCGATGCGCTCAGCCATGTCGTCCTCCTGCGAGATGATGTCCATGAGCGAAAGTGTGTTCCCATCCCCGTCCACGTCTATGGACTCCGACAGCGACACATCCCCTGCCGACTTTTTCAGAGCACGAAAGTACATCAATATCTCATTTTCACAGCAGCGGGAGGCATATGTGGCGAGACGGACGCCTTTTTCGGGGCGATAGGTGTTGATGCCTTTGATGAGGCCGATGGTGCCGATGGAGATGAGGTCATCGGCGTCGTCAGCTTGGGTGTAGTATTTCTTGATGATGTGCGCCACGAGACGGAGGTTGTGCTCGATGAGCACGTTGCGCGCCTCAATGTCGCCGGAGAGCCATAGGTCTACATATTTGCGCTCCTCTTCGGGCGACAGCGGTCTGGGAAAGGAGCCGGAAGGGGGCCCCAGCCTCAGCATAAGAAATGCGCTCGACAGCAGCATCATGAACGCCCCCGCAAGCATATTGCAGCACCACCTTTCATTGATGCTATATTCTATTCGCCTACCGCAAGTACACTTTCGGACTTATCTGTACCGGGTACATGTAATCTGGAGCTTATGTTGTTGCTTGATGGCCCGAGCTTGTTTTATAAAAGCCTTCGCGTGCTATGCGGTTGTTAGTCCGGAAAGCAGCGCAAATACCAGAATTCATTTACTGTTGGCGTGGCGGCGCGGGAAGCCTTAATGATGACAAGAAACCTGTGCCGACCTTTGTAGTTTTATCCCAGCAAACGGCCGTCTGATCAAGCGGAGCTGGAGTACGCTTCGCCAAGGAGCATATTCTATCACCGAGCTTCCAGGCTTTTTCTTCTGGCAGGGAGGTGATATAATACCAATACAAACTCCAAGGAAAAGGAGCTGAGCGCTATGTCCATGCTTGGGGCTGTTCTGATGCCGCATCCGCCGGTGCTTTTGCCGGAGGTGGGGCGCGGGCGGGAGAGCGAAATCGCGGCTACGGAGCGGGCCATGCGCGCGGCGGCGGAGGCGGTGGCGCACTGGGCGCCCGATGTGCTCGTCGTCGCCTCCCCGCACACGGTCATGTACAGCGACTACTTCCACATCTCCCCCGGCAAAAGCGCCCGGGGCGACATGTCCGCTTTCGGCGCGCCGCAGTTGCAGGTCGAGACGGAATACGACGCGCAGCTGCGTGAAGAAATAATCCGCCTTGCCCGGGACTCGCGCCTTGAGGCCGGGACGCTCGGCCAGCGAGGGGAGGAGCTAGACCACGGCACCCTCATACCTCTTTACTACCTGCGCCGGGCCGGCGTCTCCTGCCCCATAGTGCGCGTGGGCCTCTCGGGCTTCTCCCCGCTCGAGCACTACCGGCTCGGCCGCTGCGCCGCCAGGGCGGTGGAAAAGCTCGGCCGCCGCGCCGTCTTTGTCGCCAGCGGCGACCTCTCGCACAAGCTGCGCGCCGACGGCCCATACGGCTTCGCCCCGGAGGGACCGGCCTTCGACGAGGCCGTGACCGGGGCGATGGCCTCGGGCGACTTTCTGAGCTTCCTCGCCATCGAGCCTTCCCTCTGCGAGCGGGCGGCGGAGTGCGGCCTGCGCGCTTTCCAGATGATGTCCGGCGCGCTGGACGGCCTGGCCGTCGCGCCGGAGCTGCTGAGTCACGAGGGGCCCTTCGGCGTCGGCTATGCCGTGGCGCTCTTCCCCGTTACGGGCAGGGACGAGGGCCGCCGCTTCGAGGCCGCCTACGAGCGCGTTATGAGCGAACGGGCGGATGCGCGCCGCTCCGGCGAGGATGCCTGGGTCCGTCTTGCCCGCCTCTCGCTCGAAACCTATGTGCGCACCGGTCGGAGCCTCGACACCCTGCCCGACGGTCTTCCAGCCGAGCTGACGGGCAGGGCCGCCGGCGCCTTCGTCTCCCTGCACGCCGGGGGACGTCTGCGCGGCTGTATCGGCACCATCGCGCCCACGCAGGGCAGCCTTGCCTGGGAGATAGTCCGCAACGCCGTCTCAGCCGGCGCTCATGACCCGCGCTTCCCGCCCGTGAAGGCCGGGGAGCTGGCCGGTCTCGAATACAGCGTGGACGTCCTGGGAGAGCCCGAGCCCATCGCCTCGGCCGCGGAGCTTGAGCCCAGACGCTACGGCGTCATCGTCACAAGAGGCAGCAGGCGCGGCCTGCTGCTGCCCGACCTGGACGGCGTGGACACGGCCTGGCAGCAGCTGCGCATAGCGCTGCAAAAGGGCGGCATCCGCGCGGACGAGCCCTATGAGCTCGCACGTTTCGAGGTGGTGAGGCACAAATGAGCGCACAGTGCGGCCTCTGCTTCCACCGCTGCCGGCTGGCCGAGGGGCAGACGGGCCTGTGCCGCGCGCGGGCGAACAGGGGCGGGCGAATCGTCCCGCTGGGCTACGCAAGGCTGACCTCCCTCGCCCTCGACCCCATCGAAAAGAAGCCCCTGCGCCGCTTTCGCCCCGGCAGTCTCATCCTCTCCGCGGGCAGTTTCGGCTGCAACCTGCGCTGCCCCTTTTGCCAGAACGCCGAGATATCCACCGCGGGCGAGGACTTTCCTGCGCGCGACTGCCCGCCGGAAGAGCTTGTGCAGCTGGCCCTCGGGCTGCGCACGCGCGGGAATATTGGCCTGGCCTACACCTACAACGAGCCGCTGGTCGGCTTTGAGTACATCCGCGACTGCGCCGCCCTGGCGCGAAAGGCGGGCCTTGTGAACGTCCTTGTCACTAACGGCACGATCGAGCCCGAGCCCTGGCAGGAGCTGCTCCCGCTCATCGACGCCGTGAATATTGACCTCAAGGGCTTCACTGAAGACTGGTACCGCCGCCTGGGCGGGGACCTCAGTGCAGTCATGCGCTCCATAGAGCTTGCGGCGCGGGCCTGTCACCTGGAGGTGACTACGCTCCTCGTCCCCGGCTGCAACGACGGCGAGCATGAGATGCGGGAGCTGACCGCCTGGCTCGCCTCCATAAGCCCCGAGATCCCCCTGCACCTCTCCCGTTTCTTCCCACGCCACCTGATGCGCGATATGCCGCCCACGCCGGTCGAGCGGGTATACCGGCTTGCCGACGTCGCGCGGGAAAGGCTGAAATATGTCTATACGGGCAATTGCTGAGATCGTGAGCATCCATTTTTTCACTTATCGGCTATAAGTGTAAATTAAATGGACGATTATGACTTGTTTCCTGTGGCTTTTCGGCGCTGGGAGCTGTATACTACTGTATCGGTCGGGAATGGAACTTGCTTACAGAGTTCCCACTCTGTCCCGGCGGATGCCGCCCTAATGAGAGGCGGCGGCTGAGAAGCCCGAGCCCGGGCCGGGAATTCGCCGGTCACGGCAGCAGGGCGCCATAATCGTAGACATGCGAAAGGAAGATACGTAATGGCACGGAAGAAAACAGACACCATTGATGAGAAGATAACAGAGACAAAGGAAAGCGCGGCCCCGCAGGCCGAAAAGCCCGCGGAAAAGAAGGAGGCCGCCCCGAAGGAGGCCGCCCCGAAGAAGGCCCCCGCGAAGAAGCCCGCCTCCACTGCCAAGAAGGCGGCCCCTGCCGCTGAGAAGGCCGTTCCCGCCGCTGAGAAGCCTGAGGAGAAGAAGCCTGCTGCGGAAAAGCCCGCCGAGAAGAAGGAGGCAGCCCCTAAGAAAGCCGCCTCCTCCGCGAAGAAGCCCGCCTCTGCCGCGAAGAAGGCTGCGCCTGCCTCCGAAAAGCCGGCTGAGAAGAAGCCCGCCGCCCGCAAGTCCGCGTCTAAGAAGACCGCCCCGGTGGTAGAGGATGTCGCCCCCGTCGCCGCGGAGACAGCGCCCGTTGTCGAGGCCGCTCCTGTCGTTGAAGAGGCCCCCGCCGTTGCGGCGGCGCCGGTGGTCGAGGCCGCTCCCGCGGTCGAGGCCCAGCCTGCGTCCGGGGAGGCCCCGGTGGTCGATGCCGCTCCTGTCGTTGAAGAGGCTCCCGCCGTTGCGGCGGAGCCCGCCGCTGTTGAAGCCGCCCCCGCTGAGGAGGCTGCTGCCGTTGAGGAGGCCCAGCCCGTGTTCGACATGTCCACCCTGCCGCGCCGCAGCGTGGCGTTTATAGGCTCCGAGTGCCACCCCTTTGTCAAGACCGGCGGCCTGGGCGACGTCATGTACGCCCTGCCCCGTGAGCTTGCCCGCCTGAACTGCGACGTGCGCGTCATCCTGCCCCGCTATGCCTGCATCCCGCAGGAGTACCAGGACAAGATGGTCTACCGCGGCGAGTTCTACATGGACCTCGGCAACACCGGCCGCAGCTACTACGTCGGCATCATGGAGTATATAAACGACGGCGTCGTATACGACTTCATCGACAACCAGGAGTTCTTTTCCTCCGGCAATCCCTACCTGAACCTCGTGGACGACATCCCGAAGTACTGCTTCTTCAGCAAGGCCGCGCTGGCCGCGCTGAATTATATGGACTGGATACCGGACATCGTTCACTGCCACGACTGGCAGGCGGCGCTGGTGCCTGTCTACCTGCGAACCCTGTTCCATGACACGCCCGTGGGCCGCGCCAAGTCCATCCTCACCATCCACAACCTCCGCTTCCAGGGCGTCTACAACATCCCCACCATCAAGTACTGGTCCGGCCTGCCCGACAGCGTGTTCAACATGGGTGCGCTGCAGCAGGACTATGTCGAGGCCAACATGCTCAAGGGCGGCCTCGCCTATGCCGACCGCATAACCACCGTCAGCGGCACCTACGCCGCCGAGATCCAGACCCCCGAGTACGGCGAGCGCCTTGAGGGCCACCTGCGCTATCACAACTGGAAGCTGCGCGGCATCGTGAACGGCATAGACTACAAAATGTGGGACCCCGCGACCGACCCCGCCCTTGCGGAGAACTATTGGCTCGGCAACGTGCTGGAGCACAAGATGGCCAACAAGCGCGCCCTGCAGCGCGAGCTGGGCCTGGAGGAGGACGAGAGCAAGTTCGTAATAGGCCTCATCTCCCGCCTGACCAACCAGAAGGGCCTGGACCTCGTGAGCAGCATCATCCCGCAGGTGCTCGACGGCAACACCCAGGTCGTCGTGTTGGGCACGGGCGACGCGCAGTATGAGGACACCTTCCGCTGGTACGAGGCGACGAACCGCGGCACCTTCAGCGCCTGCATCCAGTACGACGAGGCGCGCGCCCACCGCATCTACGCGGGCGCGGACGCGCTGCTCGTGCCCTCGCGCTTCGAGCCCTGCGGCCTGACGCAGCTGAACGCCATGCACTATGGCACCCTGCCCATCGTCCGCGAGACGGGCGGCCTGAAGGACACGGTGGAGCCCTACAACGACTTCACCGGCGACGGCAACGGCTTCACCTTCGACCGCTACGAGGCCGGCCTGCTGCTCGACGCCGTGAACCGCGCCAAGACCGTGTATTTCACGAACCGCTATCACTGGGACGAAGTAGTCCAGCGCGACATGGCCAAGGATGTCTCCTGGCAGAACTCCGCCAGGCAGTATAAGGACCTCTACCTCGAACTGACACAGTGGTAAGGCTCGGTGTTGGCATTAAGTAAATAAGTGAATTAGATAAGCCGGCAAGGCCGGAGCACTTCGCTCCACCTTGCCGGCTTATTTTTGAATTTGTGCCTGTTTTACGCAAAACCAGGGATGGCGTCTGTACAAATATACGCAAACGATTGCGTATATTGGCCTTGCTTATTACCCGATAATATAATACCGTTGAAGAAAAAGATGCATAAAAGGTGATAACATGAGTTCTTCTCTCCCAAACATAGTACTCATATACCCTGACCAAATGCGTTACGACGCCACATCCCGCTCAGGCAACAAATTGGTCAAAACGCCTGCTTTTGATGCTTTGGCTGAGGCAGGCGCGTATTTTGAAAACGCATATACCTCTTTTCCGCTCTGCTGTCCGTTTCGAGCTTCGCTAATGAGCGGCGCGTATGCACACAGTATCGGGATGTGTACTAATCACTATCCTATAAACTTGAATTGGCCAGGGACGTTTCTGCCTCAGGCTGTAAAGACCAGGGGTTATGAAACAGCCTGGATAGGCAAATGGCATCTCAATGGTGGGAACAAGTTCGATTATGTCCCTAGAGAATACAGGCTCGGCTTTGACGAGTTTATAGGCTATAGTCGGGGGCATCATTACATAAACGGTATTTTTTACAGAAATGACGACAGGACGCCACGTACCAGCAGACGCTTTGAGCCGGAGTATCAGACCGGCCACCTGTTGGAGTTTATGGGCAGGATGGTACGGAATGACCGTCCGTTTATGGCCATGATATGCTACGGAATACCTCATTCTCCCGTTGATATGTCGGTAGAGCCATATCTCAATATGTACTCGCCCGAGAACGTCGAGCTGCCTCCGACCGTGCCTTCCTGGAAAGCCGAGGCCTCCGCACGTTACAGGGCAAAATACTATGGGCTTGTGTCGTGTGTAGATGACCAGCTTGCAAGAATAGATGCCTGGCTCAGGGAGAACGGTATTTTTGACAACACCGCCGTCATTTTTGTGAGCGACCATGGCGATATGTGTGGGGAGCATGGGCTGGAATACAAGTCGAGCTTCCATGAAGCGTCCGCGCACGTTCCTCTGGCAATAAGGTGGCCATCTGTCATTGCAGGCGGAACGAGGGTCAGCCAAATCGTGGACCCGGCTGTGGATCTGTTCCCCACAATTCTGGAAATGTGCGGAGCAGAGCTGCCGAGCTTTGCCCAAGGCACGAGCCTTTTGCGAGCTGCTTGCAGCGGCTATGAGCCGGAACGCGAGGATGTGGGTTATTATGAACTGCTTAAAGTAGCCCTGGGGCTCATCACTGCCGTCACCCTGTTGTATACTGTCCGGCTTAAAGAGCGCTTGCCGACATATCATATTCACAGGCTGGCAGCTGTCGTCGTGATCGGCGTGCTTTTGGGCGTATGCTCGGCCTTCCTCGGCATTGGCGGCGGTCCCATCAATATCGCCGTCCTGACCCTGGCTTTCTCCATGGACACCAAGAAGGCGGCGGCCACATCTCTATACATAATCGCTTTTTCACAGCTGTCAAACCTGGCCTCAAGTGTCCTGAAGGGTACAGTGCCCCAGTTTGTTCCTATGGAACTTGTGCTCATGGTATCGGCGGGTATACTCGGAGGGCTTGTTGGAAGCGAAATAAGCAAAAAGATATCTACAGAGACGACAAATAAGTTGCTTGCCGTTTTTCTTGTGGTAGTTATAATAATGTGCGTGTACAATGCCTATAGGTTTGGGGGAGAAGTAATATGCCGCCGCTGAGTGTACTCATAAAGCCAGCCTCTTCCGCATGCAACATGAACTGTAGCTATTGTTTCTACAAGGATGTGGCAGCAAACAGAGAGAGGGGCTTTGCCGGATACATGACCATGGACACGCTGGAAAAGCTCATCGCTTCAGCCTTGGACTACGCCGACAGAGACTGTACTTTCCTGTTTCAGGGCGGCGAACCCACTCTCGCCGGGCTCGGGTTTTACCGGGCTGTCTTGGAGCTGGAGCGCAAATACGCAAAAAAAGATGTCAGGGTATTCAACGCTATCCAGACGAACGGATATCTTATTGATGAGCAGTGGGCGGAGTTTCTGGCGTCTAATGGTTTCCTGGTTGGCCTGTCTTTGGACGGACCGGCTGATGTACACAACGGCTGCCGAAAGGACTTGGCAGGCAAAGATACTTTCAATAGGGTCATGAATGCAGCGCATCTCCTGGACAGAGCCGGCGCGGAATACAACATACTCAGCGTTGTCACTGCCCAGAGCGCCAAACGGGCGGAAAGCATTTATAACTTCTTCAAAAAGCATGGCTTTAAGTGGCTCCAGTTCATTCCTTGCCTTGAACCTTTAAATTCCGGGCGAGATGGGGACGTTCACAGCATGAAACCGGATGAATACGGACGGTTTCTCATACGCATATTCGATCTCTGGTATGCTGACCTTTTGAAAGGGCAATATGTGAGCATCCGTCACATCGATAACTGGCTGCACATGCTGCTGGGCTCGCCTCCGGAGGCCTGCTCTATGAACGGCAGATGCAGCATTCAGTTTGTTGTTGAGGGCGATGGGCGAGTGTACCCATGCGATTTCTACGTGCTGGACGAGTACTGTCTTGGAAGGGTCGGCGAGCAGAGCTTTGACCAGTTTTCCGAGTCAGATACCGCGGCAGGTTTCGTTTCCGCTTCTTGCGCTGTCCCGGAGGAATGTGCTGGGTGTCCGGTTTACCGCCTGTGCAGAAACGGGTGCAGGAGAGAGCGCATCAGCCAGCCCGACGGCTCTGTTGGACTGAATTACTACTGCAATTCGTACAAACAGTTTTTTGAGGCGCGTGGAGAGCGGCTGTATCGCGCTGCGGAAAAGTTTTTGCCGAATGGATAGACACGGTTAGTTTTCACCCAACGATGATAGCAATATGCAAATTATAGGTGCGCCCCGCGCATGATCTGGCGCTGGGGGGAATATCCTGCCTTGAGCCGGCATTTCGGCGCGGAGGGGTTATGGATATCACGTTTCACTATTTTGCCGTCAAGACGCTTGCGCTCGAGGCGGGTTTTCCTGGGGCGGAGGCGCAGAGGCTCGCGGCTTTTTCGCAGTTCGTGGACGACTTCGACAGGCGCGGCAGCCTGTATTGCGGAAATGTGCCGCGATATATCCGCCTGAGCCGCGACCACGACCTGTACAGTCCGGGCGGCAGTCCGCTTGAGGGCAACTTCGAGCCCGTGACCACGGGCTCGGGCGGACTTGCGGATTTTGCATCGCTTCTGCTCCCGCGCGCGCAGAAATTCACGCTTGCACCGTTCCACTTCCTGCCTGCCTCGCCGCGCGCAGACTGGGCTGACTGCCGCACCGTACCCGCGCGGCTTGGGGACGGCTCGCTCGCAAGCTCGCAGCTGCTTGAGGCGCGCGCCGCGCTGCTCTCTGGGCGGGGCTCCAGACGCGCCGCGCTCATGCGCATAGGCATATATCTGCACAGCTTCGCGGATACCTATGCGCACCAGCTCTTCTCCGGCGGCAACTCCTGGGTGAACGACGTGCTGCTCGAAAGCGTCACCGAAAACGCAGGTGGAACGGATGTCACCGCCGCGGCGCTGGGCGAGAGGGAGCTGGCCGCGGCGGAGTGCTTCGGCTCAGGGCGCGGGCCGGAGGACTGGCGCAGCATACTGCCGCGCATTGGCCACATGTGGGCCGGAAGGACGCCCGACAGGGCAAACCTGAGCTTCACTCTGAGATACCGGGCCTCGGCGGATGACCCGGACTACAGCCTCAGCTATTCGCGCAGCAACACTGCGCTGTTCCTTGAGGCGGCGGAGCAGATACTGAACTATCTGCGCAGTTGCCGCCGCCTGCCGCCGGTTTCCGCCGGAGCCTGGGCGTCGCTCTCATCGCGGCTGGAACAGGCCTTTCTGCTGCCCGCGCCGGAGCGGGACGCACATCGCCGCCTCGCCTCGCGCTGGTCGGCGCTCTTTCCGGGGTATGTCTACGCCTACGACCCCGCCGTCATAGAGGCCTCCTTCCGCCCCGCCGGGGGCGACAGCTATTCGGAGGACTTCTACCTCTTCAACTACATAGCCGAAGAGCCCCTCATCCGCCTTTACGGCCCCAAACCCCGCCGCAGAACGTGAAAACACCCCCCCGGGAAGCCGGTTTCGGCCTTCCGGGGGGTTCAGACTTCCAGGGCGTATCTTTCCCAGGCGTTTATGATCGTGGTGCAGCCGCGCTGGACCTTGCGGGGTATGTTCAGGCCATAGTTCATGTGAACGTGGCCGTGTATGAGATATGCAGGCTTGAAGCGGTCCAGAAATGGGAAAAAGGCCTCGAAGCCGCGGTGGGCGTAGTCCTCGGCGTCGCCGAAGCCGCGCGGCGGCGCGTGCGTGAGCACGATGTCCACGCCGCCGGCCAGGCGCACCGCCAGCTCCGCGCGCAGCAGCCGCCAGCGCATCTGCCGCTCCGTGTACTGGTGCGGCCCTCCGCTGTAGCGCGCGCTGCCGCCCAGGCCAAGGATGCGAAGGCCGTTCACCTCCACAAGCTTGTCCTCTATGCACTCGCAGCCCTCCGGCGGCGTCCGCTCATAGCCCGTGTCGTGGTTGCCGTGTACATACAGCAGCCGCGCGCGGCCCATCGTCACCAGAAAGCTCAGATACTTCGGGTTCAGGTCCCCGCAGGAGAGCATCAGATCGTAAGCGCTCAGGCGGCCCGGCTGGTAGTAATCCCAGAGATATGGGCTCTCCTTGTCCGAGAGCAGCAGGAGCTTCACAGCAGCGGCCCCTCCTTTTCGGGCGGCAGCTTTTCGCGGTAAACGCCCTGGAGACGCACGATGGAGCGAGACATCGGCAAAAGCTCGTCATAGGCGGGGAGGCTGCCGTCAACGCAGTCGCAGAGCCAGTCCATGTGCAGCACGTCCTCCGGGCTGAGCCAGCGGTTGCCGTCGCTCTCGATTGAGCCGTCCTGGGAGCGGTATTTGCGGTGGAAGACCGTGAATGTGCCGTCGATTATGCCCTGGCAGAGGATGTTTGCAAGGCTGCGCACGCCGTCGGGCAGGTCGTCCGCCAGCTTGAGGCCGACGGTGCCGCTGCGCATGCCCCACCAGTAGTTGACGGCCTTGCCGCTGTTTTTGTAGTCCAGCGCCTCCCAGCCGCCGTGGAGGATGGAGGACACGAGCCTGATATAAAAGTTGCCCCAGTCCCAGTAGGGGGAGGCCAGAGGCCTGAGTGTCCTGCCGGGCTCGACGGCGCACAGACCCCAGCTTCCCTGGGGCTGGCGCGGGGTCGGTATGTCGCGGTTGGATATTATGTCAACCCCCTGCTCCAGCAGGCCGCTGATGGGGTCCTCGCTGACGCAGGACCAGGCGAGACTCACGCGGGCGTTGGGGTTCGTGAGCCGGGCGCCGAGGGCGAAGGCGTTGATCCCGGCGGGGACGCCGAAGATGGGGTTGCTGGCGATGTAGCCGATGCGGTCGGATTTCGTCATCGCCCCGGCGATGGCGCCGGTGATGAACTTGCCCTCGTAGATGCGGGAGTAATAGGTGCGCACGCCGGGGTAGGGCATGGCGACGGAGCAGTTGAGTACCTTTATCTCCGGATGACGCGCGGCGAGCTTGCGGCAGGCGGAGATGAGGGGCGCGGTGGTGGCGAAGACGACCTGCGCGCCGTCCTCGGCGGCCTGCTCCATGACGGCGTCCACGTCGCTGTCGGGTTCGAGGTTGTAGCTGCGGACGGTGACCTCGCGGCTCATGGCCGCCTCGAGGGTGCGGCGGCCGAGGTCGTGACCGGATATCCAGCTGCTGTGGATGGGGTCCGGGCGGTTTATGAAGGCGACGTTCAGGTGGTTCGGGAGGAAGACGGAGCCGAAGATGCGGTTGAGGATGCCTTTGGAGGGGGCCTCCTCGGCGTCGTCGGTGCTGACTTCGATGGGCTCGCCCTGGGTCTTGGCCTTAAGGTCTGACCAGATGGCGGAGAGGGTCTTGGTTATTTCGGGGACGGTGAGCTCCTTGATGGAGCCAATGGGGTAGTAGCTGAGCCAGACGAGCAGGGCGTCGGCCACGGTGATGGGCAGCTTCTTGCCGCCAAGCTTGTAGAAGGCGTCCTTGAAGTAGTGGAAAGCGGATTGGAACCGGCGGCGCTCGTCCTCGGTCCAGACGTGGTCGGGGTCGAAGCCGAGGGCGGCCTGGAGCTTGGCGAAGGAGCCACGGCGGCTGAAATAGACCTGGTAGATGCCGCTCAGGCGGTAGAAGTCCATGAACTCGTAGTAGATGACGACGGCCTCGTCGTCGGAGTAGGCGGGGATGACGCGGGTGACATAGCCTGGGACGGAGGGGGCGCGGAAGCTTTTGAGGACGCTGACGCGCTTGTTGCCCTCCTGGACGTAGAAGCGGCCCATGTACTCGTAGCAGCGGACGGGGTCACGTATGCCCTCGTCGCTGAGGTGGGCGGCGCAGAGCTCGGTCCATTTGACGGCGAACTCGCTGTCGGGGGAGAGCAGGGGCATGAAGTCGGCGGCGAAAGCGGTGCGCCGGCCCTCGCCCTTGGTGCCGACGATCTGCTCGGAGGGGATATTGATGACGCCGAGGTCCACGACGCCGGCGACCATGGAGTCGTCGAGGATCTCGTCCAGTATCTGAAGGTAGGGGTAGCGCCCGGTGAGGACGCAGTCCTTGTAGGTCTTCTGCCCGGCCTTGAGGGCCTGGGCGTATTGGACAGTGGCTTCCGACTGATTCACAGCGGCGCCTCCTTTTATAAATATAATAGTGAATAATTCATTTTCGAGACCATTGTAGCAGGCGCCCGCGGCGAAGTCAAGACAGGCGGAGACGGGCGTTAACGGACATTTTCTGTGCGAGTGTTGAAATTTACAGTGTTTGACAAGAATCCCTGAAAATAAAACAAAAATATCCTTGAATTATCCATCGCTGGGTGCTATTATGAATTAGCACGTTCAAGGGGGTACCCCCTTGTGCCGAGACAGACCCTGTCTGTCTCGATACCGATTGTTTGCGTATACATTAAAAAACATACTTAGGAGGAAGAAGTAAGATGAAGAAGAGTATCCTGGCGCTGCTGTTGGCTGTGCTGATGGTAGCGTCCCTGCTCCCCGCCGCCGCGCTGGCGGATGGGCCGGATGGCACGGTAAACAACCCGTTCACCACGGTCGACGCGTATAAAACGGCAATAGCTGACGGCAGTTGGAACGGTAAGGACATTTACCTGAAGATCGACGGCCAGAAGTTCGACGGCAGCGGCTTCAACCTGACGAATGTTCAGAGCTGGGAGACCCCGCCCGAGCTGCACCTGACCATTACTAACTGCGAGTTCACGGGCAACACTGCTCAAGACAAAGCTAATCCCTCATTCATGTATCTGTCCAACTGCAAGGAGCTCTATATTGAAGGCTGCACGTTTAATGCTGGTTCTACTGGCCTCACATACGGCATCAACTGGAACCTTATCCAGGTCACTGACGCCACTGTTGTAATCAAGGACAGCACCTTCACCGGCGTTTATAGTGAGAACGCCATAAAGCTGAACCAGCGCAACGGCGAGGGTGATGCGGCTAAGGATGTTAAGAACAATGATTGGGTTAACCCCCCAATCGCGGCTTCGATAGAGTCGGCTTTGATAGAGAACGTTAAAATCAACAGCGATGTTGCGGTCATCCTCCTCGGCAGCGCTGCCAAGGGTGATGGCGGTGCGGCCGCTCCGTCCACCGGCGCGTTCCCTGTGACTATCAGCAACGTGACCACTTCCAGTGAATATGGTGTAGTCGTGTTTAAGGCGTACCTGGCTAACAGAGCCGCCGAAACTGCTGCGAAAGCTGCTCTTGCGAGCGGAAGTATAAGCGAGGTATCTGACTATGTAAAAGTCATGGCCGCAAACGAGACCATAAGCAAGACCGCCAACGGCGACCTCGCTAAGGATGAAGACTTTGTTGCCGAGGTCAATGGCGACAAGTACACCAGCCTCCAGAGCGCCCTTGCTGCCGTTACGAAAGACGGCGACACCGTAACGCTTTTGCAGGATGTCACTCTTGCGGCTGATACATATACGATTGATAATAGCCTTGTAATTAAAAGCGCCAACGGAAGTACCATTACTGTTAATGAGTTGGACAAAACCCTTTTTGTAATATCCAACGGCAAAACGCTCACTTTTGACGGAGCTAATATTACTGTCAACGGTAAAGACGATGAGACTAACAGCATAGCTTTCGACATCAGAAGTAACAGCACTCTTGCTTTTAAGAACGCAGTTGTAACTTTGAATGATATCAGAAGCGCCACGGTCATGCCCGGCGGTGCCAGCAGCACTGTCAAAATTATCGGCTCCTACGTCGTGGTCGAAAACAACCGTGGAAACTTCTCCAATGGCGGCGTATTTAACATTGAGGACAGCACGATTTCCATGAACGGTGTTGGAGATTACGGGTTCAGCTGCTATGGCCTGACCGCTGATAACAGCCGTATAACTCTGAATGACGTTGGTACGAGCGCGCTGTTCTGCCTCAACACCAATGGCAGCGGTAAGTTTGCTTTCGAGAATGGCAGTGTTGTAACCATCACAAACAGCGGCGACGATTTGCCGTTTAAATCCACTTACAGTAAGGCCAGTTATGATGTGGATGTTAACACCGTTAATAATGAAAACGCCCCTCTCAACCTGTATGTTGATGCCAGTTCCTCTGTTATTCTCCGGGGCAACAAGACGAATGCCATCAATCTTGGAACTGGCGTTGCTGAAATTTACGGCCAGCTGGTAGGAAGCATCGTTTCCAAGGGCAATTGCATAGTCACTGTTGACGGCAGCGTGTATAGCGTTGTAAAATCTGGCGACACGGTCACCCTTCCCGCGGCCCCGAGAAAGAGCGGCTACGCTTTCCTCGGCTGGGCTTGCTCCGATGGCAAGACCTATAGCGCGCTGCAGGAGGTCACCATCACCGCCAACACGACCTTCACCGCCGTCTGGGTGCGTCACCCCGACACGCCCTACGTCCCCGAGCCGGAGCAGCCGGAGCAGCCTGAGACCCCGACCTTCCCGTTCTACGATGTCTCCAGCTCCGCTTGGTACTACAGCGCGGTCAAGTACGTCTACGAGAACAAGCTGATGGACGGCGTTGACACCTACGTCTTCGCGCCCAACGACACGCTGACCCGCGCGATGGTCTGGACCATCATCGCCCGCATGAGCGGCGTTGACACCACCGGCGGCAGCAGCTGGTACGCCAAGGCTCAGGAGTGGGTCATCACCAACGGCATCTCCGACGGCGAGAACCCGACTGCGGCAATCACCCGCCAGGAGCTCGTCACCATGCTGTACCGCTACGCCCAGATAAAGGGCTATGACGTCAGCGTGGGCGAGAGCACCAACATCCTGAGCTACGTCGATGCCACCAGCATCAGCGAGTACGCGATGTCCGCCTTCCAGTGGGCCTGCGGGTCTGGCCTCACCGAGGGCGACGAGAACGGCGCTCTCACTCCGCTCGCCACTGCTACCCGCGCGCAGGCTGCGGCCATGATCATGCGCTTCCTCTCCAAGTAAACCCCTGTTTTGAGGCGGAGCCGGACGAAAGTCCGGCTCCGTTTTTTGCCCCGCAAGTTTCACAAAAATAATGCGAAATTTTCTGTCAAAAATCCAAAAAAGCTATTGACAACTTGCCCGGTCTTTGGTATTCTACTTAAGCGCCTGCCAAGGGCGCACTATGCGATGAAGCGGGAGATTGCGGCGAAAAGCCGGTAACTTCCGTGGAGTATGTCCGGCGCTTCCGGCCATCCGGGGCGCGAAATCGGGCGGCTGAGCTTTTTTCGTGCATGGCGTATATCGCCTGTACGGGGGAGAACCGGCCACAAAGCCGGTTTGTTTTTCGGGCGGGGCCTGATACGCACGGTTACGTGTATGAAAAAATGCTCACCGTACCACTGGGCGGCGGAAGCCGCCTAAGTACGAATTCAGGAGGAAAAAACATGGCAGCAAACAAGAAAATGATCCGCATCAGGCTCAAGGCCTACGACCACCAGCTCATCGACAAGGCAGCCGAGACCATCGTCGAGACCGCCAAGCGCACCGAGGCCAAGGTCTCCGGCCCCATCCCCCTGCCGACCAAGAAGGAGGTCGTCACCATTCTCCGCGCGGTGCACAAGTACAAGGACAGCCGTGAGCAGTTCGAGCGCCGCACCCACAAGAGGCTTATCGACATCATGAATCCGACCCAGAAGACCGTTGAGGCCCTGATGAGCCTTGAGCTTCCCGCCGGCGTCGAGATCGAGATAAAGCTCTGAGCGATACCTTATTTATAACCCATTTGCCCGCGACTTGCGTGAACGGGCAGGGTCATGTTGGGAAGTCCAAGAGGCCTCTCAACCAATAACCGTTAGGAGGAAATAGACATGAAGAAAGCCATCATCGGCAGGAAGGTCGGCATGACGCAGATCTTCGATGAGGCGGGCAAGGTCGTTCCGGTCACCGTAATAGAGGCCGGCCCCTGCGTCGTCGTCCAGAAGAAGACGGCGGACAAGGAAGGCTACGACTCCGTCCAGCTCGGCTACGGCGAAGTCGCCGCCAAGAAGCTCACCAAGCCTGAGAAGGGCCACCTTGAGAAGGCCGGCGTGGGCATGATGAAGCACCTGCACGAGTTCCGCCTTGAGGACTGCTCCGCCCTGAACGTGGGCGACGTCCTGAAGGCCGACGTCTTCAAAGAGGGCGAGCGCGTCGATGTCACCGGCATCAGCAAGGGCCACGGCTACGCCGGCGTCGTGAAGCGCTGGAACGCCGGGCGCACCCCGACCAGCCACGGCGGCGGCCCTGTCCACCGTCACGCCGGCTCCATGGGCAGCAGCACCGACCCCTCCCGCATATTCCCGGGCAAGATCGGCGCCGGCCACATGGGCGTCGAGCAGGTCACCGTTCAGAACCTCGACGTTGTGAAGGTTGACCCCGAGCTCAATATGATAGTTGTCCGCGGCGCGATCCCCGGCCCCAAGGGCGGCATCGTGTACCTGAAGAACTCCGTCAAGAAGTTCGTCCGCAAGGGCCCCGCGACCCCGACCATCAGCACGAACCCGCAGAAGCGTTCGGCCAGAGGCTAAAGAAAGGAGAGAGTTAAATGCCTAAAGCAGTCATCTACAACATGGCAGGCGACAAAGTCGGCGAATACGAGCTCTCCGAGGCCGTTTTCGGCATAGAGCCCAACGAGGCCGTCCTCCATGCGTCCGTCAAGAACTATCTCGCCAACCAGCGCCAGGGCACGCAGAGCGCCCTGACCAAGGGCGAGGTCAGCTACACCACGAAGAAGCCCTGGCGTCAGAAGGGCACGGGCCGCGCCCGCGCCGGCTACGCCGGAAGCCCCGTGTGGCGTCACGGCGGCGTCGCTTTCGCTCCGAAGCCGCGCGACTACCGCTACTCCCTCACCAAGAAGACCCGCCGTCTGGCCCTGAAGAGCGCGCTGAGCGCCAAGGCTGCTGAGGAGAGCATCCTCGTCATCGACGGCCTGAAGGTCGAGGAGATCAAGACCAAGCCCTTTGCCGAGTTCCTGAAGAAGATCGGCGTCGAGGGCAAGGCCATGGTCATCACCGAGAACGTGGACGAGGCCGTTGTGAAGTCCGCCAGGAACATCCCCGGCGTGACCACCACCACCGCCACCATCATCTCGGCTTATGAGATTCTCAACAACCGTGTGCTCGTGGTCGATAAGGCTGCGCTGCAGAAGATCGAGGAGGTGTTCGCCTGATGGCCACCGCGTACGATATCGTCATCCGCCCCATCATCACCGAGCAGTCGATGGAGGACCTCGACATCAAGAAGTATGCCTTTGAGGTCGCTAAGGATGCCAATAAGATCGAGATAAAGAAGGCCGTTGAGGAGATCTTCGGCGTGAAGGTCATCCGCGTCACCACCACCACGGTGAACGGCAAGAAGAAGCGCACTGGCGCGTACCCGCAGGGCTACACGAAGACCTGGAAGAAGGCCGTCGTGAAGCTGAGCGAGGACTCCAAGGGCATCGAGCTCTTCGAGGGCATGGTGTAAGGGAGGATATGAGAGATGTCTATTAAAACTTACAGGCCCACGACCCCCGCAAGGCGCCAGATGAGCGTGTCCGGCTTCGACGGAGTCGATAAGCACGCCAAGCCCGAGAAGGGTCTCATAGAGGTCAGGAAAAAGAACTCCGGCCGCAACAGCTACGGCCGCATCACCGTCCGCCACAAGGGCGGCGGCAACCGCAGGAAGTACCGCGTCATCGACTTCAAGCGCGACAAGATGGACGCCGCCGCGAAGGTCCTCCGCCTGGAGTACGACCCGAACCGCTCCGCTTTCATCGCGCTCGTCGAGTACGAGGACGGCGAGAGGCGCTACATCCTCGCGCCTGTCGGCCTCGCTGCCGGCGACACCATCCTGAGCTCCGCCAACGCGGACATCAAGCCGGGCAACTGCCTGCCGCTTGAGAACATCCCCGTCGGCACCGTTATCCACAACATCGAGCTCTACCCCGGCCGCGGCGCCCAGCTCGTCCGCGCCGCCGGCGTCGCCGCTCAGCTGATGGCGAAGGAAGGCGGCATGGCCACCATCCGTATGCCCAGCGGCGAGATGCGCAAGGTCCGCATGAACTGCAAGGCCACCATCGGCCAGGTCGGCAACATCGACCACGCCAACGTCTCCATCGGCAAGGCTGGCCGCAAGCGCCACATGGGCATCCGCCCGACGGTGCGCGGCTCCGTCATGAACCCCTGTGACCACCCCCACGGCGGCGGCGAGGGCAAGGCGCCTGTCGGCCGTCCCGGCCCCGTCACTCCTTGGGGCAAGCCGGCGCTGGGCTACAAGACCCGCAAGACGAAGAACCCGACCGATAAGTTCATCGTCAAGCGCCGCAACGCGAAGTAAGGAGGGAAACAGCAAATGAGCAGAAGCATAAAGAAAGGCCCCTTCGCCGCTCCCGAGCTGCTGAAGCGCGTCGATGAGCTCAACAAGGCCGGCGAGAAGAAGGTCCTGAAGACCTGGAGCCGCGCCTCGACGATATTCCCGTCCTTCGTCGGGCATACGATAGCCGTTCACGACGGGCGCCGCCACGTTCCCGTCTACGTCACCGAGGACATGGTCGGCCACAAGCTGGGCGAGTTTGCGCCCACCCGCACCTTCCGCGGCCACTCCGGCGGCAAGACCGGTAAGTAAGGGGGAGAAGACATGGAAGAACTGAAAACTGCGCGGGCGCAGGCGAAGTACGTCCGCATCGCTCCCCGCAAGGTGCAGATAATCTGCGACATGATCCGCGGCAAGGAAGCCGCTTACGCGCAGGCCCTCATGGAGAACACCCCGAAGGCCGGCTGCGAGTACGTCGTCAAGGTGCTCAAGAGCGCCGTTGCCAACGCTGAGAACAACTTCGAGATGGACCCGGCCAAGCTCTACGTCGAGCAGGCCTATGTCGATGCCGGCCCCATCCTGAAGCGCGGCCAGCCGAGGGCGCACGGACGCATGTTCCGCATCAACAAGCGCACCAGCCACATCACCGTCGTCGTGGCTGAGAAGGAATAAGGGAGGCGGAGAAATATGGGACAGAAAGTTAATCCGCACGGCCTCCGCGTCGGCGTCATCAAGGACTGGGATTCCCGCTGGTACGCGAGGAACGACAAGGTCGGCGACCTTATAGTCGAGGACTACAAGATCCGCAAGTTCCTGAAGAAGACCCTCTACTCCGCCGGCGTCCCCACCATCGAGATAGAGCGCGACAGCAACAAGGTCCGCATCTATATCCACTGCTCCCGTCCGGGCGTGGTCATCGGCAAGGGCGGCGCTGAGATAGAGAAGCTCCAGGCTCAGGTCAGCAAGATGATCGGCAAGCCCGTGGCCCTCTCCATCGTCGAGGTCCGCACTCCGGACACCAACGCCCAGCTCGTGGCCGAGAACATCGCCAGCCAGCTGGAGCGCCGCATCGGCTTCCGCCGCGCGATGAAGAACTCCATCGGCCGCGCGATGCGCATGGGCGCCAAGGGCATCAAGGTCATGTGCGGCGGCCGTCTCGGCGGCGCCGAGATCGCCCGCAGCGAGTGCTATCACGAGGGCACCATCCCCCTGCAGACCCTCCGCGCCGACATCGACTACGGCTTTGCCGAGGCTGCGACCACCTACGGCCGCATCGGCGTGAAGGTCTGGATATACAAGGGCGAGGTCCTCAGCCAGACTCTGCGCACCACCCCGCGCACCATGGACCTCTCCAAGCCGCAGGAGCGCCGCCGCGATCGCCGCGACGACCGCAGGGGCGGCTACAACCGCGACCGTCAGGGCGGCGGCTACAACCGCGACAATCGCCAGGGCGGGTATAACCGCGACAACCGTCAGGGCGGCGGCTTCAACCGTGACAATCGCCAGGGCGGCTACAACCGCGGGCCCAGGCCCGCCGGGACGCAGGGCGCGCCCCGTACCGAGACCAAGGAAGGAGGCAGCAACTGATGCTGATGCCCAAGAGAGTCAAGTACCGCAGGGTGCAGCGCGGCCGCATGAAGGGCAAGGCCACTCGCGGCAACGTCGTTACCTACGGTGAATACGGGCTCCAGGCTCAGGAGCCCTGCTGGATAACCTCCAATCAGATAGAGGCCGCCCGTATCGCCATGACGCGCTACACCAAGCGCGGCGGCCAGGTCTGGATAAAGATATTCCCCGACAAGCCGGTCACTGCGAAGCCCGCCGAGACCCGTATGGGTTCCGGTAAGGGTTCTCCCGAGTACTGGGTCGCGGTAGTCAAGCCGGGCAGGGTCATGTTCGAGATCGCGGGCGTCTCCGAGGAGACCGCGCGCGAGGCTCTGCGCCTTGCCAGCCACAAGCTGCCCTGCAAGACCAAGGTCGTCAGCAAGGCCGATTCAGAGACAGGCGGTGAATGAGATGAAGGCAAACGAAATACGCTCCATGTCCGAGACCGAGCTGAACGCGAAGCTGGACGAGCTCAAGAAGGACCTGTTCATGCTCCGTATGCAGCATGCCACGAATCATCTTGACAACCCCACCCGCATCTCCGCGACGCGGCGTGACATCGCCCGGGTTCTGACCGTTATCCGCGAGAAGCAGCTTGGGCGCTGAGGAGGTAGAAGACAATGACTGAAGTAAGAACGACTTCCCGCAAGACTCGCGTCGGCAAGGTCGTGTCCGACAAGATGGACAAGACCGTGGTCGTCATCGTCGAGGACCGCGTCGCCCACAAGAGATATAAGAAGATCATCGGCCGTACCTACCGCCTCAAGGCGCACGACGAACTCAACGAGTGCGGCGTCGGCGACAGGGTCCGCGTGATGGAGACCCGCCCCCTCAGCCGCGACAAGCGCTGGCGCGTGGTCGAGATCATCGAGAAGGCCAAGTAAGGAGGCGCCTACATGATACAGCAGGAAAGTTATCTCAAGGTCGCCGACAATACCGGCGCCAAGGAAATAAAGTGCATCCGGGTCCTCGGCGGCTCCAAGCGCAAGTACGCCAGCATAGGCGACGTCATAGTCGCCTCCGTCCGTAAGGCCGCCCCCGGCGGGCAGGTCAAGAAGGGCGACGTCGTGAAGGCCGTCGTCGTCAGGACGAGCAAGGCCGTGCGCCGTGCGGACGGCACCTACGTCCGCTTTGACGACAACGCCGCCGTCCTCATCAAGGACGACAGGAACCCCACCGGCACCCGTATATTTGGGCCCGTCGCCCGTGAGCTCCGTGACAGGGACTACATGAAGATCCTGTCGCTCGCTCCCGAAGTCATTTGAGGAGGGCGCGCAGAATGAACATCAGAAAGAACGATAAGGTCGTTGTCCTGTCCGGCAGGGACAAGGGCAAGCAGGGCGAGGTGCTCCGCGCCATGCCCAAGGAGGGCAAGGTCGTCGTCCAGGGCGTGTCCGTCGCGACAAAGCATCAGAAGGCCCGCAAGCAGGGCGAAGAGAGCAGCATCATCAAGGTTGAGACCCCCATCTACGCCTGCAAGGTCATGGTGGTCTGCCCGAAGTGCTCCAAGCCCACCCGCGTCGCCCACAAGGTGACTGCGGACGGCAAGAAGGTCCGCGTCTGCAAGCACTGCGGCGCCGAGCTGTGAGGAGGGTGACAGGTTATGAACAGAATGAAGGAAATGTACAATAACGAGGTCGCCCCCGCCCTCATGCAGAAGTTCCAGTACAAGAGCGTCATGCAGATCCCGAAGCTCGACAAGATCGTCGTCTCCGTCGGCTGCGGCGACTGCAAGGACAACGCCAAGGCCCTGGACGCCGTCATCAAGGACATCACCGCCATTACCGGCCAGAAGGCCGTCGCCACCGTCGCCAAGAAGTCCGTCGCGAACTTCAAGCTCCGCGAGGGCATGCACGTCGGCGTGAAGGTCACTCTCCGTCACGACCGTATGTGGGAGTTCCTCGACAGGCTCTTCAACGTGGCCCTGCCCCGTGTCCGCGACTTCCGCGGCATCTCCGCCGACGCTTTCGACGGCCGCGGCAACTACAGCCTCGGCATCCGCGAGCAGATCATCTTCCCCGAGATCGAGTACGACAAGATCGAGAAGCTGCGCGGCATGAACATTGCCATCTGCACCACCGCCCAGACCGACGAGGAAGCTCGCGAGCTCTTGAGGCTCATGGGCGCCCCGTTCGTCACCGCTTGAGGGAGGAGGAAAAGAAATGGCAAAGAAATCTATGATCCTTAAGCAGCAGCGTGAGGCCAAGTTCTCCACCCGCCGCTACAACCGCTGCAAGATCTGCGGCCGCCCCCACGCCTACCTGCGCGACTACGGCATCTGCCGTATCTGCTTCAGGGAGCTCGCCTACAAGGGCCAGATCCCCGGCGTGAAGAAGGCTTCTTGGTAATTTTCCGCCATACATCGCGAGCGTCGGTCACTGTATAGCAATACAGCTTCCCTCCGCGCGCTTCGTCTGACGAAAAATTCCCTGCGAAGCTGGCAGACGCAAAACTGTTGTTTGAGCGATATATCGCTTGGGCATAAATTCCCCGGCACGGTGGCGAAAGGCCGAGGCCAATCGGGGTTTCGCAAGGGGCCGCCTATTGCTCCGGAACCTCGCCGCCGTTCACCGCAAACCGCGGTAACTCTGAATTAGGAGGAAAAACAATGCAGATCACAGACCCCATCGCCGATATGCTGACCCGCATCCGCAACGCCGGAAGCGCGAAGCATGAGACCGTGGATGTCCCCGCCTCGAAGATGAAGAAGGCCATAGCCCAGATCCTGCTCGACGAGGGCTATATCCGCAACTTCCAGCTTATCGACGACGGCACCCAGGGCATCATCCGCATCACCCTTAAGTATCTCCCCGGCAAGGAGAGGGCCATCCAGGGCCTGCGCCGCGTCTCGAAGCCCGGCCTGCGTGTGTACGCCGGCGCTGACGAGCTGCCCCGCGTTCTGAAGGGCCTCGGTATTGCCATAATCTCCACCTCGAAGGGCGTCATGACCGACAAGCGCGCTCGCAAAGAGCACGTTGGCGGCGAAGTCCTCGCGTTCGTGTGGTAAGGAGGGCGGAAAGATGTCGAGAATAGGTAGAGAGCCCATCACTGTGCCCGCTGGCGTGGAAGTCACCATTGCCGAGGGCAACGTAATCACCGTGACTGGTCCCAAGGGCAGCATCACCGAGGCGCTGTGCCCCGCGATGACAATCACCCTGGATAACGGCGTGCTGCACGTCGCCCGCCCGGACGATACCAAGGCCAACCGCAGCCTGCATGGCCTGACCCGCAGCCTCCTCAACAACATGGTCGTCGGCGTGACTCACGGCTTCGAGAAGAAGCTGGAGATCAACGGCGTCGGCTACCGCGCCGAGAAGAAGGGCGAGGAAGTCGTCATGAAGCTCGGCTACAGCCATGATGTCACCATCAAAGAGACGGCTGACATCAAGATCGACGTGCCGGATGCCAACCATCTCATCATCAAGGGCGTCGATAAGCAGAAGGTCGGCCAGTTTGCCGCCGATGTGCGCAACAAGCGTCCGCCTGAGCCGTACAAGGGCAAGGGCATCAAGTACGACTACGAGCACATCCGCCGCAAAGAAGGCAAGACCGGTGCTAAATAAGGGGAGGTGCGCTTAAATGATTAAAAGACCCAACACCAAGGCTCAGCGCATTAAGCGCCATAAGCGTGTGCGCTCCAAGATAAGCGGCACGCCCGAGCGTCCCCGCCTGAGCGTGTACAGGAGCGAGAACAACATCTACGCCCAGATAATCGACGACGTGGCCGGCCACACGCTGTGCTCCGCCTCCTCCGTCGAGAAGGGCTTTGAGGGCGGCGGCAACATCGAGTCCGCGAAGCAGGTCGGCAAGGCAGTTGCCGAGCGCGCCATCGCGAAGGGCATCGAGGAAGTCGTCTTTGACCGCGGCGGCTACATCTATCACGGCCGCGTTCAGGCCCTGGCTGACGGCGCCCGCGAGGGCGGCCTGAAGTTCTAAGCGGGAGGAGGAAACGAATTATGGCTTACAATAACGACAGGCGTAACGACCGCAGGGGACGCGGGGAGGAACCCTCCGAGTTCACCGAAAAGGTCGTTTCCCTCAACCGCGTATCCAAGACCGTCAAGGGCGGCCGTGTCATGAAGTTCTCGGCGCTGTGCGTCGTGGGCGACGGCAAGGGCCGCGTGGGCTACGGTCTCGGCAAGGCCAACGAGGTCTCCGAGGCTATCCGCAAGGGCCTCGAGGACGCGAAGAAGCACATTGTCACCATCACGCTCCAGGGCACGACGATACCTCACGAGGTCATCGGCGAGTTCGGCGCGGGCCGCGTGCTCCTTAAGCCCGCCCCGGAAGGCACCGGAGTCATAGCCGGCGGCGCAGTCCGTGCGGTGGTCGAGGCTGCCGGCATCAAGAACATCCGTACGAAGTGCCTGCGCTCCAACAACCCGCAGAACGTCGTTGCGGCCACCATGGTCGGGCTCCAGTCCCTGAGGAATGCGCAGCAGGTCGCCGCGTACAGGGGCAAGTCCGCCGACGAGATAGTCGGTTAAGGAGGGCTTCGACATGGCTAAGAACATCAAGGTTAAGCTCGTCAAGAGCCTGAACGGGCGTCACGACAAACACATTGCCACCGCCCACTCCCTCGGACTGCACAAGATCGGCAACGAGACCGTACAGCCCGACAATCCCCAGACGAGGGGCAAGATAGCCCAGATCGGCTATCTCCTCCAGGTAACGGAAGAATAAGGAGGGTACGCAATGAAACTCAGTGAACTTTCACCCGCCGCCGGCAGCACCCAGGTCGCCAAGCGCAAGGGCAGGGGCCACGGCACGGGCAACGGCAAGACCGCTGGCCGCGGCCATAAGGGCCAGAAGGCCAGGAGCGGCGGCGGCGTCCGCGTCGGCTTCGAAGGCGGCCAGATGCCGCTTGCGAGGCGTATCCCCAAGCGGGGCTTCCACAACATCTTCGCCGAGCCGCTGGAGGCCGTCAACGTCTCCGCCCTCAACCGCTTTGAGGACGGCGCCGAGGTCGATGCCGCCGCGCTGCTTGAGGCCGGCGTGCTCTCCAAGTGCGTTTACGGCGTGAAGGTGCTCGGCAACGGCAGCCTCACCAGGAAACTCACTGTCAAGGCTTCCGCCTTCTCCGAATCTGCAAAGCAAAAGATAGAGGCGGTGGGCGGAAAGGCCGAGGTGGTATAAGGTGCTTAAGACTCTCAAGAATGCGTGGGGCATCGAGGAGCTTCGCAAGAAAATACTCTTCACGCTGTTCATCATTCTCGTATACCGTCTTGGCAACGCCGTCCCCGTGCCTTACGTCAACACGGCCATGCTGGAGAGCTACTTCAACACGGTCAACAACACGATACTCGGACTTTGGAACACCATGTCCGGCGGCAGCTTCTCGATGGCCACGATATTTGCGCTGTCCATCCAGCCGTACATCAACGCCTCCATCATCATCCAGCTGCTCACGATAGCCATCCCGGCTCTTGAGCGGCTGCAGAAGGAAGGCGGCGAGGAAGGCCGCAAGAAGATCGCCTCCATCACCCGCTACACCACCGTGGGCATCGGCCTCATCATGGGCTTTGCCTACTACATGCTCATCAAGAACGGCGTGAACGGTCAGAGCATGCTCACCTCCGACGGCGTCGGCATCTGGCCCGCCATCGTCATCATCATGACCTTCATGGCCGGCTCCGCTCTCATCATGTGGATGGGCGAGCAGGTCACGGAGTTCGGCGTGGGCAACGGCATCTCCATCATCCTGTTCGCGAGCATCATCGCCCGTTTCCCCAGCTCCATCGGCACGATGATCACGAACGTCTCCAGCGGCAGCCTGGCCTGGTGGGCCCTCGCGCTCGTCATAATCGGCGCCCTGGCGATAATCGTGCTCATAGTCATCGTGAACGATGCCGAGCGCAGGATACCGGTGCAGTACTCCAAGCGCGTCGTGGGCCGCAAGCTCTACGGCGGCCAGAGCACGCATCTGCCGATGAAGGTGAATATGTCCGGCGTTATGCCCATCATCTTCGCCCAGTCCATTGCAAGTATCCCCGGCACCATCTGTGCCTTTGTCCCCAGCTGGCAGGATTCCTGGCTCATGGAGAACGTGTTCAATACGGACACTGTGCCCTACGCCATCATCTACTTCCTGCTCATCATAGCGTTCAGCTATTTCTACGCCACCATCCAGTTCGACCCCGTCGAGATAGCCAACAACCTCAAGAAGAACGGCGGCTTCATCCCCGGCTTCCGCGCCGGCAAGCCGACCAGCGAGTATATCCGCAAGGTGCTCAACAAGATCACCCTTATGGGCGCCCTGTACCTGAGCGTTGTGGCGGTCGTGCCTATACTCATCGGCTGCTTCACCACGGCTACCAGCCTTTCCGGCATATCCCTCGGCGGAACCTCCATAATCATAGTTGTGGGCGTTGCCATTGAGACCGTCCGTGCCGTTGAGGCGCAGATGCTCATGCGCAACTACAAGGGTTTCCTTGACTGATCGGAGGCAAAACGTATGAAACTGATACTTTTGGGCGCGCCGGGCGCCGGGAAGGGCACCCAGGCGGAGATATTGAGCCACAAACTGGGCATCCCGACGATATCCACCGGCAACATCCTCCGGGCCGCCATGAAGAATGGCACGCCCGTGGGCCTGAAGGCGAAGGAATACGTTGAAAGCGGCAGGCTCGTTCCCGACGATGTCATAATCGGCATCGTCGAGGAGCGGCTCGCCGAGCCCGACTGTGCGGAGGGCTACATTCTTGACGGCATGCCGAGGACCATCCCCCAGGCGGAGGCCCTTGAGGCCAGGGGCATCGACATCGACTGTGCGCTGTCCATAGAGATAGCCGATGAGACGATAGTCGAGCGCATGTCCGGCAGGCGTACCTGCCCGGGCTGCGGCGCCACCTACCATGTCGTTTCCGCACCACCCAAGACCGAGGGCCGCTGCGACAACTGCGGTTCGGAGCTCACCATCCGCAAGGATGACGCTCCCGAGACCGTCAAGGCGCGCCTGGAGGTCTACCACCGCGAGACAGAGCCGCTGAAGGCTTTCTATGCCGAGCGCGGCAAGCTGAAGTCGGTGGAAAACCAGCCCACCATCGAGGCCACCACGGCCGAGATAGCAAAGACCCTGGGGATCACACTATGATAATAGTCAAGTCCCCGCGAGAGATTGAGCTCATGCGCGAGGCCTGCCGGATAACGGCAGGCGCGCGCACCGTGGCGCGCCAGGCCATTGCGGCCGGCGTCACCACACGGGAGATCGACAGGGAAGTCCACAAGTTCATACTGCGCTCCGGAGCGACGCCTACTTTTCTCAACTATAACGGTTTTCCGGCCAGCGCCTGTGTTTCTGTGAACGAGGAAGTCGTGCACGGCATACCCGGGCGCAGGATAGTCAGAAGAGGCGACATCGTGAGCGTGGACGTTGGAGCAAGGATACACGGCTTCACAGGCGACTGCGCGGGGACCTACCCCTGCGGCGAGGTCAGCGAAGAGGCCCTGCGTCTCATTGAAGTGACGAGGCAGAGCTTTTTCGAGGGCATAAAGTACGCGAAGCCGGGCTGCCGCGTGTCGGACATAGGACACGCCATCCAGGAATACGTTGAGAGCCACGGTTTTTCAGTGGTTCGGGCGTACGAGGGCCACGGCGTAGGCGCAAAGCTGCACGAGGAGCCCGAGATACCCAACTTCGGCGAGCCGGGCCACGGCCCGAGGCTCGTGAAGGGTATGACCCTCGCCATTGAGCCGATGGTGAATGCCGGGACTTGGGAAGTGTATGTGCTGGACAACGACTGGACGGCGGTGACGTCGGACGGGAAGCTGTCTGCGCACTACGAGAACACCGTCCTGATAACGGACGGCGAGCCTGAGATCCTGACAATGGCAGAGGACATGTGACGAGGAACCGCAAGGGAGGTTAATTGAACTTGGCGAAAGACGATATGATCGAGCTTGAGGGTACGGTCGTCGAATCCCTGCCCAACACGATGTTCAGCGTGGACATCGGAGGCGGCCATACGATACTGGCCCACATATCCGGAAAACTGCGGATGAACTTTATACGTATCCTGCCCGGCGACAAGGTAACGGTGCAGATGAGCCCGTACGACCTGACTCGCGGCAGGATAACCTGGAGATCGAAGTAAGGGAGCGCGGCAGCGCCCCCCGGAAGCCGAATAGGAGGAACTTTAAATGAAAGTCAGACCTTCGGTTAAGCCCATGTGCGAGAAGTGCAAGATAATCAAGCGCCACGGCAAGGTCATGGTTATCTGCGAGAACCCGAAGCACAAGCAGCGTCAGGGCTGAGACCCCAAAACACAATAACCAGCGACAACCACATCCCCCGCGGGACGGAGGTTCCCTCCGGCGGGACCAAGCCTCCGCCTGATGGCGCGGGGAAATCATCGAAAGGAATGATTGCGAAAGATGGCACGTATAGCCGGCGTTGACCTGCCCAAGGACAAGAGGATAGAGATCGGCCTCACCTACGTCTACGGTATCGGCAGGACTAGCGCGAAGAAAATTCTTGAGCAGACCGGTATTAACCCCGACACCCGCGTAAAGGATCTCACCGATGAGGAAGAGGCCAAGATACGTGAGTGCATAGACCACCACTACGTCGTGGAGGGCGACCTCCGCCGCAGTGTGGCGCTCGATATAAAGCGTCTTACCGAGATAGGCAGCTACCGCGGCCTGCGCCACAGGAAGGGCCTGCCCGTCCGCGGCCAGCGCAGCAAGACCAACGCTCGTACCCGCAAGGGCCCGAAGCGCACGATAGCCAATAAGAAGAAGTAAGGGAGGGATATGTAATGGCAGCACCCAAGAAGAAGGTCCGCACTCGCCGCAGAGAGCGGAAGAACATTGAACGTGGAGCCGTGCATATCAGCTCTTCTTTCAACAACACCATGGTCACGATAACCGACACCAACGGCAACGCCATTTCCTGGGCCTCCGCGGGCGGCATGGGCTTCCGCGGCAGCAAGAAGAGCACCCCGTTCGCGGCTCAGACCGCGGCCGAGACTGCTGCGAAGGCTGCCATGGAGCACGGCCTTAAGACCGTCGAGGTTTTCGTCAAGGGCCCCGGCTCGGGCCGTGAGGCGGCTATCCGCGCCCTCCAGACCGCCGGTCTTGAGGTTACGATGATAAAGGACGTCACGCCCATCCCGCACAACGGCTGCCGTCCGCCGAAGCGCCGCCGCGTGTAATCAGGGGAGGTAAGAAGAAATGGCTAGATATACCGACGCAGTCTGCCGCCAGTGCCGCAGGGAGGGCCAGAAGCTCTTCCTCAAGGGCGACAGGTGCTACACTCAGAAGTGCGCAATGGAGAACCGCCCCTATCCTCCCGGACAGCACGGCCAGGGCAGGAGCAAGACCTCCGAGTACGGCCAGCAGATGCGTGAGAAGCAGAAGGCCAAGAGGTACTACGGCCTGCTGGAGAGCCAGTTCAGGAGCTACTTCGACATGGCCGAGCGCCGTCCCGGCCAGACCGGCGAGAATCTGCTCGCCATCTGCGAGAGCCGTCTGGACAACGTGGTCTACCGTCTCGGCTTTGCGATGAGCCGCGCGGAGGCCCGCCAGCTGGTCAATCACGGTCACTTCACCGTGAACGGCCGCAAGGTCAACATCCCCAGCTTCCAGGTGAAGCCTGGCATGGTCGTCTCCCTGCGTGAGCGCAGCCGCAGCCTCGAAAAGATAAAGGCCAACGTGGAGGCCAACGCCTTCCGTCAGCCCCCGAAGTGGCTTGAGTATGATGCCGCCAACATGATCGCAAAGGTGACTGCTGTCCCCGCCCGTGAGGACATAGACCTGCCGATAGAGGAGCACCTCATCGTCGAGCTCTATTCCAAGTGATAAAAAAACCCTCGATTGGAAAGCTGAACAACGCGCGCGCCCCCCAATGGCGCAAATTTTAAAGGAGGGTTAGTTCGCAAATGATTGAAATAGAAAAGCCGCGTATCGAGTGCATCGAAACTCCGACGGACGATTCTTACGGCAAGTATGTTATCGAGCCTTTGGAGCGCGGCTACGGCACGACTTTGGGCAACTCTCTCCGTCGGGTGCTCCTGTCCTCGCTGCCCGGCACGGCAGTGACGTCTATCAGGATATCCGGCATCCAGCATGAGTTTTCCGCAATACCCGGCGTGAAGGAGGACGTCACCGAGATCGTCCTCAACATCAAGCGCATAATTGCCCGGCTGCACAGCGATGAGCCGAAGACGGTGTACATCGAGGCCTCGGGCGAGGGCGAAGTCACGGCGGGCGACATCAAGGCCGACGGCGAGGTCGAGATCCTGAACCCTGAGCTGCACATCGCGACTCTGGGCCCCGACGCTTCGCTGTCCATGGAGCTGACCCTTGACCACGGCAGAGGCTACGTCCCGGCGGACAAGAACAAGAATCCGCAGCAGATAATAGGCACCATTCCCGTGGACTCTATCTATACGCCCGTTCTGAAGGTCAACTACGCCGTGGAGAACACCCGTGTCGGCAACCAGACGGACTTTGACAAGCTGACTCTTGAGGTCTGGACAGACAGGACCATATCCCCGCGCGACGCCGTGTCGCTGGGCGCGAAGATCCTGGTGGACCACTTCACGCTGTTCACCGACCTCTCTGACAGCATCGGCAGCCGCTCCACGGTCGTCGAGAAGGTCGAGACCCAGCGGGACAAGGTGCTCGAAATGACCATTGAAGAGCTGGACCTCTCGGTCCGCAGCTTCAACTGCCTCAAGCGCGCCAACATCAACACTGTCGAGGACCTTATCAGCAAGACTCAGGACGAGATGATAAAGGTTCGCAATCTGGGCCGGAAGTCCCTGGAAGAGGTCGAGCACAAGCTCGCCATGATGGGACTGAGCCTGGCCAGCGACGACAACCAGTAAGGAGGAAACCACAATGCCCGGTACAAGGAAACTCGGCAAGCCGACTGCGGCGCGCATGGCCATGCTGCGTCAGCAGGTGACTGATCTCCTCGACAAGGGCCGGATGGAGACGACCTTCACCCGCGCCAAGGAGATCCAGCCGCTGGCCGAGAAAATGATAAGCCTCGGCAAGCAGAAGGACATGGCGGCCTACCGTCAGGCCCTGAGCTTCATCACCCGCGAGGACGTGGCGCACAAGGTCTTCAACGAGACCGCGGCGAAGTATGCCGACCGCAACGGCGGCTACACCCGCGTCACCCGTATCGGCCCCCGCCGCGGCGACGCCGCCGAGATGGCCGTCATCGAGCTCGTGTGAGCGAGAAATGAACAGTGAAAGCCCCCGAGCATGGCTCGGGGGCTTTTTGCACAGCCGCAGACCTCCGTACCCAGCGAGTGCGGGGATTTGGGACTTGCGTATTGACGGGGGGCCGAAATTGTGGTGTAATATCTCAAAAGGAGTATTTGACCTTGACTATGGTTGATGAAAGCGCCGCCGGCGCTGAGGCCGGCTGTACAGCTCAATATTCGTAATCGAGCGTTCACGCCTTCCGCCGCCGGCGGAGGGCGCGGACGCATTTTATTCGGGAGGTTTGATCCTTGACGACAATCGCATGGCAGCTTGTACTCCAGGTAGTGCTCATTGCACTCAACGCCGTCTTTGCCTGCGCCGAGATAGCCGTTATCTCGGCAAAGGACGCCCGTATCGCCGCCCTCGCCCAGGAGGGCGACCGCCGCGCCGTCCGGCTGGCCCGCCTGACCAACCAGCCGGCCCGCTTTCTCGCCACCATCCAGGTCGCCATCACGCTCTCCGGCTTCCTGGGCAGCGCGTTTGCCGCCGATAACTTCTCTGAGCCGCTCGTGGACTGGATCATCAGCCTCGGCGTTACGGTCAATATCAAGGTCCTGGACAGTATTTCAGTTGTGGTGATAACGCTGGTGCTCTCGTATCTCACGCTGATTTTTGGAGAGCTAGTGCCGAAGCGCCTGGCCATGAAAAACGCGGAAGGCCTTGCCCTGGCGCTCTCCGGGCTCGTGACGTTTATTTCCATAGTGTTCAAGCCCATCGTCTCTCTGCTGACGGCCTCGACGAACGGCATGCTCCGCCTCCTGCGCGTAGACCCTGACGAGGAGGAGGACGTCTACTCCGAGGAGGAGATACGCATGATGGCCACCGCGGGCAGCCAGCAGGGCACCATCGGCGAGCAGGAGAATGAATTTATCCAGAACCTTTTTGAATTCGACGACCTGCGCGCGGAGGAGTTTGCCACCCACCGGACGAAGATGAGCGTCCTCTGGGCCGACGGCACGACCGAGGACTGGGAGAGGGAGATTTTCAGCTCCCGGCACTCGCTATATCCCGTGTGCAGGGATACTACAGACAAGGTCGTGGGCATACTGGACATCAAGGACTATTTCGCCCTGCCGGAGCGCAGCGCGCAGGCAGCTATGGCCGGTGCGGTGAAGGAGCCCTATTTCGTCCCCGAGAGCATCAAGGCCGATGTCCTGTTTAAGCGCATGCGCGAAGGCAGGCTGCGTATAGCCGTCGTGCTCGACGAATACGGCGGCGTCACCGGTATCGTCACTCTAAGCGACCTGCTGGAGCTGCTGGTGGGCGACCTCGATTGCTGCGAGAACGAGACAAAAACCGAGGGAAATTAACAGATTATTGATAAATCCCAGGGCCTCTGGTGCTATCATTATTATTTGAAGCATGATAATGAAAAGGTGAAACGCAATGCGGGAAAGACTCATTAGATTCATGGCTGGGCGCAACGGCGCCGACAATCTTTCGAGGGCGGTATCCCTTGTGGTATTAGTGCTGCTTGTCGTGGGCATGTTTGTCCACGGCGACGCGGCGCGCGTGCTCTGGGTGCTTGCCATCGCGGGCCTGATCTATGTGTACTTCCGCATGTTCTCGCGCAAGGTGTATAAGCGCCGGGCCGAGAACGAGAAATACCTGCGCGCGACGGCGGGGCTGCGCCTCTACTTCCGCGGCCTGCGCGAGCGCTGGTCCCAGCGGCGGGATTATAAATTTTTCCGCTGCCCCTCCTGCCGCACGCTGCTGCGCGTGCCGAAGGGCAAGGGCAAGCTGAAAGTAGTCTGCCGCAAGTGCGGAAACTCCTTCATCAAAAAGACCTGAGGTAAAATGTTCGGCTACGTCATCGCTAACAAAGACATAATGACCGAGGCGCAGGAGGCGCGGTACCGCGCCTGCTACTGCGGGCTCTGCCACGCCCTGCGGCGCAGGCACGGTTCGCTCTCGCGCCTGACCCTCACCTATGACATGACCTTCCTCGTCCTGCTGCTCGCCTCCATGTACGATCCGGAGGAGCAGGAGGGCACTTCCCGCTGCGTCATGCACCCCATCCGCTCTCACGACTGGGTCTCCAGCTGGGTGACGGACTATGCTGCGGACATGAACCTCGCCCTTGCCTACCTGAACTGCATGGACGACTGGAAGGACGAGCGCCGCTTAATGCGGCGAGCCGAGGCCGGGGTGCTGAGCGAGGAATACTTTTACGTCACGCAGAAATACCCTGAAAAGTGCAAGTTTATAACTGACTGCCTTGAGGAGCTCTCCGCCATCGAGGCGAGGCGCGACCCCGACCCGGATGCCGGTGCGCGCTGCTTCGGGCGGCTGATGGGCGAGATATTTGCCGAGGGGCCGGATGCGCATTGGAGCGAGCGGCTGCGCCTCTTCGGACAGGAGCTTGGAGAATTCATATATATAATGGACGCGGTCCTCGACCTCGAGGAAGACAGGGCGCAGGGACGATATAATCCCGTTGCCGCCTTTGCCGAGGGGAAAACCGAGGACGACCTGCGCTATACCCTCACCATGCTGATAGGCGAGTGCGCCGCCGTGTTTGAGCGGCTGCCCGTCGTAAGGGACGCGGACATTATGAGAAACATACTCTATTCCGGCGTGTGGCTGCGCTACAACGCCGAGATGGCCCGCAGGCATGGAGAAGAAGGGGGAGGACCCGCTTGAATCGTGACCCATACGAGGTCCTGGGCGTCTCAAGGGATGCCAGCGACGAGGAGATAAAAACCGCATACCGTACCCTGGCCAAGAAGTACCACCCGGACCGCAACCCGGGCAACAAGGCCGCTGCGGAAAAGATGAACGAGATAAACGCGGCCTACGACGCGATAAAGAGCGGCCAGGCCGACAGGTACAGCACCGGCGGAGGCTACGGCTATGGCTACGGCGGCCAGCAGCAGAGCTACGGCGGCCAGCAGCAGTGGGACCCCTGGGGCGCCTGGGGCGGCTGGCAGCAGCAGAGCGACTGGGGATATTCCGGCGGAGGGTCGCAGTATCAGGAGCGCAACGAGTACCGCGCCGCCGAAAACTACATCCGCGCGCGGCATTTTCAGGAGGCCATGACCGTGCTCTCCTCCGTTCCCGCCGCGGAGCGCGACGCGCGCTGGTACTTCCTCGCGGGAATCGCCAATTCCGGCCTGGGCAACAAGATAACCGCCATGGAATTTGCCCAGCGCGCCGTCCAGCTGGAGCCCGACAACGAGGAATACCGCCGCTTCCTGGACGAGCTGCAGCACGGCGGCACGGTGTATACGAACTTCAGCTCCGGCTTCCCCGCCGGGGACTGGATGACGCCGAACAAGCTCTGCCTCGGCCTGTGCGCGGCGCAGTTTTTGCTGAGGTTCTGCTTTTGCAGGTGCTGAATATGACGCTTGAGGATTTTTTCGCGCGGCATCCAAGAACCGCGCTCGGCTTCTCCGGCGGCACGGACTCGGCCTATTTGCTGTACGCGGGCCTGAGCCTGGGCGCGGATGTGAGGCCGTACTACATAAAAACGCAGTTCCAGCCGGAATTTGAGCTTGCGGACGCGAGCCGGCTGGCGCGGGAGCTCGGCGTGGAGCTCGTCGTCATAGAGGCGGACATCCTCGCCGCAGACACCGTGGCGGAAAACCCGCCGGAACGCTGTTATTACTGCAAACGGACGCTGTTCTCGCTTCTCGCGGAGCGGGCGGCGTCCGACGGCTATACAGAGCTGCTGGACGGCACCAACGCCTCCGACGACCCGGGTGACAGGCCCGGGACGCGCGCGCTTGCGGAGCTCGGCGTCCTCTCGCCTTTGCGCGACTGCGGCGTGACGAAGGCGGAGGTGCGCCGCCTCTCGCGCGAAGCGGGGCTTTTCACGCACGACAAGCCCTCCTACGCCTGCCTTGCCACGCGCATACCCGCGGGCCGGAGGATTGAGCCGGAAGCCCTGCGCCGCATCGACGAGGCCGAGGCGCGCCTGCGCGCCCTGGGCTATGCCGACCTGCGCGTAAGGCTGGAGGAGGGCGGCGCGAGGCTGGAGCTGCCGGAAGGGCAGCTGGAGCGCGCGGTGCGCGAGCGGGAGCGGCTGCTGGAAGCGCTCGGCGGTTTCGGCCGCGTGTCGCTGGATTTGAGGGGGAGGAAAGTGTGAAAAAGCAGGACGTGCTGGAGATACTCCGGGCCGTGGAGAGCGGCAGGCTGGGTGCTGAGGAGGCTTTTACTAAGCTCAAACTCGCGCCCTTTGAGGACATAGGCTTTGCCAAGGTGGATCACCACCGCGAAATGCGCCAGGGCGTGGCCGAGGTGATCTACGGCGCGGGCAAGACGCCGGAGCAGATAGCCAAGATCAGCGCCGCACTTATGGCGGGCGGCGACCGGGTGGTGCTCATAACCCGCATGGCGCCGGAGGCGGCGGAGTATGTGGGGGAGAGATTCCCACTTGTATACGACAGTCTCTCCAAAGTGGGGAGAATAGGCGAAAACCCGGAGCCAGACGGCGTCGGGGTGGTGCTCGTCGCCACAGGCGGGACGACGGATATCCCCGTCGCAGAGGAGGCGGCGCTCACCGCCGAGGCGCTTGGCAACCGCGTGAAGCGGCTCTACGACGTAGGCGTCTCGGGCATACACCGCCTGCTCGACCACGCGGAGGACATCATGACGGCGCGCTGCATCGTCGCCGTCGCGGGCATGGAGGGCGCGCTGCCGAGCGTCATAGGCGGCCTTGCGGACTGCCCTGTCATCGCCGTGCCGACCAGCGTGGGCTACGGCGCGGCCTTCGGCGGCGTGGCGGCCCTGCTCTCGATGCTCAACTCCTGCGCCAGCGGGCTCTCGGTCGTGAACATCGACAACGGCTTCGGCGCGGGCTACCTTGCCAGTATGATAAACCACCTGGGGGCGGAGAAATGAGGACATTGTATCTGGACTGCGGCATGGGCGCCTCGGGCGATATGCTGATGGCCGCGCTCTCCGCGCTCACGCCCGAGGGCGGGCGGATAGGCGAGCGGCTGGAGGCCCTGGGTCTGCCCGGCCTGCGCGTCCGGCTGGAGCAGGCCACGCGCGGCGGCATAAGCGGGCGGCACATCTCAGTGACCGTCCACGGGGAGGACGAGGCGGAGCCTGACGCCCACCACGCCCGTCACTCGCACAGGAGCCTTGCAGACATGTTGGAGCTTATAGACGCACTGGAGCTGCCGGAGGCCGTCAGGGAGGACGTGAGGGCTGTCTACGGCCTCATAGCGCGCGCAGAGGGCGAGGCCCACGGCTGCGAGCCGGGGGAGGTACACTTCCACGAGGTGGGTTCTCTGGACGCTGTGGCGGACATAGCGGGGGCGAGCCTGCTCCTGCGCGAGCTCGGGCCGGAGCGGGTCGTCGTCTCGCCCGTGAGACTGGGCTACGGCACGGTCAGGTGTGCGCATGGGCAGCTGCCCGTGCCTGCGCCCGCGACGGCGGCGCTCATCCGCGGCGTCCCGGCTTATGCCGGGGACATCGAGGGCGAGATGTGTACGCCCACAGGCGCGGCGCTCATAAGGCATTTTGCCACGGAGTTCGGCCATATGCCGGAGATGACGCTGGAGGCCGTTGGATGCGGCCTGGGCAGCCGGGAATATCCCGGCACGGCGAACTGCCTGCGTGCCTTCCTGGGCGAGAGCAGGGCACCTGAGCGCGCCGTGAGCGAGCTGCGCTGCAATCTGGACGACGTGACGGCGGAAGATCTGGCCTTCACGCAGGAGCTGCTGTTCGAGCGCGGGGCGCTGGACGTGTATACCCAGGCTATAGGCATGAAGAAGGGCCGCTCAGGCGTCATGCTCAGCTGCCTCTGCGCGCGTGAGCGCGAGGAGGAGTTTGCGCAGCTTATCCTGCGCCACACTCCGAGCCTGGGCCTGCGCGTGTATCACCCGCAGCGCGTGACTCTGCCGCGCCGAGAGGAGCGCATAGAGACGCCCTACGGCGCCGTGCGAATAAAGCGCGCCGGCGGCAAGGTGAAGCCCGAGTACGAGGATTTGGCGAGGATCGCCCGTGAGACAGGCAAGACGCTCGCCGAGCTGCGCGCAGAGCTGGCGCGCAGCTGAATCAGATTCACGCGCAAAGCGCAGAGTTATTTGTTCAACTCTTACAAAAACTGGCGAGAACCAGGGGGCCTGGAATCCCTGTTGTCTCCCGAAAGTTCAGGAAGAGAGTACAGGGGGAAACCCAATCATGGTGTTTCCCCCTGCTTTTCAATAATGTAGGCAGTCAAGCCCCTATTACATCCATTCTTTTCGTAGAAACCCTCTACCCCCGGCTGCGCCCCGAAGTAAAGCATAGTAGGCGAGTTTTTTCTGGCAAGTTCGAGCAGCCTGCTGCCGATGCCGCGTTTCTGATATTCTGGCAGCACGAGCAGCTCTGTTATCGTGCCGAAATAGTATCCGTCGGTCAAAATACGCAGGCAGCCGACTAGCAGGCCGCCGTCATAGGCGGTGATATTCAGAGTCCTGTACAGCGCCTCCTGAGTCTTTGCTGCGTCGTAATTCCCTGGCCAGACGTTTTTCGCCAGCGCCAAAAACACCGGCGCGCTCAGTTTGTCGTCAACAATGTAGTCCATAGCTTCCCTCCTTGACCGTTGTCAGAGCCAGATGCCCCAGTCACCGTAGTTGTGGACGCCGCTGCCGTGGTGGAGCTCGCCCCTGGCTTTCAGCTCACGCAGGGCGTCACGCATTCTGAGCACAAGCTCGGGCTTTACATCAAGCGAGTGGTGCGCGGGGAAGATGCGCTCGGCCTGCAGCGCCGCTATGCGCTCAAGCGAGTCCAGGTAGGCTTCGGGGTCGGTCGAGGGATAGTAGGCGAGCAGTATTTCCGCATAAACGAGGTCGCCGGTATATAGCCAGCGCCTGTCGGGCTCCCAGAAGCACATGTGCCCGGGCGAGTGCCCGGGAGTGTGCAGCACCTCGACGCTGCGTCCGCCGAGCTCTATTTTGTCGCCGTCATGCAGCACGCAGGAGGGCTGGCCCTGGAACATCTCGTACCCGGAGACATCAAAACCCTCCGGAAGCTCACAGCGGTCAACTACCATGGCCCGTATCGTCTCCGCATCCAGCGGGAACTGCCCGCTGAGCCAGTCCAGCTCTGCCTCGTGAGCGTAGAACTCTGGAAACTCGGCGTGCCCGCCGATGTGGTCCCAGTGTATATGCGTGGCAACAGGTATGACCGGTCCGGATACCAGTCTCGAAACCTCGCCGCTTATCCTGCATATGCCCAGACCGCTGTCTATTAGCAGGCTGCGTTCCTCGCCGTGGAGGAGATAGCAGTGCGTTTCCTCCCAGTGCCTGTATTCGCTTATAATGTGGGTGCCGCTGTCAAGCCTGTCTATGGTGAACCAGTTCCCCATACTAAACATCCCCTTTTAAAGCATGCCGCTGAAGTATATTATACGTATACTTCAGCGGCAAAGTTATTTTATATTCCGCACGTATCCATATCCACCCGCCCGTCGGGGAGAAAGCTCACGCCCTCCTCGGCCAGCAGGCGGCGCTGGACCTCAGGTCCGCCGAAGGCGTAGCCGGTGCAGACGCTGCCGTCTCGGAAGACCACGCGGTGGCATGGGATTACGCCCGGTTCCGGGTTGCGGTGTAGCGCGAAGCCCACGCCCCGTGCGCCGCGGGTGTTGCCCGCCAGGGCGGCCACGCGGCCATAGGACATCACCCGGCCCGCCGGGATGGACTTCACGACCTCGTAAATGCGGCGCGTGAAATCCGTCATTGTGCCATGTGCGCGGAGGCGTACTGCTTTATCGCGCCAGCTCCGGCGTACTTCTCGAAGTGCTCGCCGTCCGTCACGACCAGCGTCGGCGCCTGCTTCACGCCGTACTTCATCGCGAGCTCGGCGTTGTCCTCGGCGTTGAGCTTCTCATAGGCGAAGCCCTGCTTGTCCAGCATCGTCACCGCGAGTCGGCAGTTAGGGCAGGTCGGCGTCGTGAAGAGCAGGGCCGCGCCGAGCTTGTCGATGTGCTGGGCGGGCTGCTCCGCGGCGGGGGAGATGTGCCTGTCGAGGTCCGGCTCCTCGCCGCAGCCGCAGGCGGCCTTCGGGTGCTTCACGGGGTCGAGGTGGCTGTGCGCGACGTCGTAGGTCTTGCGCTCCTTGTACTCCTGCGTCTTGCCCGCGTTCCAGTTTTGCACCGGGCGGTAGTAGCCGGTGATGCGGCTGTACACCTCGGCGCTCTCGCCGCAGTGCGGGCAGGTGAACTGCTCGCCGGCGAGGTAGCCGTCGTTTTTGCAGACGGAGTAGGTGGGGCTGAGGGTGTAGTAGGGCAGCTTGTAGTTCTCGGCGATCTTGCGCACGAGGCTCGCGGCGGCCTGCCAGTCGGGCAGCTTCTCGCCCAGGAAGGCGTGGAAGACGGTGCCGGAGGTGTAGAGGGTCTGGAGCTCGTCCTGAATGTCCAGCGCCGCGAAGATGTCCTCGGTGTAGCCGACAGGCAGGTGGGAGCTGTTGGTGTAATACGGGGTGCCGCCCGCCTCAGCGGCGGTGATGATGTCGGGATAGCGCTCCACGTCGTGCTTGGCGAGGCGATAGCTCGTGCTCTCGGCCGGGGTGGCTTCGAGGTTGTAGAGGTCGCCGTATTTCTCCTGGTAGTCGGAGAGGCGGTTCAGCATGTGGCTCAGGGTCTTTTTGGTGAACTCCTGGCAGCTCTCGTGCGTCATGTCGGCGCGGACCCACTTGGCGTTGAGGCCGGCTTCGTTCATGCCGACGAGGCCGATGGTGGAGAAGTGGTTGTCGAAGGTGCCGAGGTAACGCTTCGTGTAGGGGTAGAGGCCCTCGTTCATGAGCTTCGTGACGACGTCGCGCTTTATCTTGAGGCTGCGGGCGGCAATGTCCATGAGCTTGTCGAGGCGACGGAAGAAGTCGGCCTCGTCCTTCGCAAGGTAGGCGAGCCTGGGCATGTTCAGCGTGACGACGCCGATGGAGCCGGTGCTCTCGCCGGAGCCGAAGTAGCCGCCGGACTTCTTGCGCAGCTCGCGCAGGTCGAGCCTCAGGCGGCAGCACATGCTGCGCACGTCGGAGGGCTCCATGTCGGAGTTTATGTAGTTAGAGAAATACGGCGTGCCGTACTTCGCGGTCATCTCGAAGAGCAGCTTGTTGTTCTCGGTGGGGCTCCAGTCAAAATCGCGGGTGATGGAGTAGGTGGGGATGGGGTACTGGAAGCCGCGGCCGTTGGCGTCGCCCTCTATCATGATGTCGATGAAGGCCTTGTTGACCATGTCCATTTCGGCCTTGCAGTCACCGCAGGTGAAGTCCTGCTCCTTGCCGCCTACGATGGCCTTCTGGTCCTTCAGGTCAGCGGGGACGGTCCAGTCGAGGGTGATGTTGGAGAAGGGCGCCTGCGTACCCCAGCGGGAGGGGGTGTTCACGCCGTAGACAAAGCTCTGGATGCACTGCTTGACCTCTTTGTAGTTGAGGTTATCGACCTTGACAAAGGGGGCGAGGTAGGTGTCGAAGCTGGAGAAAGCCTGCGCGCCGGCCCACTCGTTCTGCATGATGCCGAGGAAGTTGACCATCTGGTTGCAGAGGGTGGACAGGTGGCTCGCGGGGGAGGAGGTGATCTTGCCGGGGATGCCGCCGAGGCCCTCCTGGATGAGCTGCTTGAGGCTCCAGCCCGCGCAGTAGCCGGTGAGCATGGAGAGATCGTGCAGGTGGAGGTCGGCGTTCTTGTGGGCGTTGGCGATCTCGTCGTCGTATATCTCGGAGAGCCAGTAGTTGGCGGTGATGGCGCCGGAGTTCGAGAGGATGAGGCCGCCGACGGAGTAGTTCACCGTGCTGTTCTCCTTGACGCGCCAGTCGGAGGCGTCGAGGTAGGAGTCCACGACGTTCTTGTAGTCGAGGTAGGTGGAGCGCATGTTGCGGAGCTTCTCGCGCTGACGGCGGTAGAGTATGTAGGCCTTGGCGACATGCTCATAGCCCCCGCGGGAAAGCACGGCCTCGACGCTGTCCTGGATGTCCTCGACGGAGACGGAGCCGTTTTCGATCTTGCTCTGGAAGTCGGCCGTGACCTTGAGCGAGAGGAAGTCTATGACGCTCTCGTTGTACTCCGTGCCGGTGGCGTCGAAAGCCTTGGTGATGGCGCTGCTTATCTTGGAGATATTGAAATCAACAAGCTCGCCCTCTCTTTTCCTGACCCTGTACATCTTTTGTCCTCCTGTATATTCCATCTAAAATAATAAACCTTGGAAACACCGCGCCAGGCGGCTCAGACGCCGCGGAGCTTTACGGCGGGCACATAGGGCCGCACAATGTCGGCCAGCCTCTGCATCTCGGCCTCGGAAAACTCCGAGAGCCCCTGCGCGGCAATTAGGTCGCCGGAGTCCTTGAAGCCCTGGATGTAATACTCCCTCGCGCCGGCTATCCAGCGTCCGATGCCCTCAAAATCTTCGGGCAGGTGCAGGCCCTTGACAGCTGTGGTGCGGAATTCGTAGTCCACGCCGCAGGCCATGAGATAGGCGACAGACTCCTTTATCGGCCCGAGGTCCAGCCCCGGCACGCCCGTGACGGCGGCGTAGCGCTCGGGCGATGCCTTGATGTCCATCGCGACCCTGTCGGCCAGCCCGGCCTCGACTATCGCGCGCAGCCTGGCGGGGAAGGTGCCGTTCGTGTCGAGCTTCACGGCGTAGCCCAGAGCCTTTATCTCCGAGAGAAGGCCCTCAAGCCCTGCGTGCAGCAGCGGCTCTCCGCCGGTGACGGCCACGCCGTCCAGGATACCGACGCGCTTTTTGAGGAAGGCCATCAGCTCCGCGTGGCCTATTACATCCCGCTCCCGCCCGGGCAGAGCCAGCGAGGCGTTGTGGCAGAAGGGGCAGCGCAGATTGCAGCCGCCGGTGAAGACGGTGCAGGCCACGCGGCCCGGATAGTCCAATAATGTGAGCTTTTGCAGCCCTGAAACGTCCATTTCCGCGTATAATCTCCATTTCCAGCGATAAACGGGCGCTCACCGGATTCGCACATATTGCGGTCTCGGGAGCGTCCGTATCACAATATATAGTGTTATCTCTCGCTTGTCAAGGGCTTCGGGCAAAAAAGCCATATTGTAAACTGCCGTAACCTCTTTGTAACGGAGCCTTCACCTTTTCGATACGCTCCGACAAAAAAGCAACGTGATCGTCACCGCAGGTCAAACCAGTCCAAGCGCACGAAAGCCCTCCTCAAAGGGTGCGCGGACGAGGCCGCGCTCGGTGATGATGCCGGTGATGAGGCCCGCGTCGGCGACGTCAAAGGCGGGGTTGTAGACGCCGACGCCCTCGGGGGCCATGCGTTTTTCGTACCAGAGCTCCGTGACCTCCTCGGGCGGGCGGAACTCGATGGGGATGTCCGCGCCGGAGGCTATCGCGCCGTCGATGGTCGAACTGGGGGCGCAGACGTAGAAGGGGATGCCGTAGTGCGCCGCCAGAATCGCAACACCGGAGGTGCCAATCTTGTTCGCCGCGTCGCCGTTGCGGGCCACGCGGTCGCAGCCGACGAATATTATGTCAACCTTACCGCTCTTCATGAGGGAGGAGGCCATGTTGTCGCACAGGAGGGTGGTGTCCACGCCGGCGGAGACCATCTCGAAGGCCGAGAGGCGCGCGCCCTGGAGGAGGGGGCGCGTCTCGTCGCAGTAGACGCGCAGGCCGGGAAGGCCGCGCTCGATAGCGGCGTAGACGGGGGCGAGGGCGGTACCGTACTTGGCGGTGGCGAGGGTGCCGGCGTTGCAGTGGGTGAGGATGCCCATGCCTGGGCGGAGCAGGGAAAGGCCGTATCGGCCGATGGAGCGGCTTATCTCGATGTCCTCGTCCATGACGGCCTGGGCCTCGGCGCGCAGAGCGGCGCGGATATCGGCGGGCGGCAGGGCCTTGACGCGCCCATAGGCCGCGCGCATCCTGTCGAGTGCCCAAAAGAGATTCACCGCCGTGGGCCGGGAGGTAGCGAGGTAGTCGCAGGCGGCGAGGAAGCGTCCCTCAAGCTCGGCGTCGGGGGCATAATAGGCCGCGAGGTAGGCCCCGAACGCCGCCGCCACGCCGATGGCGGGCGCCCCGCGCACGCGCAGGGCGCGTATGGCCTCCCAGATATCCTCCGTGGCCGTGAGCGAGAGATATCTCACCTCATTCGGCAGCAGCGTTTGGTCAATGATGACGAGGGCGTCCCCCGCGTCGGAGAGTTTGACAGTATCGATCTTCAAAGGGTCCATTTCAGCACCACCAAATGGATAAAAGTTTGGGCTGGAGGAGGCTTGGGGTCGGCAAGGACTATAATACCACAATATTTTGCGTTTGGGCTTGCAATTTTCGGGCAGATAGGTAAAAATATAGTCAGGTGATGATATGAAAGGTCTTGAGCTCTGCAAGAGCTATTACGAAAACATAGGAAAACCGGAGCTTTTCCGCATTTTCCCCGAGGTCATGGGCCGCGCGGCGGCGGGGCTTTCAGGGCAGGGCTCGGACTGCCTCGGCCTCGACGACGAGTTCTCCCGCGACCACGACTTCGGCCCAGGCTTTATCCTCTGGCTCACGGACGCGGACTATGAAAAATTCGGCGCGGCGCTCCAGGCCGCCTACGATGAGCTGCCGAAGCAGTACCTGGGCTTCGAGCGCCGCCCCACGCATACCGGCGCGCAGCGCGTCGGTGTTATGCGCACGTCGGACTTCTACCGCTATTACATAGGCTGCCCCGGCGTGCCGGATTCCCTCATGCGCTGGGTGCGCATCCAGGAGCACTTCCTGGCCACCTGTACCTCTGGCGAGGTCTTTGAGGACGGCCTGGGCGAGTTCTCCGCCGTTCGGAATGGTCTGCTGCCCTGCTATCCCGAGGACGTGCGCCTCAAAAAGCTCGCCGCCCGCGCGGCGACGATGGCGCAGTCCGGGCAGTATAACTTCCCGCGGCTCATGCGGCGCGGGGACGTTTTCGGCGCGAGGCTGGCGCTGGCGGAATTCCTGAACGCGGCGCTCTCAATGCTTTACCTGCTCAATTTCCGCTACGAGCCCTTTTACAAGTGGCAGTTCGCGGGAGCAGAGGGCCTGGTCGCGATGTCGGAGGCTCTGCCGTATTTGAAGGACATCGCCGCCTCCTCGACCCGGCGCGACGCCGGCGCCATTGCCCGGGACATAGAGGCCGCCTCCGCCCTGGCCATCTCGGAGCTGAAGCTCCAGGGCCTGACGGACGCAGCTGGGGACTATCTTGAACCCCACGCCTATTCGATAATGTCAAAAATCGAGGACCCCGAGATACGGGGCCTGCATGTAATGGAGGGTTAAAAATGGACAAACGCTACGAAAAACTGCTCAAGTGCCGCGATTACGTCCGCTCCGTCACCGATTTCGTGCCGAAGGCCGCGCTGGTGCTGGGCAGCGGCCTGGGCGGCTTTGCCGAGGCGCTGGACGTGGTCTGCGAGGTGCCGTATTCGGACATCCCGGGCTTTCCCGTCTCCACGGTGCCGGGCCACGCTGGCAAGTTCATCTTCGGCTATCTCGACGGCGCGCCTGTTGTGTGCATGCAGGGCCGCATACACTATTACGAGGGTTACGAGCTCTCCGACGTCGTGCTGCCCGCGCGGCTGATGCACCTGCTGGGCGCGGAAGTGCTCTTCCTCACGAACGCCTCAGGCGGTGTGAACCCGAAGTTTGACGCCGGCGATTTCATGCTCATAACGGACCACATCATGCTGTTCTTCCCCAACCCGCTTGTCGGCGCGAACATCGAGGAGCTTGGCACGCGCTTCCCGGACATGTCGCATGTCTACGACCCCGAGCTGTGCGACATCATCCGCGGCGTGGCGAAGGACGCGGGCATAGCAATGCAGGAGGGCGTCTACTGCCAGCTGACCGGCCCCTGCTTTGAGACCCCGGCGGAGGTGCGGATGCTGGGCGTGCTCGGCGCGGATGCGGTGGGCATGTCCACGGCGGTGGAAGCCGTCGCGGCGCGGCACTGCGGCATGCGCGTGTGCGGCATCAGCTGCGTGTGCAACAAGGGCGCGGGGCTTTCCCCGACGCCGCTGACCCACGAGGAAGTCCAGGCCGCCGCCGATGCCGCCGCTCCCCTGTTCAAGCGCCTTGTGAAGGAGAGCATCGTCAAGATGTGCAGGTGACGCAGGGGTTGGTGGTGGGTTTCGGGAACTCGCCGTATTGCTGTTGGTTGTCTTTACGTTGGTGCTGCCTGTTCCACCCCATTTCTTTGGTCTTGCCCAAAGAAACGGGGTGGAGCCCCAAAGAAAAACGCTTATGGGGTGGTGGCGCCCCCGTGAGGTTTCGGGACCCGCCCGCCTCTCCCACTCGCGTGGGAGGTGCCACTCGGCCGCTAAGGTGTCCGCTTC
>UQUO01000010.1 GCA_900544295.1 uncultured Eubacteriales bacterium | reverse complement strand
GGGCTGGCGGTGGACGAAGGAAAGGGTCGTCGAGGACGCCGACCCCTACGGCGGGTGGGAAACGGGCCGCGTGCCGCCGGATTTACTGCGATATTATCCCACGCCTGGGCAGGGGTTGGCGCAACGTGGTGACACCGGCAAAAACCGTGACGGCGGGACGTCGGGGACGCCGTCCCCTACAGGGCGGCTGCGGCGACGTGAGCGGCGGAGACTCGCGCCGGGCGGGGGCGGAACCCCGCCCTACGACGGACCCTTGGTTGTATCGTTTATCCACCTTTTTCACGCAGTCGCGGCGGTGATGGGGGCGCGGCGGGTCAGGAGCCAGTCGAAGACGGCGAACATGACTGCCACGCCGATGAGAAACAGGCACAGGTTCAGCGGGGCCGCGCCCAGCCAGCGGAGGAAAGCCAGCACTTTGTCCATGAACCCGCCGCTTATCACTGCGGCGTTCAGCAGCAGGATGAGCGCCGCGCCCATGCCCAGGGACACTATCCAGCGCCACAGCTTCGTGAGCCGCCAGTACAGCAGCGACAGGAAGCTGCCCACGAACACAGCCGAGCCGCTCCACACAAAGCTCAGCAGAAAGCTCCTCAGCTGGCCGGACAGGCTCAGGTCCTCGCCGTATATCATGGCATAAAAGCTCACCAGCGTCGCATTTGTCGCTTCCTGCGTGGCCGCCGAAAGCCATTCTACGAACGTCACTCCCAGCGCCGCCGCCAAAGACGCCACGACATTGGCCGTAAAGCAGGCCGCAAGGCTGGTACCGCGCGAGACGCCGTTCTGGATGCCCAGCCTCAAATCCTCACGCACGGTGACTATCCCTATCACAAAAGAAAACACCGTCAGGGCCATCGAGAAATTCGACACTACCCGGTCATTTATCTCAGATACCATGATCATTATGCCGTAGACCACGAGCACCATGCAAAGCAGCGTGACTATCAGGAACACGCCCACAGCCTTCATGTCGTCTTTGAGCCGGTATTTGAAGATCGGCAGGAAGTTCATTTTACATCCTCCTCGTTCATGAGACTTATAAAATAGTCCTGCAGGCCCATCGGGCTTATTTCGAGGCCCGCGGGGATGCGCGCGTCGGGCTCGCCCTCGACGCAGGCGGTCTTGAGGCCGCCTATGGCCGTCTCGCTCAGGAGCTTGCGGCCCGCCGTGTAGCCGTCCACGAGGCCCGCAGGGCCCGTCACCGTGTGCGCAGCGCCCGTCAGAGCCTCAGCCGAGGCGTCGCGCAGGATCTTGCCGCCCTTTATGATGACCGCGTGCTCTATGAGCTGCGCAGCCTCCTGGATGAGGTGCGTCGAGAGGATGACCGTCTGTTCTCCCCCGCCGCAGTGCTCCATCAGCAGCCGGTAGAATATGTCCCTGTGCTGCGCGTCCAGGCCCAGCACAGGCTCGTCGAAGATGACGTAGGGCGTCCCCGCCGAGAGCGCCAGCACCAGGCGCAGGATGCTCGAATAGCCCGTCGAGAGGGCCTTGACCTTCTTGCTCAGGGGCAGGTCGAATTTCTTCGCCAGCGACATCGCCAGCTCCAGGTCGAAACTCGGCAGGAAGTCCGCCGTCACCTTAAGCGCGCCCTTCACTTTCATGCTCTCCGGGAACAGGTTCTGCTCGGCCATCATGTACACCTTGCCCAGCGCCCTGTCGCGCCCCGGCGCAGCCTCGCCGTCTATCGTCACCTCGCCGCTGTCAGCGTAGAGGCGGTTCGTTATTATGTTCAGCAGCGTCGTCTTGCCCGCGCCGTTAGGGCCCAGCAGACCGTATATCTTCCCGCCGCCGAAAGTCAGGCTCACGTCTGAGAGCGCATGGACGCCGCCAAAACTTTTGGATATGTTTTTCAGCTCAATCGCCATCGTTATATCCTCTTTCCATCATTTTCTGAAGCTCCGCAAGCGAGAGACCCAGCGCTCTGGCCTCCTTCGCCGTGGGCTTTGCCAGGTTTACATAAAAACTCTCGCGCCGCTTTTGCAGCAGCTTTTCTCTTGCGCCGGTGGAGACGAACATGCCTACGCCCCTCTTCTTGTAGATGAGGCCTTCCTCCACGAGCAGGTTGATGCCCTTGAGCGCCGTTGCGGGATTGATCTTCAGCGCGGCGGAGTATTCCGTGATGGAGGGTATCTGCCCCTCCTCCGGAAACGCGCCGGAAATTATCCCGTCCTCCAACATCTCCGCAAGCTGGAGGAAGATCGGTCTGGACTCATCAAAGCCTGCCATTGGCTCACCTCCTGGTGTGTCGGTTAGTTACTTGACTAATTAACTAACTGTGGCTGCAATATACCACGGCCTACGCCGCGTGTCAAGAGGGGCGGGGAGAAAATTTTTCGCCGCCCCTTGCCCTGGGCGGCGGACTGTGATATTAGTCAGTATACAAATTGCTTTGGAGGTGGTCTCAGATGCTTATGGCGGCGGAGCGGGAGCTCGTGGCCGAATACGGCAGGAAGCTGAGCGCCGCGGGCCTCTGCCCCGGCACCAGCGGAAACATCAGCATATTTGAACCGGGGAGCGGCCTCATGGCCATAAGCCCCTCCGGCATGGATTACTTCGCCACCCGGGCGGAGGATGTAGTCGTCCTGGATACGGAAGGCCGGATCGTGGACAGCACGCGGCGGCCTTCGAGCGAATGGGGCCTGCACGCGGCCTTCTACCGGGCGAAGCCCGAGGTGCGGGCGGTGGTGCACACGCACTCTGTGTACTGCACGACCTTCGCCGTGCTGGGCGAGCCCATCCGCGCGGTACACTACGCTATGGCGGACGCGGGAGTGAACGCCGTACCCTGCGCTCCCTACTGCACCTTCGGCACGCCGGAGCTGGCCGAGGCCGCCGTCGAGACCTGCGGCGAGGGCCGGGCGGTGCTGCTGTCGAACCACGGCCTTGTGGCCCTGGGCGGCGACATAGGCGCGGCCTTCAGCCTGGCGGTGAACCTGGAATACACGGCGGAGCTCCAGTACCGCGCGCTGTGCATAGGCAGCCCGCGCGTCCTCAGCGACGGCCAGATGGCCGCCGTCCGCCGCCGCTTCGCCTCCTACGGCCAGCCGGGGGGAGAAAAGGGCGGGTACTGAGACCTGAGTGCGCAAAAAGGCCGGGGCAAGCTCTCTTCGCTCCGGCCTTGACGCGTGTGCGCTTTATTGGTTTTTTTCGAGTATGACAAAGGAGACCAGCGTCTCCTTGTGGAGGCAGCCATCAAGCCTGGGGTCAACGTCCACGGTCTGCGTGTTCATCTGGGCAACGGTCCAGCCGTCCTCCAGCAGCTTGTTGATGCGGGCAAGATACTTGTTTTCGTTGACGTCCGTCTTTTCTGCCAAATCGCGGCTGTTGCTGATGTAGACCACCTTTTGCATCGTTTTCCTCCCTCTTTCACTCCTGGCAGCGACCGGCCGAAAATACGGGAAAGGCCGGAGCGCTCCGGCTCCGGCCCCTCGCCTCTGGTACGCCCGACGGGATTCGAACCCACGACCTTCAGAGTCGGAGTCTGACACTCTATCCAGCTGAGCTACGGGCGCGTTTACCAATGCATTATAGCAAATCAGCTCCGCAAAGTAAATAGTTAAGTTTGCCTATTTCCGCGCCTTGTGCTATACTCTTAAAAAAGCAATTTCTCACAGAGGTTCGCGCGTATGAAGACTTTCAGAAAATTCATCGCCGCGCTGCTCGCCTTGGGCTGCGCGCTCTCTCTTTCGGCCTGCGGTCAGGTGGAGGCTGTGGAGAACCAGCTCTTTGCCATGAATTCCTCCGTCTCGCTCAAGGCCTACGGCAAAAATGCCGAGGCAGGGCTCAAGGCCGCCGCCTCAGTCATCAGCTCTATCGACTCCGCCCTCGACCCAGAACGCGAGGGCAGTACCCTCTATAACATAAACAACTCCAGCGGCGAGGGCGTCGTCGTCACCGGCCAGGTAGCGGAGATGTGCCAGACCGCCATGGAGGTCTACACCGCCACACAAGGCGCGCTCGATTTGAGCGTCTACCCACTCGTCAAGGCCTGGGGCTTTGTGGACGGGCGCTACACTGTCCCCTCAGAGGCTGAGATCGAGAGCCTGCTGCAAAAGGTCGGTTTCTCCTCCGTATCTATCTCCGCGATGGCGGGCACGGACTCATATCTGCTCACCATGCCGGCCGGCATGGAACTTACCTTCGCCTCCGTCGCGCGAGGCTGCGCCGCAATGTACGCCGTGCGCGCCCTCCGGCAGGCCGGAGTCGAAAGCGGCATCGTCTCCTTCGGCGGCACCGTCCAGACCCTCGGCACCAAGCCCGACGGCTCTGACTGGATAGTCGCCCTCCAGGACCCCGTAAACACAGGTAACTACCTCGCCCTGCTCGACGTCGGTGAGGACACCGCCGTCGTCACCTCCGGCGGCTATCTCCGCTACTTCGTGGACGGCGACGGCAACCGCTGGACGCACATAATCGACCCCTCCGACGGCTTCCCCGTCGAAAACGGACTGCTCTCCGCCACCGTCATCTGCGAGAACGGGACCTACGCCGACGCGCTTTCCACCGCGCTGTGCGTAATGGGTGAGGACGACGCCAAAAAATTCTACAAAAACAACAGCGGCTTTGAAATAATACTCATCACCGACGACCAGCGCATAGTAGTCTCCGAAGGGGTGCGCGACAGCTTCACCCTCAGCAACAACGACTACTCTGTCGAATCCCTTTCAAGACGATGAGACTTGGCAGCGGATTTTTCTCCCGTGACGCGCTCGATGTCGCGCCCGAGCTGCTCGGCAAGGCCCTGGTGCGCAGCTATCCCGACGGCAGCGAGCGCCGCCTCCTCATCACCGAGACCGAAGTCTACCGCGGCGAGGAGGACACAGCCTGCCACGCGCACCGCGGCCGCACGAAGCGCACCGAGATGCTCTACCGCCCCGGCGGGGCCGTCTACGTCTACCTCTGCTACGGCATCCACTGGCTCCTAAACGTCATAACAGGCCCCGAGGACTTCCCTCAGGGCGTGCTAATCCGCGCCTGTCTCGGCTTTGAAGGCCCCGGAAAGCTCACAAAGAGGCTGGACATCACGGGCGAGTTCAACGGCGCCGACATTGCCTCCTCCAGCCTGCTGCGCATTGAGGACGAGGAGAGAAAGGTTTACATAACTACAGACAAACGTGTGGGCATAGCCTATGCGGACGAAGCTGACAGGGACAGGCTGTGGAGATTCAAAGCGAGGTTCGACTGATGCAGCTCGACACGGACATCAGATATATCAAGGGTATAGGCGAGGCGAGGGCGCGCAGTCTTGAAAAGCTGGGCATCCGCGACCTCGCCGGTCTTGTCTCATACTTCCCGCGCGCCTATGAGGACAGGAGCAGCTTCAAGCCCATCGCCGCCCTCGAAGACGGCGAGAGCGTCTGCGTGCGCGCCATGGTAGCCGAGGAGCCTCAGCTTGTGCGCATCCGCGGCGGCATGGAGATGGTGAAGCTCCGCGCAGTGGACGAGACGGGGACGCTGTTTATAAACTTCTTCAACCGCGCCTATGTCCGCAGCCAGCTGCACCGCGGACAGAGCCTCGTCTTTTTCGGCCGCGTCTCGGTGCAGAACGGCCTGCGGAGCATGGCAAACCCCCTCTTTGAACCCGAAGGGGCCTCCAATGCCACGGGGCGCATCATGCCCGTCTACCGCCTGACGGCGGGGCTCAGCCAGAAGGTGCTCATACACTGTGTCCGGAGCGCGCTTACGGCCTGCGCGGGCTGCCTGCCCGACTACCTGCCCGGGGACACGGCCCTCGACCACGGGCTGTGCACGGCGCGCTATGCCTACGAAAACATCCACTTCCCCAAGGACTTCCGCGCCCTGGAGCTGGCGCGGCGGAGGCTGGTTTTCGAAGAGCTTTTCGTCCTTGTCTGCGCTCTCGGCCTGCTGCGCGGCGGCAGGGGTAAGGTCCTCGGCGCAAAGCTCCGGCGCGCGGAGCTCTCCGACTTCACCTCCACCCTGCCCTTCACGCCCACGGGCGCGCAGCTGCGGGCCATAGGCGAGGCCGTCGAGGACATGTGCTCCGGCAGGCTCATGAACAGGCTCGTCCAGGGCGACGTCGGCAGCGGCAAGACCCTCGTCGCCGCGGCCTGTGTCTGGTATGCGGCCCAGTCCGGGGCGCAGTCGGCCTTCATGGCCCCGACGGAGATACTCGCCGAGCAGCACTTCGCCACTCTCTCCGGCTTTCTCGCGCCCTTCGGGCTGAGAGTCGCAAAGCTCACGGGCTCCATGCGCGCCGCTGAAAAGCGCGCCGTGCTCGCCGGCCTTGCCTCTGGCGAGGTGGATTTATGCATAGGAACGCACGCCCTGCTCTCCGAGGGCGTTGAATTCAAGGACCTCGCCCTTGTCGTCACGGACGAGCAGCACCGCTTCGGCGTCCAGCAGAGGTCGGAGCTCGCGGCCAAGGGCGCGCAGCCCCACATCCTCGTGATGTCCGCAACGCCCATCCCGCGCACGCTGGCGCTCATCATCTACGGGGAGCTGGACGTCTCCCTCATAGACGAGCTGCCCCCGGGAAGGCAGAAGGTGGACACCTTTGCCGTGGACAGCAGCTACCGCGAGAGGCTCAACGGCTTCATAGCCAAGCTCGCGGGCGAGGGGCGGCAGGCCTTCGTCGTTTGCCCGCGCATAGAGGACGACGAGGAGGGCGCGGACGAGCTGAAATCCGCCGAGGAACACGCCGAGGAGCTGCGCCGCGCCCTGCCGGAGCTCAAAATCGCCTGCATCCACGGCAAGATGAAAGCCAGGGACAAGGACGCCGTCATGGCCGCCTTCGCCGCCGGGGAAACTGACGTTCTCGTCTCCACGACGGTCATAGAAGTCGGAGTGGACGTGCCCAACGCGGCGCTCATGGTCATTGAGAACGCGGAGCGCTTCGGGCTCTCCCAGCTCCACCAGCTGCGCGGGCGCGTCGGGCGCGGCAAGCACAAGAGCTGGTGCATCCTCGTCTCGGACGCCAAGGGGGATGAGGCGCGCGCGAGGCTCTCGGCCATGACGCACATCTCCGACGGCTTCAGGATAGCCGAGGAGGACCTGCGCCTGCGCGGCCCGGGCGACTTTTTCGGCTCCCGTCAGCACGGCCTGCCGGAGCTGCACATCGCGGACCTCGGCGCGGACATGAACGTCCTGAAATCCGCACAGGCCGCGGCTCAGGCGCTGCTGAAGGCCGACCCCGGCCTCCGCTCGCCGGAAAACACGCAGCTGCGCGGCCGGGCAGAAGAGCTCATCGCCCGCTCCGGAGGCAGGTTCAACTGAGAGACATCCCCGCATATACTCATATGAGTACAAGCGGGGGTTTCTTTTTATGAAAAAGCGGCTAATCGTGAATACGGCGCTGCTGACCGGGGCTTCGCTGCTCATGCGCTGCATAGGTATGGTCTTCCAGGCCTGGCTGGCCGGGCGCATAGGCGCGGCGGGCATAGGGCTCTACCAGCTCGTCATGAGCGTGGAGCTGCTGGCCACGACCTTCGCCATCAGCGGCATACGCTTCGCAGTCACCAGGCTCGTGGCGGAGGAGATCGGTCTCGGGCGCGGCGGCGGGGTCGGCGGGGCGATGAGCCGCTGCGCGGCCTACAGCCTGGTCTTCGGCGCGGCGGCCTGCGTGATACTCTACCTCTTTGCCGAGCCCATCGGTTTTCTGTGGATAGGCGACGCCAGGACGGTAATGAGCCTGCGCATCCTCGCCTTCGGCCTGCCCTTCATCGCGCTCTCCTCCGTGCTCTCGGGCTATTTCACGGCCTGCGGGCGCATTTGGAAGCCCTCGCTCGTTCATCTGCTGGAGCAGCTGGCCTGCGCGGGGCTCGTCGTGCTCTTCCTCGGGCGAGCGCCCGAGGGCGACATAGAGCGCAGCTGTGCGGCGGTAGCCTCCGGCGTCACGGCGGCGGATATGCTCTCGCTGGGGCTGATGCTCTGCTTCTACCTTGGCGACAGGCGGCGGCACGCGGAGCGCGGCGGCGGCTCCGTGCGTCTGACGGCGCGGATGTTCGGCGTGGCCCTGCCGCTGGCCGTCTCGGCCTATGCGCGCAGCGCGCTCTCGACGCTTGAGCACCTGCTGGTGCCGAGGGGCTTCCGGCGCTCCGGGCTCTCGGCGGACGCCGCCCTCGCCGGCTACGGCGTCATCCAGGGCATGGCGATGCCCATAATCGGATTTCCATCCTGCCTTCTGGGCGCCGTGGCGGAGCTCACCATCCCCACGCTGACAGAGGCGCAGATGCGGGGAGATACGGCCGGGATACGGCGCATCGTCGGCGGGCTGCTGAAGCTCTGCGCCGCCTTCTCGCTGGCCGCTGCCCTGCTGCTCTGGCGCTTCGGCGGGCCGCTGGGCGAGGCGGTGTACCACTCCTCCGAAGCCGGGCGCTTCATCCGGCTGCTCGCGCCGCTCGTTCCCATCATGTACACGGACATGATAGTGGACGGCTGCCTCAAGGGCCTGGGTCAGCAGGTGTGGAGCATGGGCATCAATATCCTGGACGCCGCGCTCGGCGTCGTGCTGGTCTGGCAGCTGCTGCCAGTCGGTGCCCTGCCGGCGTACATAGGTATAATATATTTTAACGAGTGCCTGAACTTTACGCTCAGTGCGCTCAGGCTGCGGCGGGCGGTAAAAAAATATGCGGGCCGCCAAACGTAAGCGCGCGAAGAGGAGAAGCGCCCCTGGGGGCGCTTCTCCTCTTTCTCATATCCGCCGCGGCCTCACAGGAAGAGGCGGCGGGCGTTTTCGGCGGTAGCCCGGGCTGTATCTTCGTGGCTCAGGCCCTTTATTTCCGCTATCTTTTCAACTATATACCGCAGCTTTCCAGAGTCGTTCCGCTTGCCGCGGAAGGGTACCGGGGTCAGGTAGGGGCTGTCGGTCTCTATGAGGATGCGCTCCAAAGGGCACCACTCAAGGACCTCAAGGGCTTTTCGGGCGTTTTTATAGGTTATGGGGCCGTCAAAGCCCAGGTGCCAGCCGCGTTTCACCAGCTCCTTCGCCATCTCCAGACTGCCGGAAAAGCAGTGGAACACCCCGCGCAGGGCGGGATAGCGCGCCGTTATGCGCAGGCAGTCCTCGTGCGCCTCGCGGTCGTGGATGATGACGGGCTTATTCAGCTCCAGGGCCAGCTCCAGCTGGGTAACGAACATCTCGTACTGGAGCTCCTTGTGCTCCTTGTCCCAGTAATAGTCCAGCCCTATCTCCCCTATCGCGACACACTTCGGGTGCGCGGCCAGCTCGCGGACGAGGGCTGCGCTCTCGAAGCGCCAGCTCTCCCACTCCTCCGGCTGCCAGCCCACGGCGGCGTAGACGAAGGGATAGCGCTCCGCCAGCGCTATCGCCGCGCGGCTCGATGCCTCGTCGCAGCCGGGGTCTATGATGCAGTCCACGCCCGCGGCGGGCATGGAGGCCAGCAGCTCGTGCCTGTCCGCGTCGAAATGGCTGCTGTCGTAGTGCGCGTGAGTGTCGAAGTACATGTCATCACCTCCCCACGATAATAAACCAAGCCGGCGTTGCGCGCAAGGGCCGGACGTGCTAAAATAGCCGCATGGAACTTACGGCGCGCAGGCTCACGGACATCTACATCTGCCTCATGCTGGCCGCTTTCCCTCTCTGGACGGGCTTTGAGGGCTACACCGGCATCACAAGGGCAAAATTCCTCTTCTTCGCCGCGCTGACGGGGCTCTGGCTCGCGGCGCTGGCACTCTGCGCGCTGAAATACCGGTCGAGGCTGCGAAGGCCGCGGGGCTTTGCGCTCTGCGTGCTCGCCTTCATGGCGGCGGCCTGCCTCTCGGCAGTGTTTTCCGGTAATTTCCATTACGCGCTGCTGGGCGGCAACAGGTACGACGGGCTTGTGACCCTGCTGCTCTACGGCTGCATTGCGCTCGGCGTCTCACGCTGGGGACAGAGGCGTGAACTTTATGTAAACCTTACGGCGCTGGCAGCGTGGCTCTGCGCGCTGGTCTGCTTTTTGCAGCTGCTGCGGGTGAACGTACTGGGGCTTTTCCCCGAGGGCCTCGACTTTTACGACGCGGGGACGCGGTATTCGGGCGAATTTCTGGGCACGATAGGCAATACGAACCTGCTTGCGGGCTGGTTTTGCCTTGTCATCCCGCTGCTTACGCTCTCGGCGCTGAGGGCGAAGGGGGTGCGTCGCTGGCTGCTGCTTTTGCCCGCGGCGGGCTGTCTGGCGCTGCTCATAGTCATCGGTGCGCAGAGCGGGCTGGCAGGCTGCCTGGGCTGTCTGCTGATAGTGTCCCCGTATTATGTTAACTATGCCGGCCGGCGGAAGGCTGCCCTGGCACTGGGTGTTGCGATACTGGCGCTCTGCATCGCGTCTCTTGCGGCGGTATACCTTTGGCCGCCGGAGGGCGGGACGCTCTGGGAGCTTTCGGAAATTCTGCACGGCAGGGCGCAGGACGGCTTCGGCTCCAGCCGGGTGGCCATCTGGCGGGAGGCGCTTCGGCTCTTTGCGGAGCGTCCGCTGCTGGGCGGCGGGCCGGACAGCTTCGGCCTGCGCTCGGGGCTGGACTTCTCCCGCTACGTGCCCGAGACGGGGCAGACGCTCACAACGCACGCGGACAACGCTCACTGCGAGCCGCTGGGCTATCTCGTGAACCTCGGCCTTCTCGGCTTTGCGGCCTGGGCGGCGGTCACCATCGCGGCGCTGCGGCGCTGGCTGCGCGGGGCTGGGCCGGAGTACGGCGCGGGGCTTGTCTGCTACCTCGTACAGAGCCTTTTCGGGCTGGGGCTCTGCCTGGTGGCGCCTATAGCCTGGGTATACATGGGGCTTATCTGCTCCAAAATTGAGGAGGGTGAAACATGCCTGGAGGAAGAGGGCGCGAGCTTGCGCCCGACGTCGTAAAACTCGCAGCCTGCGCGGGCGTCATCGTCATACACACCTCCGGCTACGGGCTGAAGCTCTTTGAGATCGGCAGCTTTTCCTGGCTCTCCTGCACGCTTTGGGACTGCCTGGCGCGCTTTGCGGTGCCTGTCTTTTTCATGTGCACGGGCGCGCTGATGCTCCCGCCGGAGCGCCGGCTCACAGGGCGGGACATTTTCAGGCGCTACTTCCTGCGAGTGCTCGTCATCCTGCTCGTCTGGGCCTGGCTATACTATGTATACGGCGTCGTCGGCAACTACATCTTTACGGGCTGGCTGGAGCCGGGCTGGCTGCTCAATTCGGTCGTCCACACGCTGTGCTTTGACCACCACCTGCACCTGTACTACCTCCAGATACTCCTGCTGCTCTATGCGGCGCTGCCGGTGCTCCGGGCGCTGGTGCGCGGGGCGACGGAAAAGGAGCTCGACTGGGCCATTTTTCTCTGGGCCGTGCTGGGCATAGGCTGGCCGCTCCTGAAGCTCTGGCCGCCGCTGGCCTGGCTGGGAGGCATCACGCCGCAGTACCCGCTCAACATGTGCTGGGCCGCGCTGGGCTACGCGCTGCTGGGCCAGGTGATGAACTCGCGGGAGCCTGGGCCGCTTTGGCGCTACGGCGCGGCGCTGGCCCTGGGCCTGGCCGTCACTTTCGGCGGGACGGTGTTCATGTCCCTCAGAAACGGAGCGGTGTTCGAGGCCTTCATGGAGGGCATGTCCCCCGGGCCGGCGCTCATGGCCTGCGGCGTCTTCGGCGGCGCGCGCAGGCTCTGTGCTGGCAGGCAGAGCACGCCCCGGCTGGCAAAGCTCGTGAAGGCCAGCTTCTGCGTCTATCTCGCGCACCACGCCTTCGTCATGGCCTTCCGGCAGCTGGGCTTTGACCTCACGATAATGCCGCCGCTCATCGCGGTGCCGGTGGAGGGCGCGGCGGTGTTCGCGCTCAGCCTCGCGGCCTGGTGGCTGCTGTCTAAGATACCCTTTGTGAACAAGCATCTTATATAGTTGGGAGTATGAAACATGGAAAAATTCGCTGACATGAGCCTGGACGCCTTTACCGCCGCGCTCGCCTCGAAGGAGGCCGTGCCGGGAGGAGGCGGAGCCGCGGGCCTCGCCGGGGCGCTCGCCGCCGCGCTTGGCGCGATGGTCTGCAACCTCACCTCCGGAAAGAAGAAATACGCCGAGTACGAGGCCGACATCGCCGCGGCGCTCGAAAAGCTGGAGCTGACGCGCAAATACATGCTCCGCCTCGTGGACGAGGACGCAAAGGCCTTCCAGCCGCTGCAAAAATACCTCTCCCTGCCCAAGGACGACCCCGAGCGCGCCGCGCACATGGACTCCGCCCTGCGCGTGGCCTGCTTCATCCCCACTGAGGTGCTCTACACCGCCGCACAGACGGCGGAAGTGCTCCGCTCTCTCGCGGACAAGGGCGCGAAGGGCGCCATTTCCGACGTGGGCGTCGGCCTCGAACTCTGCCGGGCGGCAATGCGCGCCGCGCGGCTCAACATCCTCATAAATGCCGCTGGCATGGAGGACGAGGTCTTTGCCATGACCCTCCGGCGCGAGTGCGAGCTGGTTTTCGAGCAGTACGGCCCCATCATCGACGCGGGACTCGCCGCAGTGGAAGCGAGGATAGGCTGATGGCGCAGATCTTGAGCGGGGCGCCGGCGGCTGAGGCCATGCTCGCCGGCCTCAGCGTCAGGACGCGCGCGCTGCGCGAGCGCGGCGTCACGCCGACGCTGGTAATCCTGCGCGTCGGCGCGCAGGAGGCGAGCCGGTCCTACGAGCGTGCGGCCAAAAAGGCCTGCACCGCCGCCGGGGTGGAGTCTTTCACGATAGAACTGCCGGAAAACGCGCACATGGACGCCGTACTCCATGCAGTCCGCAGCATAAACGCCGAGGCGGGCGTCCACGGCGCGCTGCTCCTGAGGCCCATGCCCTTCAAAAAGACCGAGCAGGCCGCCTGCCGGGAACTTGCCGCGTCAAAAGACGTGGATGGGGTCTCCCCCGCTTCCCTGGCCTCGGTCTTTACAGGGGAGCGCGCGGGCTTCGCGCCCTGCACCGCCCGGGCCGTGCTGGAGCTGCTTGACTACTACGGCATAGAGCCGCGCGGCAAGAGGGTCGCCGTTGTGGGCCGCAGCCTCGTCGTGGGCAAGCCCCTGGCCATGCTGCTCACGGCCAGGGACGCGACGGTGACGCTCTGCCACTCCCGCACGCCGGATCTTCCCGGCCTCTGCCGGAGCTGCGACATTGTCGTCGCTGCCGCGGGGCAGCCCGGCCTATTGGGCGCGGACTGCTTTGCGCCCGGCCAGGTGGTGGTGGACGTCGGCACGAACGTCACGCCCGAGGGCCTGCGCGGGGACGTGGATTTCGAGGCCGCCTGCGGCACTGCCGCCGCCGTCTCCCCCGTCCCCGGCGGCGTTGGCCGCGTGACCTCCGCCGTCCTCGCCCTGCACACCGTAGAGGCCGCCGAGAGACAAAACTGAAAGTGCGCCCCGCTTCGGGCCGGTCCGTGACCGGCCCGAATTTTTTTGAAATGCGATTTGTTTTTTATTGCAATTCCATTTCCGCTGTGTTACATTGTAGTCAGTCCTGACAAATTTGGGCGTAATCGGAGGAATTTGCCATGAAACTTATAGACACGCGCGACGCCGTGGGCCACGTGCTCTGCCACGACATGACCCAGATAATCGTCGGCGTCACCAAGGACGCGCGCTTCCGCAAGGGGCATGTCGTCACCGAGGAGGACATCCCCGTCCTGCTCTCCATGGGCAAGGAAAAGCTCTATGTCTGGGAAAAGGCCGAGGGCATGGTCCACGAGGACGAGGCTGCCGAACGCCTGCGCGCCCTGTGTCAGAGCGAGCACATGCACCCCACGCCCGTCAAGGAGGGCAAGATCGAGCTCATTGCTGACTGCGACGGACTGTTTCAGGTTGACATAACTCGTCTAAACGCCCTCAATGGGCGAGACGAGCTGATGATAGCCACGCGGCACTCGAACACCGCCGTGAAGAAGGGCGCGAAGCTCGCCGGGATGCGGATAATCCCCCTCGTCATAGAGGACGAAAAGCTGCGAGAGGCCGAGTCGATCGCCGGGCCGAAGCCCATCCTCTCGCTGAGGCCCTTCACGCTCAGGACCTGCGGCCTTGTCACGACGGGCAGCGAGGTGAAAAACGGGCTCATCCAGGACACCTTCACCCCCGTCATAAAGGAAAAGCTCAAAAGTTACGGCATCGAGGTCACGATGCAGGCCTTCCCCGGCGACGACAGGGAAGCCATAACTAAGGCCGTCCTCGACTTCAAGGCAAAAGGCGTGGACATGCTGCTCTGCACCGGCGGCATGAGCGTGGACCCCGACGACAGGACGCCGGGCGCCATCAGGGACACGGGAGCGGAGATAGTCTGCTACGGCGCGCCTGTGCTGCCGGGTGCCATGTTCCTCCTGGGCTATTTCGAGGATGGGGTACCCGTCATGGGCCTGCCCGGCTGCGTCATGTACGCCAAGGCCACGGTCTTCGACCTCATGCTCCCGCGCATCGCTGCAGGCGTGCGTGTCACGCGCACGGAGATAAAGGCTCTCGGCAACGGCGGCCTCTGCCTCGGCTGCGGCGACTGCCGCTATCCCATCTGCCCCTTCGGCAAGGGCATTTGACCTCACGAGGTCACAGGAAAGGAGCATTTTGAAATGAAAAAAGCACTCGCCCTGCTGCTTGCCCTCTGCCTGGTCTTCGCCCTCGCGGCCTGCGGGCAGGAAGGCGCGCAGACCTCCGAGCCCCCCGCCTCTGAAGCCCCTGAGGAGACGCCGGGAGAGGACATCACGAGCCCCGCGCTCCCGCCCGTCGAGGTCGTGGTCTTCGCCGCCGCCTCCATGGAGGCCACGCTGACCGAGATAGCCGAGCTCTACAAGGAGGTCGCGCCCAACGTCACGCTGACCTTCACCTTCGACTCCTCCGGCACGCTCAAGACCCAGATCGAGGAGGGTGCGGTCTGCGACCTCTTCATCTCCGCCGCACAGAAGCAGATGAACCAGCTCGACGCAGCTGACACTACAGGCACCAACACCGACGGGCTCGACTTCGTGGTCTCCGACAGCCGCATAGACCTCGTGGAGAACAAGGTCGTCCTCGCCGTGCCGGACGACAACCCCGCAGGCATCGAGGGCTTCTCTGACCTCGCCTCCGACAAGCTCAGCCTCCTGTGCCTCGGCAACGACGACGTGCCGGTGGGCGCGTACTCCCTCCAGATACTCGACTATCTCGGCATAGACATCGCGGGCCTGGAGGCCGAGGGCAAGGTCACCTACGCCTCCAACGTCTCCGAGGTCGCCACCCAGGTCAAGGAGGGCGCCGTGGACTGCGGCATCATCTACGCCACCGACGCTTTCACCTACGAGCTGAACGTCGTGGACCAGGCTGCTCCGGAAATGTGCGACCAGGTCATCTACCCCGCCGCCGTCATGAAGAGCGGCACGGCCGAGGCCGCCGAGGCCGCCCAGGCCTTCCTCGACTACATCCACACCGACGAGGCCGCCATAGCCGTCCTCGAAGGCGTGGGCTTTACCGTGCTGTAAATCGTCTTTTCCACCTCTGGCCGGCGCGGTCGGGGCCGCAGCTCCGCTTCGCGCCGGCCATTTTTACTGCTGTGGGGTGATCTCCTTGGACTGGTATCCGCTCTGGAACTCGCTGCGCATTGCGGCGATCTCAACGGTAATCATCTTCTTTCTCGGCATACTCGCGGCCTACTATGTCGCCAAGCTGCCGAGGCTCGTGAAGGGCGTGCTCGATGTCGTGCTGACGCTGCCGCTGGTGCTGCCGCCCACCGTCGTGGGCTATTTCCTGCTGCGCCTGCTCGGGCCGAAGCGGACCATCGGGCTGTGGTTCCTGGAAATGTTCGGCCTGCGGCTCACCATGGTGTGGTATTCCGCTGTTTTCGCCTCCGCCGTCGTGGCATTCCCGCTCATGTACCGCACGGCGCGCGGGGCCTTCGAGTCTTTTGACATGAACCTCGCCTACGCCGGCCAGACCCTGGGGCGCTCCAACACCTGGATCTTCTGGCGCGTACGTATGCCCTGCTGCAAACAGGGCATCATAGCGGGCACCGTCCTCGCCTTTGCCCGCGCGCTGGGCGAGTACGGCGCGACCTCCATGATTTCCGGCTACACCCCCGGCAAGACCGCCACCATCTCCACCACCGTATACCAGCTCTGGCGCACCGGCGACGACGCCGGCGCGATGCGCTGGGTGCTCGTAAACCTCGCTATCTCAGCTGTCGTGCTGCTGGCCGTCAATATGCTTGAAAAGAAAGACCGGCGGCCGCGGCGCAGGGCCGGAGCCGTCTCCGAGGGGGTGGACTGATGTCGCTGCTGGTTGACATAAAAAAGGACTTCGGCCGTTTCCGGCTGGATGCGGCCTTTGAGACGGACAGCGGCTCGGTCATGGGCCTGCTGGGCGCCTCCGGCTGCGGCAAGAGCGTGACGCTCAAGTGCGTGGCGGGCATAGAAAGGCCCGACGAGGGGCGCATAGTCCTCGATGGGCGGGTGCTCTTTGACTCGGCAAAGCGCATCGACCTCACGCCCCAGCAGCGGCGCGTGGGCTATCTCTTCCAGAACTACGCGCTCTTTCCCAACATGACCCTGGCACAGAACATCGCCGTGGGCGTGCGGGACAGAGCGAAGCGGAAGGAGACCGTCGCCCGGCTGGTAAAGGCATTTTACCTTGAGGGCAGCGAGGGGAAGTACCCGCGGCAGCTCTCTGGCGGGCAGCAGCAGCGCACGGCGCTGGCGCGCATCCTCGCGAGCGAGCCGGAGGCCCTGCTGCTGGACGAGCCCTTCTCGGCGCTGGACAGCTACCTAAAGTGGCAGGTGGAGCTGGAGCTGGCGGAACTGCTGGACACCTTCCCCGGGCCGGTGCTCTTCGTGACGCACGACAGGGACGAGGTGCACCGGCTCTGCGGACGGGTCTGTGTGCTCGACAGCGGGCGCGCTCAGGAGGTTCGGAGCGTGGAGGAGCTTTTCAGCGCGCCGAGAACACTGTCCGCCTGCCTGCTTTCGGGGTGCAAGAACATCACGCGGGCTCGGCGGATGTCCGGCTCGCGGATAGAGGCCCTGGACTGGGGCGCGGAACTGGAGGTCGCCCTGCCGCTGCCGGAGGGGCTGGAGTTTGCGGGCATCCGCTCCCACTTCCTGCGCCCGGCGGACTCGCCCGGTCCGAACCGCATTCCCTGCCGGGTGGAGCGCGTGGTTACGGAGGCGTTTTCGACGGTGGTGATGCTCTCCACGCCCGGCGGAGGCGAGGGCTATTCGCGCCTGCGCATGGAGCTGCCCCATGAACAATGGTCCCGCCTCAACTCCCCAGAAACGCTCTACGCCGAGCTTATGCCAGGCGATATTCTGCCGCTGACGCGGGAGTGAATTTCAATTTGTGCTTGCCAGGCGGGAAACGGGCGGTTATAATGGGCCAAAACTCTGCTGGGGTGAGACAAATGAAACTTGGCACCGCTAAAGTGCTCTCAATGGCCTCCTTGCTGCTTGGGCTCGCCGTCGGGCTCCTGGGGCATTTCCTGCTTGAAGAGGGTACTTCGTCCTATCTTCTCGCCGAGATCCTTACGGCGCTTCTCTTTATTGCGGGGCTGCTCATAGTGGTGGTCTGGTGCCGCTGTCCGCACTGCGGCAGGCGGCTGTTTTACAAGATGTTTCAGCTCAAGGTCTGCCCCGGCTGCAAGCGCAGGCTGGACGACAAGGACAGGTATGTGTCTGGCAAACGCTGAGCGCAAAATTTTGTTACTGCAATGGGCGATTCGTAAAATACTGATATATTTTGCTGTGAAATAAGGACCCGTGCCGGGTTAAAACTTGGCACGGGTCTTGCTTTTTTATAAAGCGGCGCAGTTTGAAGGCGCGTCAGTCCACACGAAAGGAAGCGTTTTTCTTTGATAAAGACCACAGTGATGCCAAACTGCTACATGGACTCCATCCTGATACTCTCCGTTTCGAGAGAGCTTATGAAGCTGCCAGGGGTGCGCAAGGCTGTGGCGGTCATGGCGACAGATATGAACAAGACGGTGGTGGATGAATTCGGCGGCACCACCCCTGCCGTCGCCGCTGCCGGGGCCAACGACCTCATCATCTCGCTCGACTGCGAGGACGAAGGGGTCATGAGTGCCGCCGAGGACAAGGTCCGGGAGCTCGCCTCCGGCAAGGCGTCGGCGCAGAGCGCAGCCGCCGAGCTCGAATACCGCAGCCTCGCAGCGGCCAAGAAGGCGCTCCCCGAGGCAAACATCTGCACCATCTCCCTGCCCGGCGAATATGCGGGGGCGGAGGCGCGCACAGCGCTGGCAAATGATATGAACCTCTTCATATTCAGCGACATGGACGAGGATGAGGAGCTGGAGCTCAAGCGCATCGCCCACGAGAAGGGGCTGTTCGTGATGGGTCCGGGCGCGGGGACGGCCGTGGTCAACGGCCTGTCCATCGGTCTCATGAGCAAGATACGCCGCGGCCGGATAGGCATCGTCGCAGCCTCGGGCAGCGGCCTGCAGGAGGTGGCTGTCCTGGTCCACCAGCTGGGCGAGGGCATATCCCAGGCCATAGGCGTCGGCGGGCACGACCTCTCCCAGAAGGTCGGCGGGATAATGTTCCTGCAGGCCATGGACTATTTCGCTTCAGACCCTGACACGGAGGTGCTGGTGCTGGTCTCAAAGCCGCCGCACCCGGACACGGCGCGGAAGATCTACGCCGCGCTGCCGAAGGACAAGCCATGCGTGGTGTTTTTCCTGGGCGGAGACCGGGAGGAGATACGCAGGGCCGGGGCCTATGCCCCCGCCTCTCTCGAAGAGGCGGCGCAGATGGCCGTCTGCCTGCTGCGCGGCGAGGAGCCCGCAGGCGGCGACTACCTGCGGCGCGCCACCGCTGAGCTCGCGGAGAGCGCCGCCGCCGAGCGCTCCAGGCTATCCCCGGAGCAGAAATACCTGCGAGGCCTCTTCTGCGGCGGCACGCACAGCGAAGAGGCGGTCACGCTGCTCAAGGGCCTTGTTCACAGGCTGCACTCCAACATCAGCTTCGGCGGGGCCGAGCTTTTGGAGGACAGGTATCTCAGCGTTGAGAACTCCCTCGTGGACATGGGCGACGAGGTATTCACCAAGGGCAGGCCGCACCCCGTCATGGACCCCTCCATACTTGTGGACCGTCTCATACAGGAGGCGCACGACCCGGAGACCGGCGTTATCCTCTTCGACCTGCTCTACGGTTACGCAATACACCCCGACCCGGTCGGCGCCATCGAGGACGCGCTCAGGGAGGTCGCCCGCATAGAGCGGGACGAAGGCCGGCATATCTGCCTCGTCGCCTCTCTCTGCGGCACCGACATCGACCCTCAAAATGTGGCGGAACAGGCCCGCAGGCTGCGTGAGTACGGGGTCGTCATCCAGCCCAGCAACGCCCGGGCGGCGCTTCTGGCCGGACTTATAGTTTCCTGAGGGGAGGCAGAAACATGGAATACAAACTTTTCAGCACTACGCCCGCTGTCATCAATGTCGGTGTAAAGCCCTTTGCCGATGGAGTGCTCGACCAGGGCGTAAAAGCGCTCCATCTGGCTTGGAAGCCGCCCGTAGATGCCGGGCTGTGCCGTATGATAGCCGATATGGAGCCCAGCCTGCGCGAGAAAATAGAGCGCTCCAACGCCGAAGCCGTACAGATGCTCAATGCAGCCGAAGGCCACTGGGTCGGCCTTGAGAAAGCCATAAAGGCCATACCCGGCTTCAAGGAAAACATGATAATGCACTCCGGGCCGCCCATCGCCTGGGAGGACATGATAGGCGTCCAGAAGCGCGGCGTATGCTACGGCGCCATCCACGCGGGACTCGCCAAGACCGTCGAAGAGGCGGCGGCCATGGTGGAGGCCGGGGAGATTGAACTCGCCTCCTGCAACGACCACTTCGCCATAGGCGCCGCGGCAGGCATCGTAACGCACAACATGGTGGTGAACATCGTCGAAGACGTCACGCACGGCAACAGGGCCTACTGCATCCCCTTCGAGGGCCGCAACGGTCTCGGCGCCTGGGCCATGTGGAATCCGGAGATAGAGCGCAACCTGCTGGAGATAGAGGACTTCTGCGCCCCCGCCGTGGACCATGTGCTCAAGAAAAACGGCGGCATAAACGTCCGCAACATACTCGCCAAGGGCATGCTCATGGGCGACGAGAGCCACACCCGCCAGGCAGCCTGCGGCAACATGCTCGTCAGCGAGATCGTCCCCATGCTGCTGGGCGATGAGGACCTCGACATCCCGACCATCAAGAGGGTCACGGAGATGTTCGTCGGCAACGAGCGCTGGTTCCACCCCCTGGGCATGAGCTGTTCTCTGGCCTCCATGCGCTGCATCAAGGGCAAGGAGTATTGCTCCATCGTCACCTCCATTGCCCAGAACGGCGTGGAGACAGGCATCAAGGTAGCCGGTCTGGGCGAGCAGTGGTTCAAGGGTCCGGCCCCCCGTTTTGTCGGCACCCTGTTTTCCACTCAATGGACATTGGACGACGCCGTCCCCTACATGGGCGACTCCACCGCCACAGAATCCTACGGCATGGGCGCCTTCTCCGCCGCCGCCGCGCCCACCGTGCTCCGCCTCAGAAACGGCGGCTGGCGCGAGGCCAGGGCGCAGAGCGAGGAGCTGCGCACCATCTGCGCAGGGCGAAACAACAATTTCCCGATACCGCTGCTCGACTTCGAGGGTCCGGGGCTCGGCATTGACATCTTCAAGGTGGTCGAGAGCGGCATCACTCCCCTCTGCCACGGCGGCATCGTCAACAAAACAGGCGGTCAAATAGGCGCAGGAGCCGCCCGTTACGGCACGGAGCACTACGTCAGCGCTGCTTATGCCTTTCTTGACAAATATGGTAATAAATAACTTTTTGCTCTTTACTTTCACTCCTTGACCGCAATGAACTCCACGGGTTTGCCGTGGAGTTCATTGCTGCATGTAGCAGAAATAGTGCCAAGTTTTTGGGTAAAAGGTAGAAAAGTGCGTTTTTACGCAAAAATTTAAATGTTTTCTGCCCCGGCATGATATAATTAGGGTAACGTTCGCTGATTTCGCGGGCGTCTCTGCCAGAGAGAGGTGAGCCGAGGTGGAACTCTCGCTCAAACGAGAGACAAAGCTGGTCGTGGGCCAGCGTATGTACCAATCTATGAGTTTCCTGCAAATGGGAATTGAAGAGCTTGACACATGCCTGCGTGAGCTCAGTATGGAGAACCCAATGCTAGAGGCCGGCCCTCCCGCCCAGGACTTCGGACGAGGGCTCATGCGCCCCTGTTCCGGACGGGCGAGGACAAAAAACGGCGAGAGCTCCGAGCTGCCCATACCGGAGCGCTCCAAGCGCACGCTCAGGACCGCGCTGGAGGAACAGCTGCTGTCCATGCACCTGACAAGGGAGCTGGAGCGCGCCGTGCTCTTTCTCATAATAAACCTGGACGAGCGGGGCTATCTCTCCGCGGACGTGGAGGAGGCCGCGCGGTCGGCCGGACATTCCACGCTCTTCAGCGAGGCGCTGGCCGTGCTCCAGAGCATGGAGCCGGGCGGCGTGGGAGCCAGGGACCTCTCGGAATGTCTGCGCATACAGCTCGCCCAGTTGGGGCAGAGCGGAGGGCTTGCGGACGAGATCTGCCGCCGTATGCTGGAGCACCTGGCGAAAAACCACATCAATCACATTGCCAAAGCCCTTAACGTCAGCGAGCAGGAGGTGATCGAGGCCAAAAGGCTCATCTCCTCCCTGGAGCCTACCCCCTCAAACGGCTACGACAGCGGGGAGTGTACGCTTTGGGTCATTCCCGACATTGAGGTCAGCTTCGAGGACGGCAAACCGCAGCTGCTGTACACGGACGGATATATGCCCTCCTACGGGCTGAGCGCCTACTACTCCGCCATGCTTGACCGCCCGGAGCTCTCGGAGGAGGAGCGCGACTACCTGCGAGAAAAGCTCTCCCAGGCCCAGTGGGCGCTCGGCTGCGTCAAGCGCAGGCGGGACACGCTTCTCAGCTGCGCCTCCGTCATCGTCGAGGAACAGCGTGAGTTCTTCGAGAAGGGCTCCGGCGCCCTGCGGCCCTGCTCCATGGCCGAGGTCGCATCCCGCGTTGGCGTACATCCCTCCACAGTCTCGCGCGCGGTAAAGGACAAGTACATCTCCTGCCGCTGGGGCGTGTTCCCGATGTCGTATTTCTTCGCGAAGGAGGTCTGCGGGGAGACGCAGGGCGACATACTCCAAGAGATAGTTTCCATCATCTCCGCCGAGGACCCGAAACGGCCGCTGAGCGACAGCGCAATATGCCAGGAGCTGGCCTCCCGCGGCTACGACATCGCCCGCCGGACTGTTGCGAAATACCGCGACCTCGCCAACATCCCGCCGGCCACCGGCAGAAAGCAAAGGTGTTCGACAAAGGCGTAAACACCAGTTAAATTCTTTTACACAATTGTAAAACGCGCCGGACACTGTGCCACGCTGTTTTCAACGCAAGGCGCAGTCCGGCGCGGTTTTTTTGCGCAAACCGCCCATCTGAGCCTGCGGAGCGGCTAAAACAGGCGAATTGAAAAGTTGGCACGGCGTCTGCTGTTAATTATGGTGAAAAAGTGGAGGTAAAACATGAAAATCCTTGTGAGCAATGTTGGGAGCACTTCGCTCAAATTTAAACTCTTCGACATGCCCGGGGAGCGGGTGCTCTGCGAGGCCAAGGTCGAGCGCGTGGGAAGTTCGGACGGGGCCATCTATCAATACCGCGGGGAAAACGGCTGGTCCGGGCGGCGCGAGGGGCTCTGCGTGCCGGACTATTCCTCCGGCATAGCGCTCTTTCTCGCCGACCTCTGCTCGCGGGAACACGGGGCGCTGGACTCGGTGGACGAGATAGGCGCCGTAGGCTTCAAAACAGTGCTGGCCAGGGGCTTTTACGGGGTACACGAGCTGGATGAGGCCGTTTTGGAGGGCATGAGGGCCATGCTTTCCGTCGCTCCTGCGCACAATGGGCCTTACCTTGAAGCCATAGGCCAGTTCAGGAGCCTCATCCCAGGTGCGCGGCTCGTCGGCGTCTTTGAGACCGCCTTTCACGAGACGATACCCCTCGAGCGCAGGCTCTACGCCGTCCCCTACGAGTGGTACGAGCGCTATGGGCTCATGCGCATGGGCTATCATGGGGCCTCTCATTCCTATGTTGCTCAGGAGGCCAAGGCGGCGCGGCTCATCTCCTGCCACCTCGGGGGCAGCTGCTCGGTATGCGCCATTCTCGACGGGCAGAGCGTGGATTGCAGCTTTGGTTTTTCGCTCCAGACCGGTCTTCCTCACGCGAACCGCTGCGGCGACGCGGACGCCTATCTCGTCCCCTACCTCATGGACCAGGGCCTGAGCATGGATGAGGTGCTCGCCGGGCTCTCGAAGCGGGGCGGGCTGCTGGGCATCTCGGGCGTGAGCAACGACCTGCGCCCCGTACAGGAGGCCGCGGACGCCGGGGACCCGCGTGCGAAGCTCGCCATAGACATGTTCGTCTCGTCCATCGTGCGCTATATCGGAGCATACTATGCAGAGCTGGGCGGGCTGGACAAACTGGTGTTCACCGGCGGCATAGGTGAAAACTCCGCCTCCGTGCGCGCCGGTGTCTGTTCCGCTCTGGGACATCTGGGCGTGGAACTCGATGAAGCGGCCAATGCCGTCTGCCACGGCTCCGGGCGCATTTCAAGCCCCGGCTCTCCCGTAGCCGTCGAGGTCATTGCCGCCAACGAGGAACTGGGAGTGGCGCGGAAGACGCGCGACTACATTGAGAAAACTGAATAAAACGACACAGGAGGAGACAGCAACATGAAAATGTACATCGACGGTGCGGCCGCCGACGCCTCTAACGGAGAAGTAATAGAGGTGCTGAACCCCGCGACGGGCGAGCTTATCGACACCGTGCCATCCGCCACGCAGGAGGACGTGAGCCGGGCGGTCACAGCCGCCGTCGCAGGCGAAAAGGCCTGGGCGGCCGTGCCGCTGCACAGGCGCATGGCCATGATGCAGAGGTTCATCGACCTCGTAATGGAAGAGGAAAACCACAAACGCCTTGCGCTGGTGCAGAGCCGCGAGATGGGAAAGCCCTACAAGGAGTCCTACAACGACTTCGGCGGCTTCAAAGCTCACGTTGAGGGTTTTATCTCAGCCGCGCGGAACAACCTCACGGGGACTGTCATCCCCTTCGGCGTACAGGCCGGCATGGAGAACGACTTCGACGTCTCTATACGCGAGCCCATCGGCACCATAGTCGGCATCATCCCCTTCAACGCGCCGCTGACGCTGTTTGCAAAAAAGGTCGCGCCCGCGCTGCTGAGCGGCAACTGCTGCATAGCCAAGCCCGCCAGCGACGACCCGCTCACCGTGCTGCTGCTCTCCGAGCTCATGTACGAGGCCGGTTTCCCGGGCTATGCCTACCAGTGCATCACCGGCCGCGGAGAGACCGTCGGCGAATGGCTGACCGCGGACGAGCGCATCGCCGGGGTGAACTTCACGGGCAGCACCGCCGCCGGGCGGCGCGTGGCCGAAAACTGCGGGCGGAACCTCAAATATCAGAGTCTGGAGCTGGGCGGGAACGCCCCCATGATAGTCTGCGCCGACGCCGACATCGACGCCGCCGTCGCCGAGGCCACCGCCTGCCGCGCCTTCTATATGGCGGGCCAGATCTGCTCCGTGCCCAAGCGTTTCATCGTCCACCGCAGCGTACACGACGAGTTCCTGGAAAAACTGCTGGCAAAGGTGAAAACTGTAAAGCTTGGCGACCCCATGGACCCCGAGACGACCATGGGCACGCTCATCAGTGAGAAGGCTGCAATGCGCGTGGAAGCCCAGGTCTGCAGGGCCATAGAGCAGGGTGCGAAGCTCGTTTACGGCAACGAGCGCAATGGCGCCTTCTACGGACCCACGGTGCTCGACGGCGTGGACGCGGGCATGGACATCGCGCACGACGTCGAGGTTTTCGGCCCCGTCTTCCCCATCATCGTCTTCGACGACTTCGACGAGGCCATGGACCTCGCGAACGACACGAAGTACGGCCTCGGCTCCTGTATCTTCACCAGAGATCTGAGTCTAGGCCTTAAAGCGGCACTGCGCTTCGAGGCTGGTTCCGTGGTCATAAACGGCCAGAGCCTTTACCGCAACCTTTTGACGCCCTACGGCGCGAACAAGGACAGCGGCCTCGGCCGTGAGGGACAGACGCAGACGCTGCTGGCTATGACGCAGACGAAGAACATCGTGTTTAAAAACATCCTGAAATAGCCGCCGCAAAACCCCCCGTTTATTCTGCACAACATACAGAAGGAGAGGTTGATATTGAATAAGGCTGTGAGCATACTGATGCGGTTCGTCGAGTTCCTCGTGACGCTGCTGTTCGCCGTCTCCGTGCTGCTTGTCATCGCCCAGGTCTTCTGGAGGCGCGTGCTGCTTGACCCAATAGGCTGGACAGAGCAGATATCCAGAGCGCTGTTCTGCTGGATGACAATGCTCGGCATACCCGTTTTGTTCAACAGGAACATCCTGATGTCCTTCGATATGGTGCAAGACCTTTTCAAGGACAGGGCGCACATCTGGCTGCGCATCGCTTTCCGGGTGATAGGCATATTCTTCTGCGTCTGCTGGTTCATCTTTTCGTTGGAGCTGTGCGAGGTGTCCGTGGGGCTCGTCTTCTCGGGCGTCGCCATACCCAAAAACGCGCTCTACGGCGCACAGTGCGCCTGCTGCGTGCTGATGTTTATAGTCCAGCTCGACCAGATAGTCTCCCTGCTCAAAGAACTCAGGCGCGGGAACAAGGAAAAGGAGGCGTAGCGGATGATTCTTTGGATATGCATAGGAATATTTGCCGCGCTGCTCATCCTGGGCGCGCCCATACTGCTCTGCCTTGGCCTGCCGCCGGTCATATGGCTGCTGCAGGACGGAAGCATTCCCAGCCTTGTCATGGGTCAGAAGATGTACACGGCCGTGGACAGCTTCTCACTCATCGCCATCCCCTTCTTCATGCTCGCCGGCCAGGTCATGGAGCGAACAGGTATAACGGAGGCCATCGTTGACTTCGCAAACTCTGTGATTGGATGGGTGCGTGGGGGCCTGGCCTGCACTGTCGAGCTGGCAGGCATACTCATGGCAGGCATCTCCGGCTCCTCCAATGCCGATGCCTCCGCGCTCGGCGCCATCTGCCTGCGCGCCCTCAAGAAGGGAGGCTACGAGGACGGCTGGGCCTCGGCCATCGTGGTCTCGGCCGCCGGCATAGGCCCCATCATACCACCGAGCATAATCATGATAGTCTACGCCAACGCCACCGGTCTGGACATCGGCAAGCTGTTCGCCGCCGGAATACTCCCGGGCGTGCTGCTGGGCATATGCTACATGGTCACCGGCGTCATTTACGCCAAGAAGCGCAACATCCCCAAGATCCCCTTCCAGGGCCTCAAGCACGTCGGCAAGACCTTCGTCAGGGCCATCTGGGCGCTGCTCATGCCCATCATAATCATCGGCGGCATACTCGGCGGCTTCTTCACCGCCACCGAGTGCGGCGTTATCGCCACGCTGTACGGCATCGCCTACGGCCTCATTGCCCGCAGGCTGAAGGTCAGGGAGATATGGGACTCCCTGCGCGACGGTATAATCGCCGCCGTCGGCCCCATTTCGCTCATAGCCATCTCCTCCATCTTCAGCTACATGCTCGCGCGAGAGGGCGTGACCGGGGCCATAGCCGACTTCGTCACGAACAACATACACTCGCAGTTCGGCGTCCTCGCCTTCGTCTCCATCATCTGCATCATCGCAGGCTGCTTTGTTGACGGCACCGCGACCATGCTGCTGCTCACGCCCATTTTCCTGCCCGTCGTACAGGCCATGAACATAGACGTGCTGCAGTTTTCGATGATCTTTATGATAGTCATCATGTCCGGCGGCATGACGCCGCCCGTCGGCTCCATGCTCTTCATCATCTCGGGCATCGACGGCACGCCCATCAGCCGCATGGTAAAGCCCATCATACCGTTTATGCTGGCCCTGATAGTCGTCGTCATACTGCTCATGCTCATCCCCGACATAGCCAGCTTCATCCCCGGGATGCTCTACGGTGCGTAAACTGCCCCGCGCTTTGGCAGTTTAATGAAAAATCAAAATGAAATATGGGAGGAAACCAAAATGAAAAAACTGCTGGCCCTGTGTATCGTCTTTGCACTGGCCCTCACGCTCTGCGCCTGCGGTCAGGAAGCCCCGGCTGAGGACAGCCCGGCGGCCGCTTCCGACGGAGGAGACGCCGAGCTTGAGCCTATCACCATAGTCTTCGCGACCCCGAACGGCACGGCGAACATTGAGAGCGTCTACGCCGCCAAGTGGATAGAGCTCGTCGAGGAGCGCTCGGAGGGCAAGATAACCTTCGACTACACCGATTCCGGCGCGCTCGGCTCCTACACCGAGCTGCTTGAGGGCGTGCAGAACGGCGTTTACAACATGACCATCACCGAGCCCTCTTACATCGCCACCTACGTCCCCGAGTCCGCCCTGCTCTCGCTGCCTCTCATCTACGACAGCTACGACGAGGCCACGGCCATCCTCGACGGTGAGGTCGGCCAGTGGTACAACGCCCTGGTGGCCGAAAAGAGCAACCTTGAGATACTCAACTACTTCTACTGCGGCTTCCGCTACGTCTGCTCTGAGAAGGAGATCGACTCGCTCGACGACTGCAAGGGCGTGCTCATCCGCTCCCCCGAGATCGACACCTACACCGACCTGCTCAGCCTCATGGGCTTCAGCTATGTCACCATGGGCTTCTCTGAGGCCTACACCTCCATGGACACCGGCATCATCAATGCCGTTGAGGTCCCGCTGCAGAACATCTACGAGGGCGGCTTCCACCGCCTGGGCAAGTACATCTGCGGCACCCGCCACCTGCTGAGCGTCAACTGCATCGTCGCAAACGAGGAGTTCATGGCCAGCCTGCCCGAAGAATACCGCGAAATCATGATGACCGCCCTTGAAGAGGTCACCGCGGAAGAGCGCGTTCAGTGCGAGGCCAACGAGCAGGACTACATCGAAAAACTCGAAGCCGAGGGCGCCGTCTTCACGGAGTTCGACGAGGCTTCCAAGGCCGAGATAGTTGAGATCTTCGGCCAGTACTGGACCGAGAAAATCGAGGCGCTCGGAAACCCCGAGGCCGTAGAGATGCTCAACAAGATCATTGAAATGAAGGGCTGAGCCCACCCCCCTGTGCGGGCCCGCGCCCCCACGCGGGCCCGCCGCGCATCGAAAGGAGTCTGTCAGGATGATGAAAATCGAGGCCTCTCGTTCGGCCTTCTCCTCCTGCAACGACAGGTTCATGAAAAACTACAAGCAGGACGTCCCCTTTGAACGCCAGATGGAGATACTGCGCGACATCGAATACGTGGACGCCATACCTGTCACCTACTCGCCGGACACCGACCCCGCCGCGCTGCGAGGCTTCATGGCCCAGTTCGGCATCTCTCCCGGCACAGTCGTGCTGGACACCTACTCCCAGCCCCGCTTCGCCAAGGGGACGCTCACCAGCCGCGACGCCGGCCTGCGCCGCGAGTTTATCGAAAAGGGCAAGGCCGCGATGGACTTCTGCCACGACATAGGCGGCGTGGACGTCATGCTCTGGCTGGCACATGACGGCTACGACTACCCCTTCGAGGACGACTATGCCGCGCGCTACGGCTGGCTGGTCGAGGGCCTGCGCGAGATAGCCTCTCACCGCCCGGACGTGAACGTCACTATAGAGTACAAACCCGCCGACCCGCACATATACCAGTACGTCTCCACTGCGCCCAAGGCACTGACCATCTGCAACGAGGTCGCCCTGCCCAACCTGGGCATCATACTCGACTACGGCCACGCCCTTGTCGCCGGCGAGAACCCGGCGGAGAGCGCGGCGCTCATAGACCGCTACAAGCGTCTTTTCCACGTACACCTGAGCGACTGCTACGGCAAGACAGACGACGATTTCCTCATCGGCAGCATCAGTCTCTGGCGGACGATCGAGTTTTTCATGCAGCTTCAGGACCTCGGCTACGACGGCTACTACGTGCTCGACATCTGGCCGCCGCGAATGGACGGCATCGAGGCCACGAAGGTCTCCGTGCGCCGCACGCTCGGCCTCTGGGACATCGCCAGCCGGCTGCCTCGGGAAGAGTTCCGCCGGCTCAGGCGGGAGAACGACGTGCCTGCCATCTACGACCTGCTGACCACCAGGGTCCTGAACATTCCTTAACGGAGGCGCCTATGGAGAGATTTTGCTGGAAGGGGCATGTGAACCCCGGAAAACTTGAGGAATACGCCGCCAAGCACAATGCCATGTGCAGACAGATGGAGGAGCTGATGCGCGCCGCCGGCATGCGCAACTACTCCATCTGGGCCAACGGCGAGGACACCATCGGCTACTACGAGTATCTCGGCCCCGAGCGCAAGGCCGAGGTCTACGAGCAGCACCGAGACATACTCGACGCCTGGAACAAGAACATGGAGGGCCTGTCCGGCATGGACCTCGACGAGGACGGCAAGCCCAAGGTATGGAAAATGATTTGGCTTATGGAGTGAATGATATGAACGGCAGTTTTTCCAAGCCCAAGCTGGTGCAGGTCGGCCTCGTCGTCCGGGACCTGGACAAGACCATGCAGCAGTTCAAGCTCCTGCTCGGCGCGGAGCCGGACAGGGTCATTGAAAAATCCCCCTCGGCCCCGGGTCCGAAGTATTATCTTGGACAGGAGCGCGATTTTTACCAGCGCGCCGCGCTGTACAGCATGAACGGCATAGAGTTTGAGATACTCCAGCCCTACAACGACCGCTCCGCCCTGACAGACTTTCTGGACGAGCGCGGCGAGGGCATACACCACGTCGCCTTCGACACGGACAACTTCGACGCCTTTGCCGCGCATCTGGCCGAAAACGGCGCAGAGCTTGTTCAGACCGGGCCAAACTCCCGGCACCCTGCCCTCAAATGGGGCTTTTTCAGCACCAACGACAAGCTCGGCACCATGATAGAGGTGACAAATTTCCAGGAAGTTGCAAATATCGAGGCCGCGGAAAAGGGAGAATAAGCCCGCCCTTCTGAGGACCGCACCGGCGAATTTTGCCGGTGCGGTCAGCTGCCTGTAAAAACAGGTGTCACATGTGTAAAAACATGTTACAATATCACCATTAGTTTTTGCGCGGCGGCGCAGCCGGTAAGCCGGCGGAAATGGAGAGCGGTATGAAAAGCATTGCCCTGCTTGCAAACAGCGACGATATGCTGAGCGTGGCGAAGGACGCGGCGAAGCACGCCGGAGCCGAGGACGAGATCGAGCTCATCCTGACCCACACCTATGAGGAAAGCCTGGAGATAGCCAGGAAGTATGAAGCGCGCGGAGGCAGCATGCTGATCGCCCGCGGCGGACACGCGCGCATCCTGCGCGAGGCGGGTATCGGCATACCTGTCACGATGATACCCTTCACAGGCAACAACATTGCCGCCCTGCTGGCCAGCGCGGCAAACGAGTGGGGCGAATTCGCCGTCATCGGCAACCCCACCATGATCCAAATGACGCGCGAGCTGGAAAGGCCCATAGGAGCGAAGATACACTACTATGAGGTCAACCGCTGGGCAGACTTCGACGCCATCATGCCTGCCATACGCAGCGCAGGTATAAAGGCGGTGATCGGCGGCTACGACACCGTGCGCGCCGCCAGGGCCTACGGGCTGCACGACTATTGCCTTAAAACCAGCGAATACGAGATAATAACAGCTATTGCAGACGCAAAAAGCCTGCTCTCGGCCCTGGAGCGGGACAGACATTGGGACAGGCTCTTTGAGGCTGCTCTGAACACCATCGGCGAGGGCGTTGCAGTGGTTGACGGAAGAGGCGCGGTAAACCGCGCCAACCTGCGCGCTGTCAAGCTCATAGGCAGCGGCGGGCAGCTCTCCGAGCTACCGCTGGCGGAAATGCGCTCTCAACTTGAAAAGGCTATATCTACGGGACAGCCTGTATACGACGAGCTTTACGAGCTGAATGGCTGTAAGTTCTCCGCCTCCTTCCTGCCCATCAAGGGGCGGGAAGACAACATTGTAATGGTCATGCAGGAGGTGGAATACGTTCACAAAATAGAGAGAAAAATACGTCAGAAGCTGGCCAACAAGGGGCTTGTGGCCAAGAACACCTTTGAAAACATCTGCGCCGAGAGCCCCGCTCTCCGCGAGACCGTACGCATCGCAAAGCAGTACGCCGTTGTGAACTCCTCCGTCCTCATAACCGGCGAGACCGGCACCGGCAAGGAGATGTTCGCGCAGAGCATCCACAATTTCAGCCCCCGCCGGGATGAAGCCTTTGTGGCCGTAAACTGCGCGACCATACCCGCCAACCTGCTCGAATCCGAGCTCTTCGGCTACGTCGAGGGCGCATTTACGGGCGCAAAGCGCGGCGGCAAGGCAGGGCTTTTCGAGCTGGCGCACAAGGGCACCATTTTCCTCGACGAGATAGGCGAGACCAGCCTGGACATGCAGGCGCGGCTGCTTCGCGTGCTTGAAGAGCATGAGATCATGCGCGTGGGTGACGACAAGGTCATACCCATAGACATCAGGGTCATCGCCGCCTCAAACCGCGACCTTAAGCAGATGGTCAAAGACGGCAGCTTCCGAAGTGACTTTTATTACAGGCTGGACGTGCTCTCGCTGCAGCTGCCGCCGCTTCGCCGGTGCAGGGAAAACATAGCCGCTCTCATCGGGCTGTTCAGCCGCAGATATGCCTCCCAGAACAACCGCAGGCCCATCGGATACGACGATGAGAGCATGAGGATACTCCAAAACTATGCCTGGCCCGGCAACGTGCGCGAGCTTAAAAACGTGGTGGAGCGGCTGGTCGTCACAAATTCCGGCGGGACTGTGCGCGGGCAGGACGCCATGGAGGCGCTGCACCTGAACCGTGAGCCCTCCGTCCCTGAGCCTGAGCCGGAGCCTGCCGCTGTTCCCGACGCCGGGGACGGACTTATAAGCGCAGCTGAATTTGAGCTCATCAGAAAGGTCCTGCGGGAATGCGGAGGAAACAAGACCGCCGCAGCCAAAAAGCTGGGCATCAGCCGCCCGACTCTGCACAGGAGGCTCAAACTTATGGAGGATGGGGGATGATACTCTCAGGCCGGGTATCCGACGCCGGGCTCATGGCCCGGCTTCGCTCCGGGGAGGAGCTGGAGCTTGCGGGCGCGTTCAGCGAGGGCATATATTTCACCGGCCCCGGGGGTATGGTCATGCTTCATGACACGCAATACGGCTGTCTGCCCTTTGGTATCGCCATCCCCGGTTTTTCCGGGCTTAGCCGCGCGGTCGGTGCAAACTGCGGGGAGCGGGCCTCGCTCCGCCCGGAAGGCATATTTTCGCCGGGCACGGGGCTTTGTATTTACACAGATTTCGAGCCTGTTCCCTCCCCCGCCGCAGTACGCCCCTCGCTCGAAAATCTGGAGAGCCTGAGAGAGCGCTTCACGAGCGCACTTGGAGCCTGCGGACGCTCCGCGCTCCTGCCTTACTGCGGTTACCCCCATCCGTCGGTATCCAAGGCGGAGATACGGGACGAGTTCGCCCGGGCCGGGTTTGAGGCGCTGAGTCTGCTGGGCGGCGCGCTAGGCGCAGCAGATGCGGGCCGCGTCCGGGAGGCGCTCCAGGGTCTGCTGGGGCTGGGGCGGGGCCTGACCCCTTCTTTCGACGACTTCATCACCGGCCTGCTCGTCACGCTCGAACACGCCTCCTCGGTCTGGGGGCTTAAGCACCCCGCCCTTGGTTTCCTGGCGCAGGAGGTCTCCGCCCTTGCGCCCCTGCGTACAAACCGCTTCAGCGCAGCCTACCTGCTTGCGGCCGCAAGAGGCGGGGACTTTTCGCTTATGAGAAACTGCCTGGAGCTCCGCCCCTCCGCCGACAGTCTGACGGCCCTGCTTGGTGTCGGGAGCAGTTCAGGCTCGGACATGCTCTGCGGCATGGTCTATGCGCTCGGAGCCGTTTCAGAGCTGTTACACTGACAGTAAAATTATGATACGCCATTTGATACACTTGCCGCATACCAGCCCGGATAGACGCTCAACAGGGCCGGATGCGGCTGTTTTAAGTTGGCATGCACTTTGCTGAAAATATAGTCAGGACAAGAGGTACAAAACCTCGGAAGAATTGATTCAGGGAGGAAGGATTTATATGGCTGACAGGCAAACCATCGAAAGGCTGAAGGATCAGGCCCTTGAGATGCGGGAACTGATACTGAAGCTCTCGGCAAAGACGCTCATACATCTCGGCGGCGACCTTTCAATGGCCGACATGATGACGGCGCTTTACATGTACAAGATGAAAAAGAACCTCGATTACGACGGCAAGTGGCCGGAGCGCGACCGCTTCGTCCTCTCCAAGGGCCACGGCGCCGGCTGTCTCTACATCGCCATGGCCATGGCGGGCTACGGCAGCGTTGACGAGATTTTCGAGACCTACGGCGCCTGGGGCAGCCGCTACGGCATGCACCCCTGCAAAAACCAGAACCCGGGCATGGAGGTCTCCTCCGGCTCGCTCGGTCACGGCCTGACGCTCTGCTCCGGGCTGGCCCTAGCCGCAAAGGAGCGCGGGGACAAGCATCACGTTTTCACCCTGCTCGGCGACGGCGAGTGCAACGAAGGGGCCGTCTGGGAAGGCGCTATGCTGGCCGCGCACTACAAGCTTGGAAACCTGGTGGCTCTCATCGACAGAAACATGGTGAGCCTGAGCTCCCCCACCGAGGAGTTTTACGGCGGACTCAAACTGGAACCGCTCGGCAAAAAGTTTGAGGCCTTCGGCTGGAACGTCATGGAGATAAACGGCAATTGCATGGAGGAGGTCGTCGAGGCACTTGACAACATCCCCGACGCCGACAGCGACGTTCCCACCGTCATCATCGGCCACACGATAAAAGGCTACGGCGTCTCTTTCATGGAGGGCACCCCCGCATGGCACCACGGCATGCTGACGGACCCCGCCCTGCTTGAACAGGCCCTGACCGAAGTCAGGCAGACCAGATACAAATAAGGAGGGATTCAAGATGATAGAGACATATTCGTTCGGCGAAAAAATGGGCCACGCGCGTCCTGCCATAGACGCGGCCATGCAGAAGATGGCGCAGGAGCGGCCCGACTTCCGGCTCATCTCCCCCGACGTCGGCAGAGCCGGCATGCCCGAATTCATAAAAAAGTTCCCGAAGCAGTACTACAACACCGGAATTGCGGAAATGGCTGCGATGGACCTGGCCGCAGGGCTGGCGCTGGAGGGTTTCCTGCCCTTTGTCTACGGTATGTCCGTATTCAACACCCTGCGTGCCGCAGAGGGCATACGCACCAACATCTGCTATCAGGGCGCAAACGTGAAGCTCATCGGCAACAACACGGGACTGTCCCAGGGCCCCTGCGGCTCCACGCACTACGCCATGGAGGACCTGGCCATACTCCGCACCTTCCCCAGAATGACGCTCTGCGTGCCGGGCGACCCCTCCCAGGCCGTCAAGGCCTTTGAAGCCGCCGCAGACTATGACGGGCCGGTCTACATCCGCCTTGCAAACGGCCGCAATGAGCCCGAGGTGTACAAGAGCGACTACAAATTCGAATTTGGCAAGGGCATTGAGCTCCTGGAGGGCAAGGACGGCTACATCATCGCCTGCGGCATCATGGTAGCCTATGCCCTTGAGGCCGCAAAACAGCTTCGGGCCGAGGGCTTTGACGCGGGCGTCATCGACATGCACACCATAAAGCCCCTCGACACCGAGCTGGTGCTCCGCGCCGCGGCACGCACAGGCAGGCTCGTCACCGTTGAGGACGCCTTCATAACAGGCGGTCTGGGCGGAGCCGTCTGCGAGACCATCGCAGAGGGCGGCGTCCCGTGCAGAGTCAAACGGCTCGGAATTCCCGATATCTTCCCCGGTTTCGGCTCTTTCGATGAGCAGATGGAGCATCTAGGCTTCGGCATAGCCGCTATGAAGCAGGCCGTCAGGGCGCTTTGAGGTCTGTGGAGCTTCTCCTTGACCGGCGGGAGAGGCTCCACGGAAGCTGCAATTCACGTCCATTCCTGTGTATGGAGGGTTTCACTTGGATTTTAGGACAATAAACACTGAGGTTCTGGTCATTGGAGGCGGCGTGGCCGGCCTGCGCGCCGCCGTCGCCGCAGCCGAGCTTGGAACGGAAGTCGCAATCGTCAGCAAGCCGTCCTGTGCTTCCCCAGAGATCATGGGCTTCAACGCCCCTGTAATGCCTGGAGACAGCAAAGAGCTCTACTTCAGTGATATCGAACAGAGCGGGTACGGCATCAATGACAGCCGACTAGCAATGGTCCTGTCTGAGCACGTGCTCGACGAGGTGACATATCTCGAAGGTCTGGGGCTTGAGTTTGACAGGGACGCAGAAGGGCGTTACCTGCCGATACATACTCTGGGCACAGCATATCCACGTCTTATCAAGACAGGCGTCTCCAGCGGCAGCGCGGAAATGCGAATTTTAAAAGCACGGTGCGGCGAGCTTGGAGTAAAGCAGTACGCGCCCGTGGACATACTCGGCCTGCTGGTATCCCGCGGCCATGTCCTCGGCGCCTACGGCCTGGGCCTGGGCTCAGGGGAGCTGCTGCGCTTCACAGCGAGCGCCGTTGTACTCGCCACCGGCGGCTGCGGGGCCATGCAGAGCTTTTCCACCTACCCGAAGGCCCTCACCGGCGACGGCTACGCCATGGCCTATGAGGCCGGGGCGCGTCTGACAGACATGGAGTTCCAGCAGTTTGAGCCCTGCTGCTTTATTTGGCCGGAGGAGCTCTCCGGCAAGGTCATCGCCACCACGCTGCTTCGGCACGGCGCTGTTCTGCGAAACGGGGAGGGCCGGGATTTTCTGGCCGATTACGGGCTCACCCGCGAAAACGCCCAGAAGGGCAGCCTTGCCCGGGCCATGCTCAGCGAGGTCAGGGAGGGCCGCGGCACGCCGCACGGCGGCATCTACTACGACATGACAATGATGGACAGGGACTTTCTCTACAGGGACCACGCCATCTTTACGAGGGCAGCCGCTGCCGCGGGCATCGACCTTACCCGGGAAATGCCCGAGATGATGCCAGCCGCCCACACAAATCTAGGCGGCGTCGTAGTAGGCACGGACTGTTCCACCGACGTGGCAGGGCTCTTCGCCTGCGGAGAAGTGATCGGCGGCCTGCACGGAGCCAACCGCCTTGGCGGTAGTGCTGGGGCCGAGACGGTAGTTTTTGGGCATATCGCCGGAGACAGCGCGGCGGACTATGCAAAAAGGCTGGGCTATGTTAAAATGGAGGATATAGAGCGCACATGGTCGGAAGCGGAGCGAGGGCTCGAAGCTCTGCTAGGCGGCAATTCCCCGCTCCCGGCCCGGGAGCTCAGAAAACGCCTCGGTGTCTGCCTGCACGAAAATCTCGGCATCCAGCGCAACGCGGAGACCCTCTCCGCGGCTGCGCATACGGTGCGGGAACTGCGGCGGGAGCTGGACGGTCTACGGGCCTCCAGTCTGGGCGAGGCGGCGGAGCTGATCCACCTGAGGCACATGCTGCTTCTGGCGGACATGCAGATAAGCGCTTCGGAGCTTCGCAGGGAGAGCCGCGGGGTGTTTTACCGCAGCGATTTCCCCGACATGGACGACCCGAATTGGCGCAAGAATATCCTCATCAAAAACACAGGCGGACGTATGCAGCTGTCCTTCCGGGATGCGGTCAGATGCGTTGACTGTCAAGTTTCTGAAAGGTAAGAGGATATTCAATGACAAAAAAAGCTTTACGTTTTGATGCCGGCGACAACGTCGCAGTCGCGCTCGAGGCCATGTCCGCCGGCGACCGCGTGCTCATAAACGGCGAGGACGCCGGGATAGAGATAAGGGAGGCCCTGCCCCAGGGGCACAAGCTGGCCCTGCGGCGCATTGCCCGGGGCGAGACGGTTTTCAAATACGGCCACCCCATCGGCACGGCTGCCTGCGACATAGAGGCTGGCAGCTATGCGCACACGCACAATATAAGCGACCCCATCTCCAACTGGAAGGAAAACTATCTGTATGAGTTCGACCCCGGGCAGCTCCGGGAGCTGGACGACTCTCTTCTGCTCTCTCCCCAGCCCAGGCTGTTCGGCTACAGGCGCAGGAACGGCCTCGTGGGCTTTCGCAACCACCTTGTCGTCCTCTCCACGGCGGTCTGCGCCAACAAGATCGTTTCCGACATCGAGTATAAGTTCCGGGACGTAGTGGCCATAACGAACCCCTCCGGCTGCGTAATTCTGCCAAATGAGGTTGAGCGCATCAAGGCCATCATGCTCGGCATAGCGCGCAATCCCAACGTCGGCGGGGTAATTTTTGCCGGGCTCGGCTGTGAGAGCGTGGATGCAGAGTGGTTTTACAACGAGGTCAAGGACGAGAAGCCCTGCGCCTTCGTCCGCTCCCAGGACTACGGCTCCACCGAGGCCGCCTATGCCGCTCTTGAGGCCCTCGTGCTCGACATGAGACGCGAGCTGGAGGGCCAGGAGCGCGTGGAGGCCGGGGTCTCGGACATCTGCCTCGGCGTCAAGTGCGGGGCCTCAGACTGGACAACTGCGGCAGCCTCAAATCCGGCGATCGGCGTCGCTTCGGATATAATCGTCAAAAACGGCGGTGTCTCCCTGCTGGGCGAGACGGTCGGCTGGTACGGAGGCGAGGGCGTGCTGACGCGGCAATCCCGCAGCAAGCAGACGGCCGACAAGGTCATTTCCCTGCTCTCGGAGATGTATGACAGGGCCAAAATGATGGGCCGGAGCATTGAAGAGAGCAACCCTGCGCCGGGGAACATTGCCGGCGGCATAAGCACACTCAAGGAAAAGGCGCTTGGAAACGTCAAAAAAGGCGGCGCCGCGCCTGTCGAGGGCGCGCTCGACTTTGGCGAATACCCCACGGGAAAGGGGCTGTATGTCGTGGATAATCCGGGACTTGACCCTCTGTCGCTTCTGGGGCTAGTGTGCTCCGGGGCCAACGTGCTGCTGTACAGCACAGGCAGAGGAACTCCCGTTGGCAATCCGATCGCCCCGGCCATCAAGCTAACAGGCTCCCCGGATGCTATGAAGCTGTTAGGCGCCAACATAGACGCCGATCTCACCGGGGTGGTACTGGGCTCCATGAGCATAGAAGAGGCGGGCAGGCTGCTGTTCGACAAGATCGTCGATACATGCAGAGGAGAGCCCACCATAGCCGAAAAGCTCGGCCACAGGGAATACGCCTTCCCCCTGCTCATGGGCGCCCTTTGATGTAATTACCGCGGGCTGTTTCCCTCCGGAGGCGGCCCGCGCGAACATATGCGTAAAAGGAGGCGGGATATATGCCTGCGTACAAGAAGCTCACGGAACCGGTTTTGGAGCGGCTCCGGAGGGTGTTGGGAGAGGCGCTTGTTTTTGGGGAGGCCGTCAAAGAGGACTTCTCGCATGACGAGATGCCCATTTACGGCAAGTTTGCCCCCGAGGCCGTCTGCTTCCCCAGCTCCACCGAGGAGGTGGCAGAGGTCATGCGCATCTGCTGCGAGGAGTGCGTCCCCGTCACGGTGCGCGGCGCCGGGACCGGCCTCGTCGGCGGCTGCGTGCCGCTGTGCGGGGGGCTCGTCCTATCCACTGAGCGGATGAACTCCATCCTAGCCTACGACATGAACAACCTCACCGTCACCATCCAGCCCGGCGTCCTGCTGCGCGACCTCGCCGCGGACGCCCTCTCACACGGGCTCATGTACCCGCCCGACCCGGGCGAGAAAACCTCCACCGTCGGCGGCAACGTCAGCACCAACGCCGGAGGCATGCGCGCCGTCAAATACGGCGTCACCCGCGACTACGTCCTCGCCATGATCGTTGTCCTCCCCAGCGGCGAGGTGCTGAAGCTCGGCAAGGCCGTCTGCAAGACCAGCTCCGGCTACAGCCTGCTCCACCTCATGATAGGCTCCGAGGGCACCCTCGGCGTCATCACGGAGCTCACGCTCAAACTCATACCCAAGCCCATCATGGACGTCAGCCTCCTGCTGCCCTTTGAGGAGATCTCCGCCGCCATCGCCTCCGTGCCCGCCATCAAGCTCGCAAACCTTGAGCCGCAGAGCATCGAGTTCATGGAGCGCGACATCGTGGAGTCCTCCGCCGAGTTCACGGGAAACCCCGTCTTCCCCACGCGCGTAAACGGGAGGGACGTGGGCGCCTATATCCTCGTCACCCTCGTCGGCGGCAGCGAGGCCGAGCTCACGGCCAAAATGGACCGCCTTGCGGAAGTGGCCGAGAGGGCCGGGGCCTTCGACGTGCTGGTGGTCTGGACGGACAACCTCAAAAAGGACGTGTGGGCCGCGCGCAGCGCCTTCCTCACGGCCATCGAGGCGGACTCCAAGCTCCTGGACGAGATGGACGTCGTCGTACCCGTTGACCGCATTGCGGAGTTTCTCGCCTTCGCCCGGGCGGAGGCTGAAAAAAACGGCCTGCGCCTGCGCGCCTTCGGCCACGCGGGCGACGGCAACCTCCACATCTACTGCTGCTCCAACGAGCTGGAGGAGGCCGAGTTCAAGCGCCGCTGCAAACTCGCCATGGACAGCTGTTACAAAAAGTGCGACGAGTTCCAGGGCCAGGTCTCCGGCGAGCACGCCATCGGCCACGCGAAGAAGGACTATCTGCGCCTGTCAGCAGGCGAGACGGCCTACGGGCTCATGGCCGCGATAAAACAGGTCTTTGACCCGAAGGGGATACTGAACCCCGGCAAGGTCTGCCATGACCTGACTGGAGGTGAGCGCGATGCTTAACATCCTCGTCTGCGTAAAGCAGGTGCCGGACATCGACCTCGTAAAGATGGACCCTGTCACGGGCAGCCTCATCCGCGCTGGCGTCCCGGCCATACTGAACCCCCTGGACGCCAACGCCCTGGAAGCCGCCGTCCAGGTAAAGGAGCGCTGCGGCGGGAAGATAACCTGCGTCACGATGGGTCCCGACGCCGCCGCCGAAGCCCTGCGCGAGTGCATAGCCGCGGGCGCGGACAGGGCCGTCCTGCTCTCGGACAGGGCCTTCGCCAACGCCGACACCCTCGCCACGAGCTACGTCATCGCCACAGCCGCACACAGGCTGGAGCGCTTCGACCTCATCTTCTGCGGCAAGGAGTCCCTCGACGGGGCCACGGGGCAGATGGCCTCCCAGCTGGCCGAGCGCTTTGACGCCAGCCAGCTCAGCTGCGTGCTCTCCATCGAGGACATAGACCTCGACTGCCGCAAAGTAACAGCGCTCAGGGAGCTGGAGCGCGGGGTCGAGAGGACGAGGGCCAGCCTGCCCTGCCTCATCACCGTGGAAAAAGCCAATTTCCGCCCGCGCATACCGAACCTTGCCCGCTGGAAGGCCTCCCGCACGGCGGAGATACTCAGCTACAACTCCAGGAGCATACCCGGCCTTGACCCCGCGCAGATAGGCGACCCCGGCTCCCCCACCAAGGTACCGCGCACCTATCCGCCCGAGGCGGGCGAGCCCGGCATGATGATAGACGAGGGCAGTCTCGACAGGAGCGCAGCAAAGCTGGCCTCGCTCCTGGCCGAGGCGCTTTGAAGGGGGTGCCGCAAATGTTGGACAAGAGCATGTACAGGGACATGTGGGTCTACATAGAGCAGGAGGCCGGGCAGGCGCTGCCCGTCTCGCTGGAGCTCTGCTGCGAGGCGCGCAAACTCTGCGACGCGGCGGGGGAAAAGCTCGTCGCCGTAGTAGTGGGCTCCCTGCCGGAGGCGGAGCTGGCAAAGATACGCGCCTGCGGAGTTGATGCCATACTCACGGTAAGCGGCACGGGCTACGAATATCCGAACGTGGACGCCTGGGCGGCGCTCTTCACAAAGCTCTGCGAGGAGCGGCGGCCCTCGGCGGTGCTCGTGGGCGGCACCATCTTCGGGCGGGATTTCGCCCCGCGCTTTGCCTGCCGGCTCGGCACGGGCTGCACCTCCGACGCGACGGAGCTGGTCTACGACGAAAAAACCGGCTGCATAGAATTCGTCGAGCCCGCCGTGGGCGGGCGGCTCATGGCCGTCATCACAGTGCCGGAGGCCCGGCCCCAGGTGGGGACGATACGGCCCGGCACCTTCAAGCTCTCGCCCGCGGGCGAGAGGCCCTGCGCCCTTGAAGAGCTGAGGGTGGACTTCCCGGTCTCGGAGATCCGCACGGAGATACTCGGCTTCGAGCGCGAGGCCCTGGACGAGAGCCTCAACATCGCGGACGCCGAGGCAATAGTCTGCGTCGGCAACGGCATAAAGGGCGCGGAGAGCCTGGGGCGCTACCGGCGGCTCGCGGAGCTCCTGGGCGGCAAGCTCGCCTGCACGCGGCCGGTCTTCGACAGGGGGCTCTTGCCCTTCAAGCTGGTCATCGGCCAGTCCGGAGCGGTGGTAAAGCCCAAGCTATACATCTGCTTCGGCGTCTCCGGGGCCATCAACCACGTCACGGGCTTTGCTGACGCTGCGAAAAAGGCCGCAGTGAACTCCGACCCGGCCGCGGCCATCTTCAACTACTGTGACTACGGCCTCGTCGGAGATATGGACGAGGTCTGCGACCGGCTCATAGCGGAGCTGGAATCCAAAAAGGGGGTCTGAACCTTGCTGCGCATACCCTACGGGCGGGGTTTTCTCGAGTTTGAGCCCGGGGACGCGCCTGTCCTGCGCTCGCGCGTGGGCGGGCTGCGCTCCGGCGCGCCCGGCGCGGAGCTCGTCCGCGCGGCGATGGAAGCGCCCATAGGCTCGCCGCGGCTCTCGGAGCTGGCGCGGGGCAAGAAAAATTGCGTCATCATAATCTCCGACCACACGCGGCCCGTACCCAGCCGGGACATCCTGCCCAACATGCTCCGCGATCTGCGCGAGGGCAGCCCCGGCATCCGGGTGACCCTGCTAGTCGCCACGGGCTTCCACCGGGCGACGACGGTCTCGGAACTGGAGGCCAAGCTCGGGCCGGAGCTCCTCGCCGAGTGCGAGGTCGTCGTCCACGACTGCGGGGACGCGGGGGCGAACGTTGAAATAGGCCGCCTGCCCTCCGGCACGCCGCTTGTCATCGACAGGCTGGCGGCGGAAACGGAGCTGCTGGTGGCCGAGGGCTTCATAGAGCCGCACTTCTTCGCGGGCTTTTCCGGCGGGCGCAAGAGCGTCCTGCCAGGCGTCTGCGACCGGGCTACGGTGCTCGGCAACCACCGGGGGCAGTTCATAGGCAGCCCCCTGGCCCGCACGGGAGTGCTGGACGGCAACCCCATAAATGCGGACATGGAGGCCGCCGCGCGGCTCGCGGGGCTTTCCTACATCGTGAACGTCGTCATAGACGAGGACAAGCGCACCGTCGCCGCCTTCGCCGGTGACTGCATCGAGGCCCACCGGCGCGGCTGCGAGTATTTGCGCGGCTTCTGCGAAGTGGAGGCGGTCCGGGCGGACATAGTGCTGACCTCGAACGGCGGCTATCCGCTGGACCAGAACTTCTACCAGTGCGTCAAGGGCATGACCGCGGCGGAGGCCTGCCTGAACGAGGACGGCGTCGTCATCATGTGCGGCGAATGCGCCGCGGGACACGGGGGCGAAGGCTTCTACGCCTCCCTGCGGGACTGCGCCAGCCCGGCGGAGCTCTACGCCAGGCAGCTCGCCACGCCCTGGGACGAGACGGAGCCGGACCAGTGGGAGAGCCAGATACTCTGCCGCATCCTCTCGAAGCACCGGGCCATTTTCGTCACGCGCCCGGAGCTGCGCGGCATGGTGGAAGACATGAAAATGACCTACGCGCCCGACATCCCCTCCGCCCTGGCCCTCGCCAGGAGATGGGGGAAAGAGAGCCTCACCGTCATACCCGACGGGGTATCGGTCATACCGAGAGCATAAAAAAAAGCCGCCACGGCTGTGGCGGCTTTTTTTATACCTTCAAGCCTCGCAGAGTTTCGCGGCCGCAGCCGCGAAATGGATCTCAATCATTTTCGGCGGCGGCGTGTACGTCGCCGAAAATACTGCTCGCGGAGCGGAGTGTCGAATCGTCCGCCTACGGCGGACGACCGAGGCGCGGAGCGGAGTGCTATACTCTTTGTCGAAGAGGGCAAAGCCTTCTTCGACAAGCTTGAAGCCGCCACGGCTGTGGCGGCTTTTTTATCTGTGCAGGCGCTTTTGGAGCTCCCGGACGAGCTCGCGGCGGTACAGGAAGAGCGCCGGGAGCAGGGCGGCGAGGCCCAGGGCCATGAGCGTGACCGCAGCGGGCAGGTTAAGCGGCAGCAGGCCCAGTGCGGCGGCTAGGATGTCCAGCAGCGACACCGCCGCAAGGCGCAGCAGCGGCATGAGCCTCCGGCGGCGGCCCAGATAGGCCGTGCCGGCCAAAAAGGCCAGAGTGCAGGCCAGGAGGATCGGCAGGACTATACCGGTATACTCCCCTCCGAAACAGAGCTCCACCGTCAGCACCAGGATGCAGACACTGAGCAGCAGGCGGGATATCCGCTCTGCGAGCCCGTCCTCCACGAGCGGCCTGGCCAGGAGGTTCGTCCAGACGAACCACAGCGAGACGAGGACGACGAGGCTCCAGGCCGGGCCGCCGGTGCAGAGGTTTATGAAGAGGCACAGCGCCCCCGAGGCGCACAGAAAGCGCAGGGCCGCGCGCCTAAGCCGGCGCAGATCCAGCAGTCTGCGGCGCGGGACGGGGTAGCTGATCTCAATTTCATGCTCCATATGGCATACTCCCGCTCAGTTTCACCGGCACGCCCGCGCCCTCCAGGAGCGAGAGCAGGCGCGTCTCAAAGGTTTTGTCGTCCGTCAGCTTCGTCACCGAGAGCAGCGCGAGGCCCTTCAGCGTGACCATGGCGCATGCGGCGCGGGCGCGCTCGCCCGTGCCGAGCACAAAGTCCAGCTTTTCCACGTGGGCCTCCACCTCCGGCGGCAGTTTGGCCGCTCCCAGGTTCGAGAGCGTACTTGTAAAGGCCCGCTCCCCCAAAAAGCCGTAGGCTATGCGCGCTGCCGGGCGCTTCACTGCGAGAGGCACCCGCCCCAGCAGCCGCACCATCTCCGCCGTCGAGGCCAGCATACCGCGCATGGCCGTCTCCGAGGCGCGCTCCGAGAGCTGGCGGGTGATGTCCGGCAGCAGGCGCTCAGCCTCCCCCGCCTCCGCCCAGGGCGTGCGCACGGAGCAGTACATTGAAAAGTTCCGCAGAGTCTTCGAGGGGCAGAATTTGCGCATGTTCACCGGCACCTGGATGCTGATATCGCCCCGGCTCTCGTCGGAGGCGGCATGGGCGGCCTCGGTCATGAAGGCCAGCAGCAGCGCCGTCACGGTGCCGCCGCGCGCCTTCGCGGCAAGGCGCAGGGCCTGCGCGTCCAGCTCGAAATGCAGGATGCGCGCCGGGCGGACGCGCGCGAGCCGGCCCCGCAGCTGCACCGCCGGACGCTCCGTGAAACCGCCCCCCGTTTCCTGACCCTGCGCCGCCCAGCGGGTGAAGGCGTTCTCGCACTCCTCGCCGCAGGGGTCGGTCTCCACAGGGCCGGTGCGCTCCGGCGCCTCGCCTGAGAGGCGCAGATATTCCCACAGCAGCGCCGTCAGGAAGGCGAGGCCCCCAGTGCCGTCCGTGAGGATGTGAAAAAACTCCACGCTCACGCGGCGGCCGTAGTACAGCACGCGGAAGGACTGCGAGTCCCCCGCCGCGACATTCATGGGCGCGCAGGGCAGCTCCGTCTCAGGCTGCACGGTAAAGCGGCGCTTGATCCCGTCTATGTAGTGCCAGAACACGCCGCGCTTTATCTTCGTGGCAAAAAACGGAAAGCGGGGCATGGTGAGATCCAGCGCCAGCTGGAGCAGCGAAGGCTCCACGGGCGCATCCAGATAGGCTGAGAGGCGAAAGACCGACATCCAGCCGTCCGTCATGGACATGGGATAGATCTTTGCCGCGTCGTCCAGAGGGTACCAGTAGTCCGGAGCGCTCAGGTAAAAATCGCCCAGGCGCTCGTGACCCAGGCGCGCCGCCGCTTCGGCCGGGCTGAGGCCGCGCGAAACGAGGACCTCCGCCGCCCGGCGGAAATCGGAGATCAGCGCGCGCTTCTGCGCCCGCGGCAGGTCTATGCGCGCCGCTAGGGCAAAATACAGCCTTTCCAGCTCCGGCGCGGTATTCTCCATGCTCTTCACCTCCGTATATGAAAAAACCCGCCCGGGGGCGGGTTTTTTCACGGGTTTTCTGCAAAATATGCCCTTGTAGTATCCGCGTCGCGCTGGATCTGCTCGCGGAGCGCGGCGGTGTTCGGGAATTTCTCCTCGTCCCTGATAAAGTGGTGGAACTCCACTCGGACGCGGCGCTCATAGAGGTCGCCCTCGTAGTCGAGGATGTAGCTCTCCACAGAAACCTGGTCGCCGCCGGAGACGGTCGGCCGCACGCCTATGTTGGTCACGGCCATGAGGCGCTCTCCGCTGTCGAGAAATACCCTGGCGGCGTAGACCCCGTGCCGCGGCACCAGGACGCCGGGGGCGAAGCGCATGTTTATCGTCGGCGCGCCCAGCTTGTGGCCCAGGCGGAAGCCGTAGTGGACCTTGTCCACCAGGAAATGCGGGTGGCCCAGCAGGTCGTTCGCCTCCTCCACGCGGCCCGCCTCCAACAGCGAGCGGATGCGCGTCGAGCTCACGACCTCCCCGTCCCGGCAGACGGCGGAGATGATGTCGCAGCCCATGCCGTGCTTCGTGCAATAGGCGGCGAGCCGCGCGGGTCGGCCTTCCCCCTTCCAGCCGCAGGAGAAGTCGTAGCCCATCACCAGGTGGCAGGCATGCAGCTCCTCGCGCACGGAATCGGCAAAGTTCTGCCAGGGCATACGCATCATGTTCTCGTTGAAGTGGATGGATATGACGCTGTCGATTCCGAAAACGTGGCGGATTATCTCCGCGCGCTCCTCGGCGGAGTTTATGAGCGGCACTTCCACGCGCTTTACCAGCGTATCCGGGTGCGTGTCGAAGGTGAGCACCGCGGGGACGGCCTGCTTTTCCGCCGCGCGGCGCTTTGTCATCTCCAGCAGCGCCGCGTGGCCAATGTGGACGCCGTCGAAGAAACCGAGGGCTATTACTCTCTTTCTGTCGGGCATAGTCTATACCTCAAAAAAGCTCTTTATCGTATGCAGAACGCCGTTTTCTACGGCTCCAAGCAGCAAAAACTCGCGGTTTTGCGAATACACTCGGCACTCGCCCTCGAAGGGCGCATCGAGCTTCACGTCCGCGCCGTTGCGCAGCGCCTTCTCCGTCCTCTCGTCCTTTATAAGCACTATAGGGCGGCCGGCGAACAGCGCATCCACCGGCAGCAGGCACTCCGCCGCGCCCCGGAGCTCTATCTCCTCCAGCGTCAGGGCGTCCTCCACCCGGAAACCGCCTGCGCGGGTGCGGCGCAGGCCGGACATGCAGGCCCCGCAGCCCAAGGCCCGGCCGATATCGTCGCAGAGCGTGCGTATATAGGTGCCCTTCGAGCACTCTATCTCCAGCTCGAAGTCGCCACCGCGCTCGCCCGTACACTCAAGGCGGTATATCGTGACGCGCCTCGGCTTGCGCTCGACCTGCCCGCCCGCGCGGGCTATCTCGTAGAGCTTCTTGCCGCCCTGCTTGATGGCCGAGTACATGGGCGGCAGCTGCTCGATCTCGCCGCGGAAGGCGGGGAGCACTGCCTCCAGCTCCGCCCTCGTCGGGCGCAGGCCCGTGCTCTCCAGCACCCGGCCGGTCGTGTCCAGGGTGTCCGTAACAAGGCCGGGACGCAGGAGGGCCGTATAGGCCTTGTCATGCCCCTCTGCAAACTCTACGGCGCGCGTCGCGCGGCCCAAAAATACCACGAGCAGGCCCGTGGCCATCGGGTCCAGTGTGCCGGAGTGGCCGATGCGCCTCTGCCCCGTCAGCCGCCGCAGCCTGCTTACTACGTCGTGGCTCGTCCAGCCCTCGGGCTTGTCCACGAGCAGGATACCGCTCAGTCCTCCGGCCATTTTTCATCCATCGCGCGGAGCATGAGCTCCAGCGCCTCCTCAGGCCCGGCCTCAAGCGTGCAGCCGGCGGCCATGGCGTGGCCTCCCCCGCCGTAGACGGCGCAGATATCCGAGACGTTCACGCCCGGCTTGGAGCGGAGCGATATCTTGCTCTCTCCCGGCCTCGTCTCGCGTATGGTCATGCTCACGACGGAGCCCTCCGCCTTACCGGCGAGACCCGCAAGGTCCTCGCAGTCGTTCTCCACCGCGCCGCAGTCAGAGAGCATCTGAAGCGTGACGGTTACAACGGATATTTTTCCATTCCTATAGAATCTCATGCCGCTCAGCATCCTGCCCTCAAGGGCCATGCGCGCACGGCTCTGGGTGCGGAAAAAGCGTATATTAAGCTCCGAGTTGTCCGCGCCAAGGTCTATGAGCTCCGCAGCGGCGCGCAGGGTGGCGGAGTTCGTGTTGGAATACTGGAAGCAGCCTGTATCCGTACTGACGGCTATATACAGCAGCCGCGCCTCCTCGCGCGAGACATCCCCGCACAGGGCCTTTATCACTTCGAGCACCAGCTCGCCGCAGGAGGACTTCTCCGCCGCGAGGCAGGTGCGCTCCGCAAAGTGGGAGTTCGAGGGGTGGTGGTCCAGAGCAAGGTTCACCGGCGCGGGCGTCCCCTCCGGGAACAGACCCTCGCCGGCGATATCCACCGTCACGACGCATGACGGCGCAAACCCCTCCGGCGCAAAGTATGGCGCTATGAAGGGGCGGTAGTTTTCAGTTATTTCGCGGTTATTTATGCAATAGGCCGTCTTGCCCGCGCGTCGGAGCGCAGAGCAGAGGGCGGCACCGGAGCCTATGGTGTCCCCGTCCGGGCGGCGGTGGCTTATAAGCAGATAGCCGTCGTGCTCCCGGAGCCAGGCCGCGCACTCATTCGCCTTCAGGTCCATGCTCTTCCTCCCTGCCGGTATCCAGCTCCTCTATGAGCCGGCTGATGTGCGCGCCGTATTCGATGGAGTGGTCGAGCTCGAAAACGAGCTCCGGCGTATAGCGCAGCGAGAGCGACGAGCCGAGCTCGCGCCGCAGCCAGGGGCCGCAGCTCTTGAGCCCGCGCTTCAGCTCCCGCTCGTCCACCTGGCCGAGGACGGAGAGCCATACCTTCGCATAGCGCAGGTCCCCCGTCGTCTCCACCCTCGTGACGCTTATCAGCCCCTGCTGCACGCGCGGGTCCTTCACCTGCCGCAGCAGCGAGCTGAGCGCGAGCTGGATATCGTCGTTTATGCGGCCCATTCGTGTGGAATTAGCCATATGATTACCTCTTAAAAGCGTATTAAAAGTGTTCAGCGTCTGAACTTTCCGCCCGTGTTGAGCCTTATAAGCAAAACTATGGCCCCTATAACGGTATAGGCGATGAATATCGCCGCCAAAATGCCGCCGAGAACCACGGTCGGCATGAGCAGGCCCGCGATCAGCGTGAACCGGCCCACGGACCTGCACAGCGCCGGGAGGTCGTACTTCTCCTTCTCCCTGTGGCTCATGGTGTTGATGCCTGCTATGAAATCGCTGCCCCGGCCCATCATGAGCACGATGGATATCACGATGAGCGGCAAGTCGATCACTGCGACGATGATAATGCCTACTAACTGCTCTTGTGTCACGGGCATCACCTCCAGGCGACCGAAAGCGGCTTTGTGACGGCGTCAGTTCTCGATCTGCTTCATGACGTAGGCTTCGATGATGTCGCCCTCGCGCTCGTCGTTGAACTTCTCGATCTGGATGCCGCACTCGTAGCCGGCGGCGACTTCCTTCACGTCGTCCTTGAAGCGGCGCAGGGAGGCCATCTCGCCCTCGAACACGACTATGCCGTCGCGCACGACGCGGACCTTGCAGCCGCGCTGGACCTTGCCGTCCTGCACATAGCAGCCGCAGACCGTGCCGACCTTCGAGACCTTGTAGAGCTGGCGTATCTCCACGTGGGCGATGACCTGCTCCTCGAACTTGGGTGCGAGCATGCCCTTCATGGCGGCCTCGATCTCATTTATGCAGTCGTAGATAACGCGGTACATGCGCATCTCGACGTTCGCCCTGGCAGCATTGTCGCGCGCGGCGTTGTCGGGACGGACGTTGAAGCCGACTATGATGGCGCCCGAAGTGGCGGCCAGCATGACGTCCGACTCCGAGATGGCGCCGACGCCGGAGTGGATGACGCGGACACGGACTTCCTCGTTCGAGAGCTTCTCCAGCGAGGTCTTGACCGCCTCGGCGCTGCCCTGGACGTCGGCCTTCACTATGATGTTGAAGTCCTTTATCTCGCCCTGCTGGATACGCGCGAAGAGGTCGTCGAGCGTGACCTTCTTCGCCACGCCGAGGGTCTTATCCTTCTCCTGCTGCTTGCGCTCCTCCACGAGCTCCCTTGCCATGCGCTCGTCTGCGACGGCGTTGAAGGTGTCGCCCGCGCCGGGGACCTCGCTCATGCCCGCTATCTCGACCGGGACGGAGGGGCCTGCTTCTGTTACCCGCTGGCCCTTGTCGTTTATCATGGTGCGCACGCGGCCGACTGCCGTGCCCGCGATGATGATGTCGCCCTGGTGCAGGGTGCCGTTCTGGACGAGGACGGTCATTATGGGGCCGCGGCCCTTATCCAGCCGCGCCTCGATGACCGCACCCTTGGCCGCGCGGTTCGGGTTGGCCTTCAGCTCCTGGATCTCGGCCAGGATGACGAGGTTTTCAAGGAGATTGTCTATGCCCTCGCCGGTCTTGGCGGAGATCGGGCAGACGATGGTGTCACCGCCCCATTCCTCGCTGACAAGGTCGTACTCCGTGAGCTGCTGCTTCACGCGCTCCGGGTTCGCGCCGGGCATATCCATCTTGTTCACGGCCACGACGATGGGGATTTTGGCAGCCTTCGCGTGGTTTATGGACTCTATGGTCTGCGGCATGATGCCGTCATTGGCGGCGACGACAAGGATGGCGATATCCGTCACGGACGCGCCGCGGGCGCGCATGGAGGTAAAAGCCTCGTGGCCCGGGGTGTCCAGGAAGGTGATGGGGCTGCCCTTGACGTTCACGGTATAGGCGCCTATATGCTGGGTGATGCCGCCGGCCTCGCCCGCGGCGACGTTCGCCTTGCGGATATAGTCGAGCAGGCTGGTCTTGCCGTGGTCAACGTGGCCCATGACGACCACGACCGGCGCGCGGGGGACGAGGTCCTCCGGCTTATCCTCGCTGTCGTCTATGAGGCGCTCCTCGACGGTGACGACGACCTCGCGCTCGACCTTGCAGCCGAGCTCCATCGCCACAAGGGCGGCGGTGTCGTAGTCGATGATGTCCGAAAGCGAGGCCATTACGCCGTTCTTTATGAGCGCGCGAACGACCTCGGCGCCCGTCTTCTTCATCCTGGAGGCCAGCTCGCCCACGCCGATGGCGTCGGGGATCTGGACCTTAAGCTGGGCCTTCTTGGCTATCTCGAACTGCAGCTTCTGCATGCGCTCGCGCTCTTCTGCGCGGCGCTTGGCGCTGGCCGCGGCCTGCTGCTGGCGCTGCTTCTGCTTGTTCTGGAACTTCTCCTTGCCGCGCTTGACGTTCTCGCCCGCGTGCGCGCCGGCCAGGCGGTCAAAGCGCTCGTCATATTTGCCGAGGTTCACGTTGCCGCCGCCGCGCGTGTCTATGACGCGCTTCTCCGGCACCTGGCGCGGGACGTGGGGCTTCTGCTCCTTCGCCGGCGCGGGCTGGGGCTGCTGGGTCTGCGGCTGAGGCTGCTGGGCAGGCTTCGCCTGCTGCTGGCGCTCCTGCTGGGGCGCGGCCTGCTGCGCCTGAGCCTGCTGCGCTGCGGGCTCCGCCTTCTTCGGCGCGGGTTTCGGCGTCTCCGGGACCTTGAACAGGTCCTCCATGGAGGCGCACTGGTTCTGCTGCGTCAGATACTCGAAAACAAGGGAGAGCTCCTGATCCTCCAGCACCTGCATGTGGTTCTTGGGGGTCGTGGCGTACTTCGTCAATATCTCGGTGATGGCCTTTGAGGTCATGCCGAAGTCCTTCGCCAGCTCGTGTACCCTGTACTTGTCAAAACTACTCATGGTGTTCCCTCCCCGGTTTCCTTTTTGGCCCTGCGGCCCTGCGTCTCGCGGCCTTGTCGGCCCGGCGCTCCATCTCAAGCGAGAGCGGCCCGTATTCTTCCGGCGCTTTTTCGGCCAGCGCCTCTAAAAAGGCTGCCGACAACCCAAAATCAGTACACGCCGCCATGCTGCAGCCGCTCTTGCCCAGCTGGGCTTCAAGCTCCGCCTTTGCATACGGCAGCGGCACCAGCAGCGCCCGGCGGCCGTACAGATAGCCCTCGGCACGCTTTCGCGCGTTCTCCGAGGCGTCCGCCGCCAGGAGCAGCAGCCGCGCGCGTCCGGCTCTCACCGCCGCGCCCGTGCCTGTCTCGCCTATTTCGATCTTCCCGGCCCTCCGCATCAGGCCGAGATAGTTAAGAGCCCTGTCCGTCTTGCGTCTCCTCCAGCTGGCCCGCGAGCCTTTCCATTACTTCCTCCGGTATCTTCACCTCGAGCGCCCTGTCGAGCGCGCGGGTCTTCACCGCCTTTTTGAAGCAGTCCGGGTTCGGGCAGACGTAGGCCCCCCGCCCCGGCAGCTTGCCGCGCGCGTCAAAGGCGACCTCGCCCTCCGGCGAGCGCACCACGCGCAGGAGTTCCCGCTTCGGCTTCATCTCGCGGCAGCCGAGGCATTGCCGCATGGGTATTTTCTTCTGCACGGCTGCTCACCCTCCTTCAGGCGGCGTTCCGGCCGGGTTCAAACCTCGGCGTCGGATTTTATATCTATCTTGTAGCCTGTCAGCTTCGCGGCGAGGCGGGCGTTCTGCCCCTCCTTGCCTATAGCCAGCGAGAGCTGGCTGTCCGGCACTATGACGCGGCAGCTCTTGCCCTCGTCCAGCAGCGTCACGCTCACGACCTCCGCCGGGGCCAGGGCCGCGGCGATGTATTCCTCGGGCTGCTCGCTGTACTTCACGATGTCTATCTTCTCGCCGCCCAGCTCTTCCACTATGCTGGCCACGCGGCCGCCCCTCGGACCGACGCAGGCGCCGATCGGGTCCACAGCCGGGTCCTCGCTCCAGACGGCCATCTTCGTGCGGCTGCCCGCCTCGCGGGCGATGGACTTTATCTCCACCGTGCCGTCGAATATCTCCGGCACCTCCAGCTCGAACAGGCGCTTTACAAGGCCGGGATGCGTCCTAGATATGAGTACCTGCGGGCCGCGGGTGGATTTGCGGACCTCCACAACGTAGACCTTGATGCGGTCCCCCTCGTGCAGCTCCTCGCCCTTTATCCGCTCGCTCGCGGAGAGCATGGCCTCCGTGAACTCGGAGTTGGAGCTTATCTTGATGGACACCCCGCCGGTGCGCGGCTCTATGCGGGAGACCACGCCCGTGAGTATCTCGTGCTCCTTCGAGGTGAACTCGTCATAGATTATGCTCCGCTCCGCCTCGCGGATGCCCTGGATGATGACCTGCTTGGCGGCCTGGGCGGCGATACGGCCGAATTTCTTCGTCTCAACAGGGATGGAGATGACGTCCCCGACCTTCGCCTTCTTCGAGAGCTTGTGCGCGGAGTCCAGGTCCAGCTCCGCCGTCGGGTCCTCGACCTCGTCCACGACGGTCTTGTTGATGACGAGCTCGATGCGCTTCTTGCCCTCGTCCAGTATTACCTCCACGTTTTCGCCGTATTCCGGGTTGTCCTTCCGGAAGGCGGCCAGCATGGCCTGCTGTATCTTCTCGAACATGTACCCGCGGGGTATGCCCTTTTCCTTCTCTATGTCCTCCACCGCGGCGAAGAATTCTGCGTTCATTCTAACTGCGCCCCTTTATCATATCGTCACGCTCAGCCGCACCTGGGCGACCTGAGCTTTTTGGTAGGTCTTTTCCACGCCGTTTATATCTATCGTGACGGCCCCGTCCGCCCAGCCGCGGAGCAGGCCGGTATGCGACTTCGCGCCCTCCACCGGCTGATAGTGCCGCACTTCCACCTGGGAGCCCATGAACTTCTCAAAGTCCGAGGGGCGCTTCAGCTCCCGCTCCACCCCCGCGGAGGACACCTCGAAGATATAGCTCGTCGGGATGGGGTCCGCCTCGTCCAGGATGGGGTCCAGAGCGCGGGAGACGGCCTCGCAGTCGTCTATCGAGACGCCGCCGGCCTTGTCGATATACACCCGGAGATACCAGGCCCCGGCTTCCTTTACATACTCCACGTCCCAGACCTCGCAGCCCGCGGCCTCCGCCGCCGGCTTCGCCAGCGCCAGGACTGTATCCGTGACTTTGCTCATCGCGCGCTCCTTTGCCATGTTCTGACAGTTTGTTTTTCCCCAACAAAAAGAGTGGGCGGGACCCACTCAAGACGAAAACTACATAACTAACATTAGTATAATAACATATACAGCCTTCCATTGCAAGCATTTTTTGCTCCGGCAAAAGGAGGGCCGCGCGGACTTCGCCGCGCGGCCAAAAGAGGATCATGAAATGAAAAAGAAGAAACCCTTGCTTGCAGGACTTATATTACCCGCAATATGTTAAGAGAACAATCTCCTTCTTGTTACAAAATCATTAAGTTTGAAAAAACCGGCCCGGAGGCAGAGCTTCCGGGCCGGGGCTTGGGATTATTACAGCGCGTTGGAGCGGTTCACGAGGACGGAGAGGTCCACGTACTCCTCCGGAGCCGACTCCATCTCCTCGTCCGTCTTGGACTCGAAGTTGCGGTACACGGCCAGGCCGGAGCCTGCGGGGATGAGCTTGCCTATGATGACGTTCTCCTTCAGGCCGACAAGGTGGTCCACCTTGCCCTTGATGGCGGCCTCGGTGAGGACCTTGGTGGTCTCCTGGAAGGAGGCGGCGGACAGGAAGCTCTCCGTTGCAAGGGAGGCCTTCGTGATGCCCATGAGCAGCTGGGTATAGGTGGCCTCGCGCAGGGGCTCGCCGTTCTCGCCCAGCTCCCCGGCCTCGCGGCGGCGGGCTATCTCCTCGTTGCTGGCGCGCAGCTCCGTGATGTCCACGGTGGCGCCGGACAGCAGCTTGGTGTCGCCCGCGTCCTCTATGCGCACCTTGCGCATCATCTGGCGGACTATGACCTCAATGTGCTTGTCGTTGATATCGACGCCCTGCTGGCGGTAGACCTTCTGGACCTCCTGGACGAGGTAGTTGCGCACGCCCTGGCGGCCGAACTCGTCGTCGTCTATGCCGCGGATGCGCAGGACCTCGTGCGGGTTGAGCGCGCCTGCGGTGAGCTCCTGGCCCTTGTCCACGTGGTCCCCCGCCGAGACGAGGATGCCTGCGGAATAGGGCACGGTGTAGACCCGGGTGTCGCCCTCGGCCTCGTTCGTCACCGTGATGGCGAAGATGGAATTCTTGCGCGTCTCCTCTATGGAAACGGTGCCGCTTATCTCGCTCAGGACGGCCATCTTCTTGGGCTTGCGCGCCTCGAACAGCTCCTCGACACGGGGCAGGCCCTGGGTGATGTCGTCGCCTGCTATGCCGCCGGTGTGGAAGGTACGCATCGTCAGCTGCGTGCCGGGCTCGCCTATGGACTGCGCCGCGATGACGCCGACGGCCTCGCCCGGGTTCACCGGCTGGCCGACGGCCAGGTTGATGCCGTAGCACTTGGCGCAGACGCCGCTCTTGGCCTTGCAGGCCAGGACGCTGCGGATGAGGACCTTCTCTATGCCGTGGGCCGCAAGTACGTCCGCGTCCTCGGGCATGAGCATATGGTCGGTGCCGAAGATGACCTCGCCCGTCTGCGGGTCCGTTATCGGCACGGCGGGGAAGCGGCCGTGGATGCTGACCGCAAGCGACTGCACCTCCTGGCCCTTCTCATAGATGGCGGAGGCCCAGACGCCCTCGGTGGTGCCGCAGTCGTCCTCGCGGATGATGACGTCCTGCGAGACATCGACCAGGCGGCGGGTCAGGTAACCGGAGTCCGCGGTACGCAGGGCGGTGTCGGCCAGGCCCTTGCGCGCGCCTCGGCTGGAGACAAAGTACTCCAGGACGGACAGGCCCTCGCGGAAGTTAGCCTTGATGGGGATCTCGATGGTCTTGCCGGCGGTGTTGGCCATGAGGCCGCGCATACCGGCCAGCTGGCGGATCTGGTTCATGGAGCCGCGGGCGCCGGAGTTTGCCATCATATAGATGGGGTTGTACTCGTCCAGGCAGTCCTGGAGGGCGCCGGTGACGTCCTTCGTCGTCTGCTCCCACTCGTCAACGACCAGGCGGTAGCGTTCGTCGTTCGTGATGAAGCCGCGGCGGAACTGCTTTTCAATGTCGAGGACCTTGTTCTCAGTGGCCTCGATGAGGGTCTTCTTCGCGTCAGGCACGGTCATATCCGCGATGGAGATGGTGATGGCGCCCTTGGTGGAGTACTTGAAGCCGAGGGCCTTGATGTTGTCCAGCACCTCTGCGGAAATGGTGAAGCCGTATTTCTGGATGCAGCGGTCGATGATGTCGCCCAGCTGCTTCTTGCCGACCTGGAAGCTTATCTCGTGGTCGAAGGCATGCTCCGGGTCGCTGCGGTCCACATAGCCCAGGTCCTGGGGGATGGGCTCGTTGAAAATTATGCGGCCGACGCTGGTGCGGATGAGCTTGTGGGCGGGCACGCCGTCTATCGTCTTTTCGACGCGCACGAGGATGGGCGCGTGGATGCCGATATCGCCGTAGTTGTAGGCCATGATGGCCTCGGCGGGGGTGACGTAGGACTTGAGGGGCCGGTACTCGGCCTCCTTTTTGCCCTCCTTCTTCGCGGCCTTGTTCGCAGCCACGAACTCGTCCGCGTCCACGACCTCGCCCGCGGGCAGGCCGGTCTCGCCGGCGTCGGTGACGAACACCTGCTCCGCGCCCTTCTCGGCCTTGCCGAGGCGGACGTAGGTGAGGTAGTAGGAGCCGAGGATCATGTCCTGGGTCGGGACGGTGACGGGGTGGCCGTCCTGCGGGCGCAGGAGGTTGTTGGCGGAGAGCATGAGGATGCGGGCCTCGGCCTGGGCCTCGGCGGACAGGGGGACGTGTATGGCCATCTGGTCGCCGTCGAAGTCCGCGTTGTAGGCGGTGCAGACCAGGGGGTGCAGCCGGAGCGCGCGGCCCTCGACCAGGATGGGCTCGAAGGCCTGGATGCCGAGCCTGTGCAGCGTGGGCGCGCGGTTGAGCAGCACCGGGTGCTCCTTGATGACGACGTCCAGCGCGTCCCAGACCTCGGTGCGCTGCTTATCGACCATCTTCTTGGCGGACTTTATATTGTTGGCGACGCCGTCCTCGACGAGCTTCTTCATGACGAAGGGGCGGAAGAGCTCAATGGCCATCTCCTTCGGCACGCCGCACTGGTAGATCTTGAGGTCCGGGCCGACGACGATGACGCTTCGGCCGGAGTAGTCCACGCGCTTGCCGAGCAGGTTCTGGCGGAAGCGGCCCTGCTTGCCCTTGAGCATGTCGCTAAGGCTCTTGAGGGCGCGGGAGTTGGCGCCGGTGACGGCCCTGCCGCGGCGGCCGTTGTCTATGAGGGCGTCCACGGCCTCCTGGAGCATGCGCTTCTCGTTGCGGACGATGATATCCGGGGCGTTGAGCTGCATGAGCCTCTTGAGGCGGTTATTGCGGTTTATGACGCGGCGGTAAAGGTCGTTCAGGTCGCTCGTGGCGAAGCGGCCGCCGTCGAGCTGGACCATGGGGCGAATTTCGGGCGGGATGACCGGCAGAACGTCGATTATCATCCACTCCGGCTTGTTGCCGCTCTGGCGGAAGGCCTCGACGACCTCCAGGCGCTTGACGAGCTTGGCCTTCTTCTGGCCGCCCGCGGAGGCGAGCTCCTCGCGCAGCTTGACGGACAGCTCCTCGCAGTCTATCTGCTGCAGCAGCTTCTTGATGGCCTCGGCGCCCATGCCGGCGTCGAAGTCTTCCTCGTACTTCTCGCGCATGTCGCGGTACTCGCGCTCGGAGAGGATCTGGCACTTCTCCAGCGGCGTATCGCCCGGGTCCGTGACGATATAGGCGCCGAAGTAGAGCACCTTCTCAAGTATCCTCGGCGTGATGTCCAGCAGCAGGCCCATGCGGGAGGGGATGCCCTTGAAATACCAGATGTGGCTCACGGGCGCGGCCAGCTCGATATGGCCCATGCGCTCGCGGCGGACCTTGGCCTTCGTGACCTCGACGCCGCAGCGGTCGCAGATCTTGCCCTTGTAGCGGATCTTCTTGTACTTGCCGCAGTGGCATTCCCAGTCCTTCGTGGGCCCGAAGATGCGCTCGCAGAAAAGGCCGTCGCGCTCGGGCTTCAGGGTGCGGTAGTTGATGGTCTCCGGCTTCTTGACCTCGCCGTAGGACCAGGAGCGTATCATCTCAGGGGAGGCTATGCCTATCTTGATGGCGTCAAAGGGTGTATAGCTCATGGCTCATTCCTCCTCCATATCAAGCTCGTCTCCCGAGAAGCCCGGGAAACTGTCGTCGTCGCTCTCGTCGTCAAGGCCGTCCAGCTCAAGTTCGTCCTCCGGGACGTTCTCTATCGAGAAGCCGGCCTCTTCGATCTCGCTGTCGTCCGCGCGGTAGTCGTCGCGCATGCCGGGGATGTAGTCGTCCTCGTCGTCGTCCTTGAGCTCTATCTCCTCGCCGTCCTTGTCGAGTATCCTCACGTCTAGGCAGAGGGACTGCAGCTCCTTCACCAGGACCTTGAAGCTCTCCGGCACGCCGGGCTGCGGGATGTTGTGGCCCTTCACGATGCTCTCGTAGGTCTTGACGCGGCCCGTGACGTCGTCGGACTTCACGGTGAGTATCTCCTGCAGCGTATACGCCGCGCCGTAGGCCTCGAGGGCCCAGACCTCCATCTCGCCGAAGCGCTGGCCGCCGAACTGGGCCTTGCCGCCCAGAGGCTGCTGCGTGACGAGGCTGTAGGGGCCGGTGGAGCGGGCGTGTATCTTGTCGTCCACCAGGTGGTGCAGTTTGAGGAAGTAGACGTAGCCGACGGTGACGGCGTTGTCGAAGCGCTCGCCCGTGCGGCCGTCGTAGAGGTAGCTCTTGCCGTCCTCGCGCAGGCCGGCGAGCTTGAGCGTCTCGCGGATGGTAGCCTCGTTGGCGCCGTTGAAGATGGGCGTGGCGACCTTCCAGCCCAGGGCCTGGGCAGCGTAGCCCAGGTGGACCTCCAGGACCTGACCGATGTTCATTCGGGAGGGGACGCCCAGGGGGTTCAGGACGATGTCGAGCGGCGTGCCGTCCGGCATGTAGGGCATATCCTCGCGCGGGAGTATCCTAGACACGACGCCCTTGTTGCCGTGGCGGCCGGCCATCTTGTCGCCCACGGAGATCTTGCGCTTCTGCGCTATATAGACCCTGACGACCTGGTTGACGCCCGGGCTCATCTCGTCGCCCGCCTCGCGGGTGAAGACCTTGACATCGACTATGATGCCGCTCTCGCCGTGCGGGACCTTCAGCGAGGTGTCGCGCACTTCGCGGGCCTTCTCGCCGAAAATGGCGCGCAGCAGGCGCTCCTCCGCGGTGAGGTCCGTCTCGCCCTTGGGCGTGACCTTGCCGACCAGGATGTCGCCGCTCCTGACCTCGGCGCCGACGCTGATGATACCGCGCTCGTCCAGGAACTTCAGCGCGTCGTCGCCCACGCCGGGGATGTCGCGGGTTATCTCCTCGGGGCCGAGCTTCGTGTCGCGCGCGTCGCACTCGTACTCCTCCACGTGGATGGAGGTGAAGACGTCCTCCATGACCAGGCGCTCGTTGAGCAGGATGGCGTCCTCGTAGTTGTAGCCCTCCCAGTTCATATAGCCGACCAGGATGTTCTTGCCGAGGCTTATCTCGCCGTGGCTCGTCGAGGGGCCGTCCGCGATGACGTCGCCCTTCGCCACGCGCTCGCCCGCGCCGACGACGGGGCGCTGGTTGATGCAGGTACCCTGGTTCGAGCGGGAGAACTTGATGAGCTTATAATTCTTGACCTCTCCGGAGTCGTAGCGGATGACGATGTTGGTGGCGGAGACGCTCTCGACGTAGCCGTCGTCCTCCGCGAGGACGGTGACGCCGGAGTCCACGGCGCACTTGTGCTCGATGCCGGTGGCGACGATGGGCGCCTCCGTGGTCATGAGCGGCACGGCCTGGCGCTGCATGTTCGCGCCCATGAGGGCGCGGTTGGCGTCGTCGTTCTCCAGGAAGGGGATCATAGCCGTCGCGATGGAGACCATCATGCGCGGGGAGATATCGACGTAGTCCACGCGCTCGCGGTCAACTTCGATTATCTCGTCGCGGTGGCGGCAGGTGATGCGCCTATTCTTGAGGCAGCCGTTCTCGTCCAGCGGCTCCGTCGCCTGGGCGACGATGTAGCGGTCCTCCACGTCGGCGGTCATGTACTCGACCTCGTCCGTCACGCAGCAGTCCGGCTTGCGGACCTTGCGGAAGGGCGTGACGAGGAAGCCGTACTCGTTGACGCGGGCGTAGGAGGCGAGGTAGCTGATGAGGCCGATGTTCGGGCCTTCGGGGGTCTCTATGGGGCAGAGGCGGCCGTAGTGGCTGTAGTGGACGTCGCGCACGTCGAAGTTCGCCCTCTCGCGGCTCAGGCCGCCGGGGCCGAGGGCCGACATGCGGCGCTTGTGCGTCAGCTCGGCCAGGGGGTTGGTCTGGTCCATGAACTGAGAAAGCGGCGAGGAGCCGAAGAACTCCTTGATGGCCGCCGTCACGGGCCGGATGTTTATGAGGCTCTGCGGGGTGACGATGTCGAGGTCCTGCAGGGTCATGCGCTCGCGGATGACGCGCTCCATGCGGCTAAAGCCTATGCGGAACTGGTTCTGCAGCAGCTCGCCCACGCTGCGCACGCGGCGGTTGCCAAGGTGGTCGATGTCGTCCGCCGTGCCGATGCCGTGGGCCAGGCAGCAGAGGTAGTTCACCGAGGCGAACATGTCGTCCACGATGATGTGCTTCGGGATGAGAATGTCGATGTTGTCGCGGATGGCGTCCTTGAGCTCCTCGCCTTCGAACTGCTCCATGAGCTGGCGCAGGATGATGAGGCGGACCTTCTCGTTCACGCCGACCTCGGCGGGGTCGAAATCGACGAAGTGGCGCATATCGACCATGCCGTTCGTGAACACGCGCACGTCCCTGCCGTCGGCGTGCAGCAGCACGTCCGTGACGCCGCAGGAGTCGAGATACTCCGCGCGCTCACGGGTGAAGACCTCGCCCGGCTCGGCAATGAGCTCGCCCGTCACGGGGTCGGCCACGGGGGCGGCCAGCTGGTGGCCTATGAGGCGCCCGGCCAGGCCGAGCTTCTTATTAAATTTATAGCGGCCCACAGCGAAGAGGTCATAGCGCCGCCTGTCGAAGAACAGGCCGTCCAGCAGGGTCTCGGAGCTCTCGACCGTCGGGGGGTCGCCCGGGCGCAGCTTGCGGTATATCTCCAGCAGCGCGTCCTCGCGGGTGACGAAGGTGTCCTTGTCCAGGGTGGTGACGATGCGCTCGTCGTTGGCGAAGACCTCCTTGAGCTGCTCGCTCGTCACGCAGCCGGCAACAGGGTCCGGCAGGCAGCTCAGCCAGGTGCAGGGCTTATCCGCATCATAGCGGCCCATGGCCTTGAGGAACAGAGTCACGGGCAGCTTGCGGTTCTTGTCTATGCGGACATAGAAGAGGTCGTTCGCGTCCGTCTCATACTCCAGCCAGGCGCCGTGGTAGGGTATCACCGTGGTGCCGTAGGTGGATATCTGCGCCTTGTCCGTCTTCTTGTCGTAGTACACGCCGGGGGAGCGGACTATCTGCGAAACAATGACGCGCTCCGCGCCGTTGATGACAAAGGTGCCGCCGTCCGTCATGAGCGGGAAGTCGCCCATGAAGATCTCCTGCTCCTTTATCTCCTCCGTCTCTTTATTGCGGAGACGCACGCTCACCTTGAGAGGGGCCGCATAGGTCGCGTCGCGCGCCTTGCACTCCTCTTCCGAATACTTCGGCTTCTCGTCCATGGAGTAGTCCACAAAGCTCAGTTCGAGGTTGCCCGAGTAGTCCGTCACAGCGTCCACGTCGCGGAAGACCTCGCGCAGGCCCGTGTCGAGGAACCACTTATAGCTCTTCTTCTGGATCTCCAGGAGGTTCGGCATGTCCTGGATCTCAGTGCTCCTCGCGAAGCTCTTACGCAGCGTCTTCCCGTAGCAAATATCCTTTGGCATCAATGCACACTCCTTGTGTTGGATTCTTGTGTACACCCGGCAGGGTTGTCAGTTGTTTGCGGCGCTCTGTTGCAATTTAACGAAAACCTGATAGAATAAACACATAGCTGAAAATGGGATAATATCCGTCCTCAGGAGACATAGCAAGTTATTGTATCATCATACTGCACTTAATGTCAAGTGCCATTTTGTTAAGAATTCACGATTTTTCAGGCGGGGATGTTTTCTCCGCCTTTTTTGTTTGCGTGGAGGTCGATATGGACGCTTTAGCACTCATTCTGCTGCTTCTGGAGGCGGGGCTGGCCCTGCTGCTGCTGTATTTCGACGGGCTGCTCAAAAAGCCTGCGCATGTGCTCGTCTGCGCGGGGCTCGTGGCCCTGGCCTTCGCCGTCCGGGCGCTCTTTTTCGGCTACGAGACGCTGGACTATCAGGACTTCCTCTCCCGCTGGGTACAGCACTTCCGGGATAACGGGGGCTTCGCCGCGCTCTCCGGTTCAGTGGGCAACTACAATGTGCCGTACCTCTACTTCCTCGCGCTCTTCTCCTATCTCGGGACGGACGACCTCTATCTTATAAAGCTGCTTTCCACCCTTTTCGACGTGCTGCTTGCCTTCGGGGCCATGCGTCTGGCCGGGCTCTTCACCCGCAGCCGGGTGAGGCTGCTCTTCGTCTACTTCGCCGTGCTCTTCTGGCCCACCGTGGTGCTCAACAGCGCCGTCTGGGGCCAGTGCGACAGCATCTATGTCTCCCTCGCCCTGCTCGCGCTCTACTGGGGCATGTCCGGGAAACCTGCCCTCGGCATGGCGGCGATGGCCTGCTCCTTCGCCTTCAAGCTCCAGGCGGTGTTCATCATGCCCGTCTTTGTGCTGCTGCTCATCGCAAAGCGCGTGAAGCTCTGGCATTTCCTCATTTTCCCCGCCGTGTACATGCTGCTTATGCTGCCCGCCATTCTCGCCGGGCGGCCGGTGCTCGACACCATCACGCTCTACTTCGACCAGATGGGCAGCGTGGGCAGCGCGCTCAACTACAACTCCCCCTCCATCTTCGCCTTTGCGCGAGACGTCTCCGACGAGGCCCTGGCGGCAAAGCTGGGTACTGCCGCAGCCTTCATGCTGATGTTCGCCGTCTTCGCCTGGTTCTGGTGGCGCCGCAGCTCCATCACGAACTGGGCCCTGCTCGGCGGGGCGCTCATCCTTGTCGTCGGCATCCCCTTCCTGCTGCCTCACATGCACGACAGGTATTTCTACGCGGCGGACATACTCAGCCTCGCCTTTGCAGTCGCGGCGCCGGCCTACTTCTTCCTGCCCCTCCTGTGCGAGTTCGCCTCCCTTCTCGGCTACCACGCCTATCTGAAGATGCGCTATCTCCTGCTCATGCACTGGGGCGCGGCGGCGCTCGCCTTCGTGCTCATAGTAACCCTCGTCTTCACCGCGGCGCAGCTGCATCCGGTCCGGAGGCAAAAATACTCGTGAAACGAGAAAAATCTTCTTGACAAAAACCGCGTTTCTGCTATAATACCAAATGCGCCTTTCCCCAGCGGATATGCGAGAGTGCTGGAACTGGCAGACAGGCAGGCTTGAGGTGCCTGTGTCTCATTTATAGGCGTGTGGGTTCAAGTCCCATCTCTCGCACCAGCGCCCGGAGCTTTCAAGCGGCTCCGGGCGCATTTTTGCGCCCTTTTTGCCCCGGCTCCGGCGGTCATTTGGCCGCGCGGGCCGGGCTTATCGTTTTTGTGTTTAAAAACTATGCCTATTTTCTGGTGGAATATACAAAAAATATGCTTCAGGTATGCCGCCGTTGACAGGGCAATATTTGTATATTATCATGTTCACAAGAGGTTGCTTAAACGCTTAAGCAAGTCCCTTTAAAGCGCAGGCAGCCAGAGAGGAAAAGGAATTATTTATATTCAAGGAGGACAAAAAATGAAAAAGATGCGCAAACTGCTCTGCCTTGCGCTCGCCCTTGCGATGGTCCTTGCGCTCGCCGCCTGCGGCGAGGCGGGCGGGGACGCCTCCGGCGGCTTCAAGGTCACCTTCTACGACAGCGACGGCACCACCGTGCTCGCCGAGGTCAACGCCGAGGAGGGCCAGCCCGTCGCCGAGCCCGAGCTGGCCAAGGAGGGCTACGTCATCCAGGGCTACTACGCCACCCCCGCCCTCGTTATCCCCTACGACATGAGTGCCCCTGTCACTGAGGACACCTCCGTTTTCGTCGCCTGGCAGTCCTCCGTCGCGGACGAGAGGGCCTGGATGCTGGCCGGCAGCCTCGCGGGCTATCCGGACAACAACTGGGGCCACGCCTGGCCGCAGGACGACTACCTCCTCCAGCCCGTGGAGGGCGAGTTCAACACCTTCGCCATTGAGATAAACCTCTACGAGGGCGACCAGTTCAAGATAGCCGTCATCGACCAGGACTACAACTGGGGCGACAGCATCGACGCCTCCCACCTCGTCGAAAGCGAGTACTTCGCCGGCGGCGAGGACGCCTTTAACTCCGGCGCGAACATCACCGTGGCGCAGTCCGGCCTCTACAAACTCGTCCTGACTACGGACGCCGAGACTCTCAGCCTCTGCAAGCTCAGCGCAGAGCGCCTGGGCGACGCCGCCGAGCTCGCCGCGCCCGAGTTCGACTTCCAGCTCCAGGGCACCTTCAACAACTGGGGCGAGGACCCCGAGAGCTTCAAGATGCTCAAGAACGGCGACGACAACATCTGGTACTACCTGCTGACCGTCACCGAGGAGGATTACGACACCCAGAACGACCTTGACGCGGCCATGTTCGGCATCAAGAACCTCGTCAACGGCGACTGGTACGACCCGCGCAACCTAGACCCCGAGGCCACCCCGAACTTCACCGTCCCCGCCGGCACCTACATAGTCTGGCTCGCCCTTGAGCTGCAGGACAATCAGCCGGTCGTCACGAGTCTCTTCGTCGAGGAGCCCGCCTACTACGTCGTCGGCACCTGCGGCAACGCGGGCTGGGCCGCCGACGCCAACGCCGAAAACTCCGCCTACATGATGCAGGCCCAGGACGACGGCACCTACACGCTCGACGTCACCTTCACCGAGGAGGAGACCGAGGACTGGACCGAGGGCAGCGTCGCCTTCAAGATAGCCTACGGCGCGAACGGCGTTGTCGCCAACGAGTACTGGTACGGCGACGCCGCCGGCGAGAACATCCTCGTCGCCCCCGGCAGCTACACCATAGTCTTCGACCCGGCGACCGGCGCCATCACCTACTAAAACGCAAAGACCGCGGCGGGGGAGCCAGGCTCCTCCGCCGCGGGGACGCGGTAAAATGGTTTATTCAAATGAGGATGTCGTGCTCTTCCGGGGGATTCCTGCGTATGGTGTCAACCACCAGCTCGGACACAGTCCCGGCCTTGAGCCCGGCGTTCACTTCTATGTCGCCCTGAGGGCACATGGAGAACACGGGGGCCGCAGTCATGCGGCGCAGCCGCTCTGCAAGCAGGGCGCCCTGAGCCACAAAGGCCGTGCCTTCCGGCTGGGCCGCCGCAAATTCTCTCAGCTGCACCTCACCGGTGGAGCTGCACACCGCGTCAAAGCGGGCGCAGACCCGCTCGTTCAGCCTCTGCTCGGCATAGGGCTCGAAAACCAGGGCCGCCCGGCTGCCGTGCCGCCCGGCAAACTCAGCCGCCCGGCCGAAGTTGTTGTTCACCTGGTAAAATAGGAAAGGATCGTCCACGAGGCCGTCCACGCATATGAGCGGGTAGAAGCAGTTGAAGCCTATCTGCCGGAAGGTCTCTCGATCCACGTCGAGCGTCACGATGGCGTCCAGGGTCTTGATGGTGGTGCTGCGGCAGAGCTCCCCGACGAACTGGAGCTGATAGCCCCGGTCCCTCAGCGACTCGGCCAGCTGCGAGGTGAAGACGGCGTTTTCGTACGCGCGGCTCTGCAGGCGGCCCAGGCGCGGCGCATAGAGCCCCACGACGTTGTTGTTCCCCGTCGCCAGGGCCTTGGCCACGGCGGAGGACTCGTAGCCCATGAGGTGGACCTCGTGCATGACGCGCTTCCAGGTCTCCGGGCTTATGCGCTGGTCCTCCCGTCCGTTCAGGACGTAGGAGACCGTCGCGGTAGACACGCCGCAGGCCTCCGCGATGTCCTTTATCGTAACTTTTTTCTTGCCGTTGTCGTTCATACTCAGATAATAACAAGCTCGCCGCCCGGTGTCAACCGCGCGGGCAGATTTTGGAGGGCACGTATGGATATCAGAGCCATACTTCACAGGGGCAGGCCGATGGACTGCTTCCCCACCTCGGAGCAGAGCATGTACATCCGGCTCCGGGCCGCCAGGGGGGATCTGGACGAGGCCGTCCTTGTATACGCCGAAAACAAATTCGACTGGACCACCCGCCCCCGCGTCGAGAGGCCCATGGAGCTGCTGCGCTCCGACGAGCTCTACGACTACTTCGGGGCCGAGCTCCAACTCGGGGACACCAGGCTCGCCTACGTCTTCCGCCTGGTCTCCGGCGGGGAGGTGCGCTATCTCTGCGAGGAGGGCGTCTGCGAGGATTACGACTGGGACTACGGCTTTTTCAACTACTTCCAGTACCCCTACATCCACAGCAGCGACGTCATGCGCGTGCCCGAATGGACGCGCGCGGCGGTCTGCTATCAGATCTTCCCCGACCGCTTCCGCATAGGCGAGGGCGGCGAGAAAAGGGAGCACATAAACCTCAAGTGGGGCGACGAGCCCACGCCCAAGAGCTTCGCCGGCGGCGACCTGCGCGGCATCGAGGAGGGGCTGGACTACCTCCAGGAGACGGGGGTCACCTGCATCTACATGACGCCGGTCTTCCAGTCCGTCAGCAACCACAAGTACGACATCGAGGACTACTACAAGGTCGACCCGCGCTTCGGCGGGGACGAGGCCCTGCGCTCCCTCATCGAGGCCGCCCACGCGCGGGGCATGAAGGTCGTGCTCGACGGCGTTTTCAACCACTGCGCGCACACGAACCCCATCTTCGTCGACACCTCCGTCAGGGGCCGCGAGTCGCCCTACTGGAACTGGTTCTTCATCGAGGGCGAGCGCTCCAGCTTCGACGAGTGCAACTACAAGACCTTCGCAGACGTGCCCTACATGCCCAAGCTCAACACGGACTGCGACGAGGTCATCGACTACTTCTGCGGCGTGGGCCGCTACTGGATAGAGCAGTTCGGCGCCGACGGCTGGCGGCTGGACGTGTCGGACGAGATATCCATGCGCTTCCTGCGGCGCTTCCGCGAGGCCGTCAAGGCCGCGAAGCCCGAGGCCATAATCATCGGCGAGGTCTGGCACGGGGCGCAGGAGTTCCTGCGCGGGGACATGTACGACGGCGTCATGAACTACGGGCTCACCAAGGCCTGCCTCGACCTTCTGGCCTTCGACCGCATCGACGCGGCGGGCTTCGCCTCCCGGCTCTGCCTGCTGCTCTGGCGGAACATCGGCCCGGCCTGCGAGATGATGTTCAACCTCCTGGACAGCCACGACACGGAGCGCTTCCTCACCCGGGTGAACGGGGACGCGAGGCGCGAGGCCATGGCCCTGGCCGTCATGTTCTTCTTCCCCGGCATGCCCATGCTCTTCGCCGGGGATGAGATCGGCACAGAGGGCGGCTACGACCCGGGCTGCCGCCGCTGCTTCCGCTGGGAGCGCGAGAGCTGGGACGCCGGGCTCTACGGGCTGGTGCAGAGGCTCGCGGCCCTCAAGAAGGGGCCCTGCCTCTCCCGCGGCGGCTGCCGCATCAGCGAGAGCGGGGGCGTCGTCGCCATCGAGCGCGCCCTCGGCGCGCAGAGCGCAACACTGTACCTCAACCCCTCGAACGAGGCCCGCAGTCTGTCCGACGGGACTGCGATAGAGGCCTGGGGTATCGTCATAAAGGAAAAGGAGATGTAAAGAATGAAAACGATGAAACGCATTGCGGCGCTGGTCATGGCGCTGGCTCTGGTGTTCGCCCTTGCGGCCTGCGGCTCCGGCCGTGAGGAGCAGCAGGGCGGCGCCGCCAACGACGGCATCATGGCCAAGTTCTCCGGCGAGCTGGAAGAGGGCGCCGTCGTCAAGGTGCTCGAAAACGACACCGCTGTCGAGCTCGGCTACGTCGAGGAACTCATAAACGCCTTCAACGAGGCCTATGCGGACCAGGGCATCTCCGCCGAGCGCATGAACACCGACCAGTACTCCGACCTCGCCTCCGACGGCCCCTACGGCTACGGCCCGGACGTCTGGTATCAGGCCAACGACATCATCATGCAGTACGCCGAGAACCAGCATATCCTGCCCCTGCCCATCGACAGCCTCGGCTATGCCGACCAGATCCCCGAGAGCGCCTGGAACGCATATGCCCTCAACATGGACGGCGCCACCTACTACTGCGGCGTACCCATCAACGTCCAGACCGGCATGCTCTACTACATCGAGTCCATGCTGCCCGACAACTGGGAGACGGACTGGGACGTGAACGCCAACGGCACCCCCGACTTCTTCGAGACCTACACCGCGCTCTACGCCTTCAGCAAAGAGACCCAGGAGAACGGCGGCAAGACCGAGTACGGCTACCTCGACGAGCTTGTTGACACCTATTTCATGACTGGCTACCTCTTCACCTTCGGCGGCTACATCTTCGGCGAGAACAACACGAACCCCGAGGACATCGGCCTCGCCGCAGGCGACGCCGCGCAGGGCGCCTGGATGATCCGCCAGTGGGCAGAGCTCATGAACAACACCGAGATAGTCGCCAAGGACTTCGCCTCCTCCGCCTACTCCTACCTCGCCAAGGGCAAGATGCTCTGCACCGTCACCACCCCCGACGTGCGCAGCATGTTCATCAAGGAAATGGTCAACAACGGCTGGACCGAGGAAGAGGCCGAGGCCGACCTCAAAATGATAGCCGTCCCCCGCCTGCCCGTCTCCGGCGACCTCACCGCCGACGCCTGGCAGGACACCATAACCGACATGGAAAACCTCACCCTCGAAACCAAGATGATGGGCGGCGTAAACGGCTACGGCATCTCCTCCTACACCAAATGCCCCAACGCGGCCCTGGCCTTCGTGAAGTTCGCCGCCGACTATGAGCAGGTGGTTCTGCGCAACGAGATGCTCGGCATCACCCCGGCCCGCGCCGACGCCGCCGACACCATCGGTGAAACCGACGCGACCGTCGCCGCCGTCTTCGACAGGCTCGAGAACGGCAACGTCGACATCATGCCCGCCATCAACGCCGTCAGCCAGCTCTGGACTCCCTCCGAGAGCTTCTTCGTCGAGCTGGCCACCGACGCCCTCTCCGGCAACCGTGGCGAACCCACAAAGTATGAGACGGTCGAAAAGATCCAGGCCGGGCTGGAAAACGTGTGCAGCCAGATTTACGACGGCATCTTCACGCTCTCATAAACCACCGGGACCGACAGACAGAGGGGGGAACAACAATGACTAAGACTGCCGGGCTGAGCTCGGTCCCGTGGAAGGCGAAGCTCTCCTTCGTCGTCATGGGCCTCGGCCAGCTTTGCTATGGTCAGATAGTAAAGGGTCTCTTGTACCTTCTGAGCCTTGCGGGCCTCGTCATCTACTTCGTGTCCCGGGGTGTGAAGGACATAATCGGCATCTTCACTCTCGGCACCCAGCAGGAGAACCTCTGGCTGGGTATTGAGGGCGACAACTCCATGCAGATGCTCATCATGGGCCTCTTCGCGGTCGTCGTGCTCATCTTCACCGTCGCGCTGTACATATCCAATGTGAAGGACGTGCTCTTCACCTCCCGCGAGGCGGCGAAGGGCAAAAAACCACACAGCTTCCGCGAATCCATCGCCTACGCGGCGGACGGGAAATTCTACCTCTCCGCGCTCGTGCTGCCGCTCATCGGCGTCGCGATGTTCTCCATACTGCCCATCGTCTTCATGATACTCATCGCCTTCACGGATTTCGGCGGCGAGGTCGTGCACCCCGTGCTCGCCAGTTGGAGCCTCTCCGCCTGGCAGAAGATACTCGGCGTCGGCAACGTGGGCAGCACCTTCGGCAAGATACTCGGCTGGAACGTCATATGGGCCGTCGTCTCCACCTCCATCAACTTCTTCGGCGGCCTGGCCATCGCGCTCATCCTCAACAAGAAGAACGTCAAGGGCTCAAAAATATGGCGTTCCTTCCCCATCCTCGCCTACGCCATCCCCGGCTTCATCACCATGCTGGGCTTCAAGTTCATGTTCTCCCAGAGCGGCCCCATAAACCAGCTGCTCACGAGCAACGGCCACGAGGCCATCTTCTTCCTCTCCAACGTCGAGAGCGCCAAGTGGTGGGCCCGCGGCATAGGCTTCTTCGTGAACGCCTGGATAGCCATCCCCTCCATCATGCTCATGACCACGGGCATACTCTCGAACATCGACACCCAGCTCTACGAGGCCGCCTCCATAGACGGCGCGGGCAAGTTCACCCAGTTCCGCAAGATAACCCTGCCCTTTGTCGTGTTCTCGATAACCCCCGTGCTCATAGGCCAGTTCGTCGGCAACTTCAACAACTTCGGCATCTACTTCTTCCTGCGCTCCGGCCTGCAGAGCAACTACGCCGACTACTTCCTCGCCAGCGACACGGACCTGCTCATCAACTGGCTCTACAACCTCTCCGTCAGCAACAACTACTATTCGATAGGCGCGGCGATAAGCCTGGTCATCTTCATCATCACCGGCACGCTCTCGCTCATCGTCTACGTCCGCTCTGCGGCTTATAAGAGGGAGGAGACGTTCCAGTGAAAAAAGAAGGCAGCATCAGGACGGCAAGGATCGCCGACAACATCGTCACTTACCTCATTCTCATCGTCATATCGCTCATCTTCCTCTTCCCCTGCGTCTGGCTCATCGCGGCCTCCTTCTCCAAGAGCGGCGACATCCATTCCTTCTCCGGCTTCTTCCCCGAGGAGTTCTCCGTCCAGACCTTTGTGGACCTCTTCACCGATGATGTGAACGGGCTCTACCCCTACGGGCGCTGGTTCCTCAACACCCTCTACGTCGCGACCATGACCTGCATCATCGGCACGCTGCTCACCATACTCACTGGCTACGTAATGAGCCGCTTCCGCTTCAAGGGCCGCGACACCATACGCAAGACCACGCTGCTGCTCGGTATGTTCCCCGGCTTCATGGGTATGACTGCGGTTTACATAATCATGGGCCAGCTGAATCTCCTGAACAGCCTTGAGTCCCTCATCTTCTACTACTCCTGCACCGCGCCGCTGGGTTATCTCGTGCAGAAGGGCTACTTTGACTCCATCCCTTACACCATCCACGAGGCAGCGACCATCGACGGGGCGAACCAGCTGCAGATCTTCACCAAGATAACCCTGCCGCTTTCAAAGCCCATGCTGGTCTACACCGCCCTCACCCAGTTTGCCTGGCCCTGGAGCGACTGCCTGCTGCCCAAGCTCCTGCTCAAGGAGCGCGAGATGTGGACCGTCGCCGTCGGCCTCTACTCCATGCCGGACACCCAGTTCGCGCGCTTCGCCGCGGGCAGCGTGTTCATCGCCGTGCCCATCGTCATCCTCTACTTCTGCCTCGTCAAGAACATCGTCAGCGGCCTCACCGCCGGCGCAGTCAAAGGCTGAGCATATGAGGAGATCAACCCGCGCCTCGGCGCTGCTCCTCGCCCTCTGCCTGCTGCTCTCCGCCTGCGGGGAGCAGCGGCGCGAGGCAGAGCTGAACGTCATCGACGACAAATACCGCAACTGGTACGAGGTCTTCGTCTACTCCTACTTCGACAGCGACGGCGACAGGATAGGCGACCTCGGCGGCCTGGCGGAGAAGCTGGACTACATCTCCGGCCTCGGCATGAACGGCATCTGGCTCATGCCCATAATGCCCTCGCCCAGCTACCACAAGTACGACGTCACCGACTACTACGACATCGACCCCCAGTACGGCACGCTGGAGGACTTCTCCGCCATGCTGGAAAAGGCGCACTCCCTCGGCATCGACGTCATCATAGACCTCGTCCTCAACCACACCTCCAACGAGCACCCCTGGTTTTTGAGCGCCAAGGCGGGCGAGGACTCGGAGTACCGGAACTGGTACAACTGGTCGGACAGCCCGCAGGACGGCTACGCCAAAGCGGGCGGGGCCTACTACGAGTGCCGCTTCGTGAACACCATGCCCGACCTGAACCTCGACGAGCCCGAGGTCAGGGCAGAGATCGAGAACATCCTCCGCTTCTGGCTCGAGGACATCGGCGTGGACGGCTTCAGGCTCGACGCCGTGACGAGCTACTACACGGGCAGCGCGGAAAAGAACATCGCTTTCCTCGACTGGCTCGGCGAGACGGCGCGGGGCATAAGCCCCGACTGCTACCTCGTGGGCGAGGCCTGGACGGACCTCTATGAGATAGCCGACTACTGCGAGGCGGACATCGACAGTTTCTTCCTATTCCCCGTCGCCCAGCAGGGCGGCTACATCGAGGAGATACTCGGCCCCGACGTGAAGGAACCCGGCACGAGTTACGGTAACGTAACGCGGCTGCTGGAGCAGCGCCTGCCGCAGGACACCATCCCCGCCCCCTTCCTCGGCAACCACGATACGGCCCGGGCGGCGAGCTTTCTCGGCCCGGACGTCGAAAAGCAGAAGATGGCCGCGGGCCTGCTGGCCATGATGCGCGGCGGGACCTACGTCTACTACGGCGACGAGATAGGCATGCTGGGCTCGGCCACCGACCCCGACAAACGCCTCGGCGTCCTCTGGACGACGCTCTCCGAGGTCACGCGCTGCCCGCCCGGCACCACTGTCGCAAACTACGTCCAGCCCTCCGTGGCGGAGCAGCTGGAGGATCCCGACTCCCTGCTCAACTACTACGCAGCCGCGATGCGCCTGCGCAACGAAAACCCTGAGATAGCGCGAGGCGAGAGCGAGGTCATAGACAGCGGCCTCGGCGACGTCTGCATGATCCGCCGCAGCTGGAACGGGCAGAGCGTCGTGCTCGTCGTCAATCCCTCCAAAAACGAGCACGCGCTCGAACTCGGCCCGCTCGGCCTCAGTGAGTTGTATCTCACGGGTGAACTCTGCGCCGGAGACGGCGAAGTCAGCCTCCGGGGCGGAAAACTCAACCTCCCGGCCTATTCCATCGCGGTTTTGAGGGCATAATAAGAAGCGGCCGCCTTAGGGCGGCCGCTTTGCCCTGCCCGCGGGCCTCAGAATGGCTGTTGACGTCGGCGGAGGAAAATTGTACAATAAAGGGTATGGATAAGCTCGTATTCAGGCCCGGGGAGCGGGTCTCACATGCCTATATCGTGGCCTCGGCCTCGGAGGAGGCTCGGCGCGGCACGGCGCTCAGGCTGGCCTCCGCCATGCTCTGCGAGTCCTCGGGGGACAGGCCCTGCGGCGATTGCAGGCACTGCCGGAAGGTCTTTTCCGGCATCCATCCCGACGTTGTCTCCGTTGCGCCCGCCCTCGACGACAAGGGCCGCAAGCGGCGCGAGATACTCGTGGAGCAGGTGCGCTTCATCTCCGCGGACGCGCAGGTGATGCCGAACGAGGCGCGCGTCAAGGTCTACGTCATACACGATGCGGAGCGCATGAACGCCGCCGCGCAGAACGCGCTTTTGAAGCTGCTGGAGGAGCCGCCGGCCAGCGCGGCCTTTATCCTGTGCGCCTCGAACCCGGCGCTGCTGCTGCCCACGGTGCGCTCCCGCTGCGTGCTGCTGCGGCAGAACGCCGACGAGGCGGGGGACGAGCAGGCCGCCGCCGACGCCCTGGAACTGCTCGCCGCCCTCGAAGACGGGGGCCGAGCCAGGCTGCTCGCCTGGGAATTCGCCCACGAGGACATGGATGGCCGGCGCGCCTCCGCCATGCTCGCCGCCGCCAGGGGCGAGCTCGCGGACATCCTGCGCGGGGAGGGCCGCGCCCAGCTGCCGCCCAGGCGCTGCGTCGAATTGGACGAGCTTTTCGCGAAATGCTCCGCCATGCTCAGGCTCAACACCGGCGTCAGGCACGTGTTCGGCCTCATAGCTGTGTGCGGTGTAAGGAAATGAGGAAGTTAAATTGACCGAAGTTGTCAGCGTTAAATTCAAAAACCGCGGCAAGACCTATTACTTCGCCGCCGCCGGGAACAACGTCTCCCCCGGCCAGGACGTCATTGTCGAGACCTCCAAGGGCCTCGAATTTGCCCAGTGCGTGATGGGCAACCACTACGTCCCCGACGAAAAAGTCATCCCGCCCATCCGCCCCGTGGTGCGCATCGCCACGGAAAACGACCTGCGCGTCGCGGAGATAAACAAGAACCGCGAGCGCGAGGCCTTCGGCATCTGCAAAAAGAAGATCGAGGACCACGGCCTCGACATGAAGCTCGTAGACGTCGAGTGCAGCTTTGAGGGGAACAAGATAACCTTTTTCTTCACCTCCGACGGGCGCGTGGACTTCCGCGAGCTCGTCAAGGACCTCGCCTCCGTCTTCCGCAACCGCATCGAGCTGCGCCAGATCGGCGTGCGCGACGAGGCGAAGATGCTGGGCGGCATCGGCATCTGCGGCCGGCCCTTCTGCTGCAGCCAGTTCCTGGACGATTTCCAGCCAGTCTCCACAAAAATGGCGAAGATCCAGTCCATGTCCCTGAACCCCAGCAAGATCTCCGGCACCTGCGGCAGGCTCATGTGCTGCCTGCGCTACGAGGAGGAGGCCTACGAGGACCTCGTCAAGACCGTGCCTAAAAACGGCGCCTTTGTCGAGACGCCCGCGGGCTACGGCAACGTCACGCAGGTGAATCTCCTGCGCCGCACCGTGAAGGTGAAGCTGGACGGAGAAGGCGAGGACGTCTTCAAAACCTACTCCGCCGACGAGGTAGCGGCCATACCCGGCGGGCGGCCCAAGCCGGGCGAGCCCCTGCCCCAGCTGCTCAAGAATCGGCCCGCGCCTGAGCGTGCGGAGGAAGAGCCCGAGGCAGCCGCGGAGGCGAAACCCCGCTTCTACCCCGTCGAGGCCGCCGAGAGCGAGCCCGCCGCGCGCAAGCCCGCCTCCGAGGTGCCGGTCCGCAAGCGCCAGGGCGGCCGCGGCCGCGGCAAGCGCCAGGACGCCAAGCCCGCCCCCGACAAGGAGCCGCGCGAGCACCGCGAGTCCAAAGAACCGCGCGAGCCCAAGGAACAGCGTGAGCCCAGGCCCCGGCGCGAGCAGAACCGAGCCCAGGCCCCGCGCGAGCCCAAAGAGCCCAAAGAGGGCGCCAAGGAGCGCGGCGAGGGCCAGTCCCGCCGCCCCTCGAACCGCCGCCGCCGTCCTCAGGGCGGCAAGCCCAAACAGCCCAAGCAGGGCGAGGAATAAAGCGTTGAAAATGCCGCCCAATGGGCGGCATTTTTAGTGTTAAAAGGACAATGGCGCTTGTCGCTGTTTGGGCGGGATTCCACCCCCGCCCGGCGTTCGTTCACCACCGGCGTTATGGAAGTGCGTGAGGCTGCGGGCGGCTTAGGCCGCCCGCAAAGGGGGAACCCCCGGCGAGGGTTCCCCCTTT
>UQUO01000009.1 GCA_900544295.1 uncultured Eubacteriales bacterium | reverse complement strand
CCCAAAGGCGTTTTTCTTTGGGGCTCCACCCCGTTTCTTTGGGCAAGACCAAAGAAATGGGGTGGAATAGGCAGCACCAACGTAAAACAGAACAGCAACGTACAGGCGAGTTCCTGAAACCCAACGTCCTGGCGAACCTGGAACCCCGCCCCTACAGAGATACGAGGCGGGCATGGCGCGTGTCAACCGTGTCGCTTACCGGAGACGTACATCGCGACAAACAGGCTCAATACTGTGACGGCGAAGAAAACAGGCTCCGCGGACTGCCAGAGAGACGGGGACAGACGCGACAGAAGCTGCTCCAGCAGGGGCGGCAGGGCCATCGCAGCGCAGGTCCAGGCCCTGGCGGCGCGGACCATGTACGGCCAGTTGGAGTTGTTTATGGCCAGGCCCGCCAGGTTCAGGCGAATGGGCCCGTCACTGAAGGAGCTTATCCGGTTTTGGTCATAGTAGTCCGGCAGCCGCAGCGGCGCAAAGAACACGAAATATGCGCCGAAAATGCAGCTCAGCAGATAGAGTACCGGTGAAAACGTGCCGATATGCTCAGAGAGCAGCCCCCAAACGAGGCAGGCCCCGCCCAGCAGGAGGCAGAGCACATACAGGCCCGGCCAGCGCCCGCCGCTGTGCCAGGCGCGCTCCGGCTTCTGCGCGCCGTAGCTGATCGCGGCCTTGACCAGCTCCTCCACCTGCCCGGCGTCAATACCGCTGCCCAGCCGCTCGCAGCGCAGCAGCTCCGTCACGCTGACGCCCAGCTGCTCCGCAAGGGGGATGAGCAGCGCCGTATCCGGTATGCTCGCGCCGGTTTCACACACTTAAAGATACTGGTTTGTATTCAATCAATTTTGCCGACGAAGCGGTAGAAGATTTCTACTTCCTGCTCCCGTGTGCCGTCGGGTTGCTTTACGGCCTCGTGTATCAGGATTTTCTCAATCAGCGTGTTGAGCAGTTCAGCGGTCAGCTCGGTCGGATTGGTATACTGACGTATTAGCTTGACCCACTTCTCGATGTCCGCTGTGGACTGCTCCTGCGCGGTGAGCTGTGCTTTCAGCGCCTCAATCTTTGTTTCAAGCTCCTGCTGCTCACTTTGGTACTTCTGCGAGAGCATATTGAAGTTGTACTCCGTGATGCGCCCTGCGGCCCAGTCCTCGTACATCCTGGTAAAGAGCCTATCAACCTCGGCTTTGCGCTTTTCGGCCTTTGCGAGTTCGCCGGCTTGCTTCTTAGACGCCGCCAAACGCTCTTTATCACCGGTTTTGAGAAGTTTCTGGAGCAGCGCACCCTCGTCAATCTCGGCCTGCTTTGCCCAGTGGCGGACGCGGGCGAGGACGTAGGTGTAGAGTACGTCGTAGCGGATGTGGTGCGCTGTGCATTGACCCGTGCCTTGCCCATATTTACTGCAACGGTAAAGGCCGTATGGCGTCTTGCTTTGAGCTTTCAAGGAATATGCCATTGACCAGCCGCAGTCCGCGCATTTGACGAGTCCGGCGAATATTTGCCTGGTGCCGTCCTTCATTTTTCGGCGGCGGTTGGCAATCTGCTGTTGCACCTGGTAAAATACGTCCCTATCTATGATTGCCTCATGCGTGTTTTCGACGCGAACCCAGTCCTCTTCCGGTTTGCGTATGCGCTTCTTGCTCTTGTACGAAATGTTCGTCTGCTTGTTGTGAACCGTGTTGCCAATGTAGGTCTCGTCTTTGAGGATGGATTTCACTTGCGCAATAGTCCAGGCATACCGCTTTTCCTCGGGCGCGTCAGCGTAGATATTGGCGAAAGTACCATAGCGGGTGTAATTTAGCCAGCCGGGAGTCGGGACACGTTCTTTTATGAGCATATGCGTAATATGCGCTGCGCCCGCGCCGTGAACGGCTAGAATGAAAATCTTCTCCACTATCCACTTAGTTTCCTCGTCAATGACGAGGGCATTTTTCTTATCCGGGTCGCGCTTGTAACCGAGCGGAGCGTAGGCAAAGATGCGCTCACCATTGGCAAACTTGGAGTGCAGCGCGGCCTTGACCTTGCGGCTTGTGTCCTTGGCAAACCACTCGTTGAACAGGTTTTTGAACGGTACAAAGTCGCTCAATCCGCGCTCGGTGTCCTCGTTTTCTGTGACGGCTATGTAGCGTATCTGCTTCTCCGGGAACACGAATTCAAGGTAGTAGTCCATCATGACGTGTTCCCTGCCAAAGCGGCTGAGGTCTTTCGTTACGATGCAGTTGACCTTGCCAGTGTCCACATCGGCCATCATGCGTTTGAACGAGGGACGCTCGAAGTTTGTTCCGCTCCAGCCGTCGTCAACGTACTCATCAACGACGCGTAGTCCGTTTTCAGCGGCGTATTTACGAAGAATGGTACGCTGAGTCTCGATGCTTACGCTGTCGCCGTAACTCTCATCGTCGCGGCTCAGGCGCATGTACAGTGCAGTGTTGTATGTTTTTAGCTGTTTCAAATTAACCTCCTTTGTGCGAAACAGCCCGCGCTTAACTGATGAGGCCATTACATCGCTTATTGAGCCGTGCAAGGCACTCAACGAGTTCATCTCCGCGCTCGCCATGATGAGCGTTCCCGATGAGTTGATGAACAGAGCGCGAGGCGCGGCAGCGAAAATCCTTGATGCGATGAGTCACATGGAGCCTTTTTCGCAACTGGACTACGACTTCTACACTCCTAGCATCGCTGACGCCTTTTCGCCCGACGCGCTGACACAAGTCCGCGCGTTAAATATGGCGATGCTCACGCACGGACTCGCTGCGGCACAGGAGCCGGGCCTCCGCAAGGGAGCGCTGCTGAGCAAAATAGCTCCGGTGCTCGCACAGCTCGCGTACTCGCTCGCTGAATACAAGCGCACAATGGCGGCGCTGGCTGATAGCATAAATGACGACGGCGTTGAACGCACGCCCGACGGCCTCGCCGCCACATTTGGTGCGCACTTCGACGCATCTGACGACAGCCTGATGTCCCTCGCCAATGCGACGGTTCAGTATGTTGCTGTAGGAGAGCCGCCGAGACTTGTGCGGCGCATGAGCTATGTGTCGTTTGTCGGGCTGCTGCGCTCCGACCTCTTTGAGGGTCTTGCCGCAGGCCACGCGCCGCGCCGGTGCGCCGTCTGTGGGCGCTGGTTCCTCACGCTCGACGCGCGGCACACAAAGTATTGCGGCGGCTTTGCGCCCGGCGGCAGGACGTGCCGTCAGGTGGGCGCAATGCGCGGGCGAGGGCAGCGCGAGCTTGCCGCCGACCATCCGCTGAAAGCAATCTACAACCGCCGCCTGAACACCATTTTGCAGAGCCAGAGGCGTGGCAAACTAGACGAAGCTACGGCTGACGCAATGCGCAAGCTGGCGAAAGACAAGCTGCAGCGTGCGCTGTCCGACGCGAATTACGCGCGCGGGAGATATGAGGCCGAGATGACACAGGGCGCGTTATTGGCTGAGGCAGAGAAAAATGCTGACGCTTAAACAGGCAGAAAACGCCTTCCGCAGTGGCGCGCCGTCGGTGAATGGAGACGAAACCTTTGAGGGTTTCCTCTATGGCTATGAGCCGAAACTCAACGAGATTGTGCACAGATTCCTCGGGAAGCGTGCATTCGACCCGGAGACGTTCATGGACTACAAGCTCTCCTGCGCCGCCGCGATGCTCGAGCGATGGAAGGACTTCGACGCGGGCAAAGGTATTCAATTTTCGACTTTTGCACACCACGACGTTATGAATGCGCTGCTTAGGGCAAGGATGCTGGAAGAGGCTGGCTCGTTCTCAAACCTCGACGAGTACAAGGCCGCGCGGCGCATGGGCGCGCTCATGTACGGAGCTGAACAGCGCGAGGCGGTTGAGGAGTTCATAAAAAGCGCGGCTGCTCTAAAGCAACCGCGAGAAGGTTTTTGAAGATTGCCCAGGTCATGCTGAGCGCGTCGCCGCTGGAAAATGACGTTGAGGCAAGCTATAGCTGGGATTACGTTGACGTGCTGTGGGACGGCATACGTGCCGAAAAGGTGCGCGAGGCGTTTGCAAAGCTGAGCTACCGCGAGCAGACGCTGCTGGAAAAGCGCAACGCAATCTGCATGACCTGCGGACGTGTCGCGCCGCTCAGCGAGCGCGCGAGCTTTGAGGACCTGGCGATTGAGTTCGAGTCGTCCAGCCCGCGAACCGCCGAGCGCGCCTACCGCCGCGCAGTGGAAAGGCTGACACTGAATCTGGTCGAGCTCGGCGAGCTGCACGTCGTCCGCATCGAGCGCATCGCTCCCGGCACCTACCGCTACCAGGCCGACAACGACGGCGACTGGGGCGAGTTTCGGTTCGACGCAGCAACCGGCACAAATAACCGCCCTCGCGGAGCTGGACACGACCAAAACCCACCGCTTTGCAAATAAAGCCGCCCGCTACTTGAAAGCGCACGCGGGTGAAAAGCTGCCGAAGACCGTGCTGCTAACGTTTGAATAATCCGAAGGGCGCACTTCTATACATGGTCATGTATGTGCGAAAGCCGCCCAGCACTCGAGTGCCGGGCAGCTCTTTGCGTCGCTGAAGCTCCGGGTGGGCCATACCACATGGTTTACGATGAAGAAGAACATTTACATACACACAAAGCACCGCAGTGATAACGGTGCTTTGTGGTGGGATAATTAAGTAACCGGCAGGTTTGGAGGAGTTGGGAGATCTTTTATTCCCTGTCGGCTATGGCCTGAATAATGTTCCTGAGTAGCTCCATTGTTATTTCGACACTTGGGAGGTTGCATGTTTCGTTCGGCGTATGAACGTCCATAAGTGTGGGACCGATAGCTATCATATCGAGCTTGGGGTTCTTCTCCGCAAATGCCCCGCACTCAACGCCCGCGTGTACCGGTTCGACAACCATGTCCTCGCCGGTCAGCCGCTTGTATTGTTCACAGGCTATTTTCGTCAGTACGCTGTTGGGGTTAACAGCCCAGCCCGGCACATGGCCGTCACTATCAAGCTCGAACCCATATGCGCTGGCAAGCGAGCGGCAGATTATGCCCGTCTGCATGGCCCGGTAGGCGCTTGAGCTGCGCGCAAATACAGTGAAGCTCACACGTCCGTCAAGCGATATGACGCCAAGATTGGCGCTGCTCTCCACGAGGCCGGGAATAAACGGGCTCATCGTAAACACGTCGTTGGGTACGCTGGACATCAGTCCGACGAGCGAGTACCCGGCTGCCTCGCCCATCACCCGCTCCGGCGCGCTCCCGAGCGAAAACGTGAACACACCGGATGGCTCCACATCGCGATAGCCGCCATAGAACTCCGCTTTGAATGCTTCAAGCTGATCCATCGCTTTTTGGGCCTCCGCAACTGTGAGGGTGATAACAGCGTTGGCCGAGGCCGGTATGGCGTTTTTGGCCTGTCCGCCCGAAAACGATGCAACGCGGAATTCCACACCGTTTTGCCTCAGATACTCCAGCGCCGTCGCCGCGCTGACCAGGGCGTTCGCGTGCCCGAGATGGATGCCCACGCCCGAGTGCCCGCCGAGGAAGCCGGACAGGCTCAGCTCTATGGCCACGGAGCGCTTCGGCGTGCTCTCCCAGCCGCAGTCACGGTAGAAGTTGAAGTAGTCTCCTCCGGCGCAGGAGTTGCAGAGCGAGCCGAGCGTCTCCCAGTCGAGGTTTATCAGATAGTCGCCCTCGAGGTACTCCGGCGCGAGGCCGATGCTGGCCATGCCGTCCTCCTCGTTCACCGTGAAGACGGCGCGCAGCGGGCCGTGCTTCAGATTGGGGTCCTTGAGCATGCACAGCGCCATGGCGACGCCGATGCCGTTGTCCGCACCCAGGCTGGTGCCCTCGGCGCGGAGCGTATCGCCCTCGCGGACCGCCTTGACGCCGTCCGTCAGCGGGTCGAATTTGACGCCCTCGGCGGCGACGCAGACCATGTCCATGTGCGCCTGCATTATGAGCCTCGGCACGTTTTCGCAGCCGGGCGAGGCGGGCTTGTCGATTATGACCTCGCCCAGCTCGTCGCGCTCGGCGTGCAGCCCGCGGCTGACGGCCCAATCGAGCAGGTATTTGCTTATCCTCTCCTCGTGGTGGGAGGGGCGCGGGATCTCCGTCATGGGCAGGAATTCGCCCAGCACTGCCTCGCAGAGCTTCATTTCAGACATATGCTGACCTCCTTACCTGGCCGCCGCGGTGGCCTCCTCTATCGTCATGTCGCCCTGACCGACGAGGGAGGTCTTCTCAAGCAGCTTGTAGAATATGAGGTAGGAGACGAAGGAGATTATGACGCCGTCCAGCGCGGGGCTGAAGATGGTAATCACGGGTATGGTCTCGAGTATGGCTATGCCGCCGCCGAGCACCCAGGCGATTATGCCGGCCCAGTTCACGCCGCGGCGAGGGGCCCAGTTCTCCTTCTTTCCCTTGCAGAACACCCAGTAGTCACAGATGACTATGCCCATGATGGGCGGCACGACCGCGCCGAGGATGGTGATATAGGTGTTGAGCGCGTCGGCGAGGCCCATGATGGCGAGTATCACGCCCAGGACGCCGACGGCCATGGTCACCTGAGGGCGGTATTTGTCCTTAACGGAGAACATCTTGCAGGCCGCGAGGCCGGACATATAGGCGTTGCCGGTGTTCGTCGTCCAGGTGGCGAGAATCAGCACCAGCATGGCGACGAAGGGCAGGCCGAGGCCGGCGAACATGCTTGTGACGTCGTAGTTGCCGGTGCCTATGGCCATGATTGCGCCGACCATTATCATAAGCACCGCCGCAGGCAGGACGCCGAGCAGCGTACCCTTGACGACGTCGCCCCTTGTGCGGCAGTAGCGCGTATAGTCGCTGTTGCAGGTCGCGCCCAGGGCGAAGAGGCCGATGACCGTCGAGATGGACGCGGGGATGGACATGGCGTTTTCGGTGACGGCGCTTGAGATATATCCCCAGCCGACGCCGCTTATCGTGTGTATCGCGCCGTAGGCGCAGAGTATGACGAGCAGAGGCACGGCTATGTAGTTGAGCCATGCCATCCACTTGACGCCGTAGACGGCGGTTATGAACATTATCGTGCCCCATATCACGCAGGAGAGCCAGAAGGGCACGGTGACTCCGAAGAGCTCCATGAGCGTGTTGGCCGCGAGGGCGCAGGTGGCGGTCTGCACGGCAAACCAGCCGGCCTCGGCAATGAACACCACCAGCGCCATTGAAAAGTTCGCGCCCGTCATGCCGAAGGCGCGGGTCGAGGTCATCGTCGCGTTCAGGCCCAGATCGGAGCCTATGATGCCGCCCATGACCATCAGGAAGCAGCAGATGGCGAAGCCTATGACCGTGACTATAAAGGTGTTGCCGAGCGTCAGCGCGCCGCCGAACATGCCGCCGACCATAAGCATCGGGATGCATATCATCGTGCCAATCCAGATGAAGGCGACGCTCCACCAGCTGCGCTTCTCGTGCGGCAGGATCTGGGACATACCCTTGTCGCCGCTTGTGGTTTCGGTCTGAACGTTCCTGTTCTCTTCCATACTATCTCCCTTTCTTTTTTCTTACCCTTGATGCGCTTCCTTTCGCTTTATTCGGACATGGCCGGGAGCGCCCCGGCCATGTCCAAGGAGTGTGATTATTTGCTGAAGGGGATGTTGCCGCCCTCATAGCCGACGTTCTCGAGGAAGGGCTTCCAAATCTCGAACATGTTCGGGTTCTTCCACCAGGCGTCGGGAGCCTTGATGGCGCCGAGCACTATCTCCATGCCCTCGTAGATGTCCGCGTTGGTGAGGGGCATACCTGTGGCGGCGTCGTAGTAGCAGGTGATGTCCGGCACGGTCATGACGGGCTTGCCGTCGTGGGTGATGAGCAGGTTCTCGTTCTGGAAGTAGATTATCCACTCGCCGTCGTCCGCGCTCACATATACCTTGCCGTAGTCGAAGCCCTTCTGCTGGAGGTTCTCGCACTTGGCGACCTTGCCCTTGGCGAGGAACTTGCAGTCCACTCCCGCCGCGGCGAGGTTGCCGAAGACGTCGCCGCCCTCGGCGGCGCACTTGCGCAGCTCGCGGCCTATCTTTTCGCAGAGCGAGACCGTGCCGCAGGGCAGGCTGCCCTCAATCTCGGACTTCGTGACCATCCAGCCGGAGAGGCCCGCAATCTGCCCGAAGGCGGTGCAGATCCAGCGGCCTATCTCCTCTCCCATGGGCGCGTCCTTGGGGTCCTTGAGCTTTATCATGACCTTGTTGTCCTTGCCGTCGGCCATTGCAAGCGGCGAGGTGTCGAGACCGTTCACGTGCAGCAGCAGCGTGTCGAGGGCGGGCACGGCGCGGCCGGCGCCGTCGCAGTCGACGAAGGGGATGCCCTCGAGCAGGGAGATGAGCATGGGGCAGAAGGTGTTGAAGCCGCCCAGCTCGACCGGGATGCAGTACTCCAGCTTGCGCGGCGGGTCCATCTCCGCGGCCATCTCCTTGAGCGTGTTGAAGGCGTTGACGGCGTACTGCGAGAAGTCCACGCTCTTGAGCACGGTCGGCGCGCCCATGCCGGCGGTGACTGCCGCGTAGGCGTCCGGCGCCATCTCGCCGCTCTCTATGAGCGTGAGCTCGACGGGCTTTTCCGGGTGCAGCTTCTTATAGGTGTTGAGCAGGTCGGTGCCGCCCACCATGGCTCCGCCGCCGCCTCCGCCCATGAGGGTAGCTCCCCATATGACGTCGATAAGCTGTTCTTCGTTGAGGATCCTTGACATGTTTCTTACCTCCTGTATAATTTTTGGACATCGGGCTTGCACTTACCTTTAACTGTTTAAATTATACATGGAGGCGCGCCCGCCGTTAATCGGCCGGCGGAACGAAAAAATCCCGACGAACGTTGTTCGCCGGGACAAAGGTGACCTGTTCACTTGTCCTCGCTGTGCATCAGCCGCCAGAGTGCGGCCGCGGTGTACACCTGCATGGCCTCCGGCATCGTGTCCAGATCCACGGCCAGCAGAGTGCGCAGCTTTCCTATATGATACTTGACAGTGTTGCGGTGCAGGTGAAGCAGCTCACCTGTGCGCTGCGTACTGGAGCCGGCGTCCAGCAGATATGTGCAGAGGATATTCAGAAGGTTCTCCCCGTCCGCGAGCCCCGGCACACCGTCCAGGCAGCCCAGCGGACGCCTGTATGCGTCCTCACCCCTGGACAGCAGCTCGCGGCACTCCCCGGCGAACTGCAGCTCGCCGCTGGTAAAGACCGGCTTATGCGGCCAGAGCCGCGCTGCATAGCTCATGTTTTCCTCGACGGACATGTATCCCGCGCGGGCCTGGGTGGTGTTGGCTATCCTCTCCAGCACCGCGCAGTCGCACTTCACGCCGCGCGCCTTCATCTTCCCGACGAAGTCGCCCGCCACGTCCGTCTCGGCCTCGTCAAAGAGCTTGTCGTCGCAGAATGCCACCACGCCGTGATTGTACACATCGGTCACGACCAGCTTGTGGTGCTCCTGCAAATACCGCTTCAGCCGCTCCGCCGCATCCTGGAGCGCGGGGTTGTCCGCTGCCCTCAGCCGCAGGACGTAAAGCGTGTTGATGGTCTCAATATCTATGCCCATGCGCCCGGCCAGGCGGCGCATCTCCTCCGGCTGGTCGCTGAGTATGGCGTGCACCAGCGCGTCCGTGCCCTCTAGGTTGACGTCCCGGTTCCAGACGTTCAGGAAGAGCTCCACGACCTCCGCCGCCTGGCGCAGCATGTCCTCCTCCTGCGAGCCCTCTTCGTCCAGCGCCAGAAGGTGCAGCCCCTGGCTGCGTTTGCCAGTCACGGGGAAGTCCCAGACGCGCACGCCGCGTCCCTCGCAGTCCATCACGAGCGGGGAATATGCCGCGGGCTTGTTCTCGCGCAGGGTGTCCAGAATCAGCCGGTAGCCCCACTCGTTCGAGAGCGGCCACGCCGCGGCGGCCTTGCGCGCAAAGGAGCGGTCGGCGAGCAGCAGCGTGCAGCGCAGGCGGTCACTCAGTAGCCTGAGCACGCTGTTCATCGTGCGCAGCTGCGGCGAGAGGCGCGAAATGCGCTTGGCCATCTCGCCGGTGTAATAGCGCTCGCGCTTCTGGTCGGCAAAGACGAGCTCCATGACCTCGGTGATGCTCTCGCTGTAGCGGAAGTCCATGCGCCCTCGGGGCATGAGGATAAGCGGGAAATCGAGGCCGTCGGCGGTGGAAATGAGCCGGTCGTCAATTTCCTGGACGAAAACGCCGGTGTAATACAGGATGAGACCGGCCTCACCCATTTCGCTCAGGTGCTGCAGCAGACGGCACTGCATCTCCACGTCGTCCTTGATGCTCACAAGCGCGGAAATGACCAGCTCATTGCCTACAAGAAGAGCGTCGGAGAGCATATCTATGCGCGGATATTCTAGGACTGTTATGGAAGCGACCGACCTGTTCAGCCCGCCTGCCCCCGCCGCCAGCTTCGCCTGCCTGAGCGCCGGGAGCCGTAGGCAGTCCTCCACTGTTACTCCCATAGATACACCTCCATTACAGGAAGACTTTGATAATATAATATTTGGATAATCCACATTTGTCAAGCTGGATGCATAATAATACACCAACTAAGGCAAGAGTAAGATTCAGGAAAATGACGAACAGAATGATTGTGGACGGCTCTTTATTGCCGCCCACAGATTCCCGATTCGCATATAAAACGAACGATGAACAGTTAACATAGAATTAAGCTCCAATGTATGTTATGAGGAGACTTAATATTCTTGTTTGCATAAGCGCGGGCTGCGTGTCTTTAACTGCGTGAAACGCCCGTTTCCCACTTGCTCACCGCCTTGTCGGAGACAAAAAGCCTCTGCGCCAGCTCCTTCTGCGTCCAGCCCTTTTCCTTTCGGAGGCTGGATACGAAGGAGCCGAATTTTCTCTTGTCGAGTTCGTACACGCCTTCTCACCTCGTCTACAGCATAGCCCACGGCGCGCGTGTTCGCAACCGAACGTCGGTAGAATCGCCGTGAAAGCCTAAAAAACCGGCCCCCGCAGGCGTGGGGGCCGGTTTACGCTGTTTACTTCCTGTTCACTTCCCGCAGGCGGCGCGCAGGGCGGCGGCCCGGTCAGTCTTCTCCCAGGCTACGCCCAGATCCTCGCGGCCCATGTGGCCGTAGGCGGCGAGTTTGCGGTAAATGGGCCTGCGCAGGCCGAGGTCGCGGATGATAGCGGAGGGACGCAGGTCAAAGACCTCGCCCACGGCCTTCTCCAGCACGTGGTCCGGCACGGCCCCGGTGCCGAAGGTCGTGACGTTCACGCTCACCGGCGTCGCCACGCCGATGGCATAGGCCAGCTGCACCTGGCAGCGGTGCGCCAGGCCCGCGGCCACGATGTTCTTCGCCACCCAGCGGGCCGCGTAGGTCGCGCTGCGGTCCACCTTCGTCGGGTCCTTGCCCGAGAAGCAGCCGCCGCCGTGGGGAGCGCTGCCGCCGTAGGTGTCCACGATTATCTTGCGGCCCGTGAGGCCCGAGTCAGCTGCGGGGCCGCCCTTCACAAAGCGGCCGGTCGGGTTGACATAATATTTGATGTCCCCACGGTTCAGCTCGGCGGGGATGGTGGGCAGGATGACGTGCTCTATCATGTCGGCGCGGATCTGCTCCAGGGAGACGGCCTCGTCGTGCTGGGTGGAGACGACGACGGTGTCCACGCGCAGGGGGCGGCCCTCGCCGTCGTACTCGATGGTGACCTGGGTCTTGCCGTCCGGGCGCAGATAGCTGAGCAGGCCGCTCTTGCGCACCTCAGCGAGGCGGCGGGCCATCTTCTGCGCCAGGGAGATGGGCAGGGGCATGAGCTCCGGCGTCTCGTCGCAGGCGTAGCCGAACATCATGCCCTGGTCGCCGGCGCCGTTCTCCAGGCTGTCGCCCGCCTGGCCCTCCTTGAGCTCGAGGGACTTATCGACGCCCATGGCGATGTCGCCGGACTGCTCGTCGATGGCGGTGAGCACGGCGCAGGTGTGGCCGTTGAAGCCGCAGGAGGCGTCGTCATAGCCGATGTCGCAGACGACCTCGCGCGCGATTTTCGGGATGTCCACGTAGCAGCTGGTGGAAATTTCACCCATGATGTAGATGATGCCGGTCGTGGCGGTGCACTCGCAGGCGACGTGGCCCATGGGGTCTTTTTCGAGTATGGCGTCCAGCACCGCGTCGGATATCTGGTCGCAGACTTTGTCGGGATGGCCCTCGGTGACGGATTCGGAGGTGAACAGGTAGTTTGCCATTGCGAATATCTCCTTTTTGAAATTAGAATACGTTTTTGAGCGTCTCACCGGCCCAGGCGAAGAGCTCCTCCGGCCCGGCGGCGAGCAGGGCGCGGCCGGCTTCGGGCAGGGCGGCGCGGGAGGCGGGAAAAATGCCGGTATCAAGCCAACACAGGGCGCGCAGGGTGAAGAAGGCGGCCTTTTGCAGCGCCTCCAGCTCCTCAGGCGCTCCGCCGTGGAGCAGATAGTGGGCGCAGCCGTGATAGACGGCCCCGGCCCCGGTGCGGACGCTGCTGAGCGCGGCCTCGCGGTTCAGGAGCGGCAGCAGGAAATCGAGGCTGCCCAGGACGGGGCGCGTGTCGTGGTAAAACTGAAACAGCTCCCCCGGCTCCCAGGCCAGCAGCTCCGCCCGCCCGGAGACGAAGCCGCAGAGCTTTCCCCGCTCCGGCAGGGGGGCGAGGGCCTCCCGCAGGGCGGCGAGGTCGGAGGCTTCAAGCCGGTCCAGGACGAGGACGGTGTCTATATCGCTGTCTTCCCGCGCTTCGCCGCGGGCGCGGCTGCCCTGCAGGCCCAGGAAGAGCACACGCCCCCCGAAGCGCTCCAGCACGGCGCGGCTCCAGAGCGGCAGCCAGCTTTCAATGTTCAGCATATCGCACCTCCCGACAAAAAAGCCCGCCGATTCCCGGCGGGCTTGAATTCTGAGCGTTCATCCTCATCTTCCGATTTACACCGCCGGATTTGGCACCTTGCATAAGCAGGTTGCCGGGCTTCACAGGGCCGGTCCCTCCGCCACTCTTGATAAGGCTTTTCAGTTGTCAGCAAATATTATACACGCGCGCGGGGCGGCTGTCAAGGAAAACTTTACGCTCCCGGGAAAAATCAGCCGTCCGTTTCTTCAGCGGGCTCCGGGCTCTCGGCGGGCTCTTCCGTCTCCACAGGGCTGGGCTCGGGGCCGGGGAAGGAGGGGTCGGCACCCGGGGCGTAGAACTGGAGGTTCATGTCCACGTCGGCGTCTATGCCGTCTATGCGGCTCGTAAAGGAAAACTGCCAGATCGCGGCCTCGTAGTAGAAATCCGGGGCAGAGCCGGGGGCGCCGATCCAGAAGAGGAAGTCTGCCAGACGGCTCAGGTCGTAATCGTGGTAGGCGATGTAGCGGTAGAAGTAGACGCAGGGGGTGTAGCCCGCGTCCTTTATCATCTCGCAGAAGACAAGGGCGGAGGCGGTGAGCTCCTCGTCGTTTATGTCCTCGGCGCGGGAGTCCTCAAGCGGCTCCCAGTCGAAGGCGACGGGCATGGAGATGTCGTAGTCCTTGATAAGGTCGAGGACGAAGAGGGCCTCCTCGGCGGCCTCTATGGCGCCCATGGACTGGGAGAAGAAGTAGACGCCCACGTCGAGCCCGGCGTCTATGGCGCCCTGCATGTTCTGCTCGAACTTCTCGTCCACGAAGAGCTCGCCCTCGGAGGAGCCGCGGTAGCCGCAGCGTATCATGGCAAACTCTATGCCCGCGTCCGCGACGGCCTGCCAGTCGATGTCGCCCTGGTAGAAGGAGACGTCGATGCCGAGGCGCGTCTCGTAGACGTCGCCGGTGTAGACGGGGATGCCGTCCCCGCCTGTCTCAAAATCCGACTCGGACAGCTGGGAGACGGGCACGCCCTCGGCCTCGTCCACCCACTCCTCTCCTGCGCCGGTGTTCACGTATATCATGCCCTCATGCGGGTCGGGCGTGGGCTCCGGCTCGCCGCCGCAGGCGGCAAGGCCCAGGGCCAGGGATATGAGCAGCAGTATCGCGGTAAGTCTTTTCATTGTCTCGTCCTTTCGTATCCGACGGGATTCGACACATGATACCACATAAATGTGAACAAATCAAACCCGGCGCTTGGGTCCGGCGTTCAGCAGCACTACGGCTGAGAGCACGAGCACGACGCCGCAGTATGACAGAAGGCCCATACGCTCGTGGAACACGGCTGCGCCGACGATGGTGGCCACGACAGGCTCGACGGAGGCCATGATGGAGGCGCGGCCCGTCTCCATGCCCGTGAGGCCGTGGGTATAGAGCAGATATGGCAGGTAGCAGGTGACGACGCCCGCGCCGATGGCGAGGGCCAGGTTCCCGCCGGAGGCCGCCGCCGTCTCGAAGACGCCGTCCACGCCCCAGATGAGCGCCGCGCCCAGGGCGGCCAGCAGGCAGGAATAGAAGTTTATCGTGTTGCTGGAATAGCCGCGCTCCAGGGCGTAGCGGGCGAAGATGCTGTACATGGCGTAGCCGAAGCCCGCGCCGAGGCCGTAGAGTATGCCCGCCGTCGAAAGGGCCATATCCCCAGCGCCAAGGCCGGAGACCAGGGCGCAGCCGAGAAAGGCCAGCAGCACGGCGAGGAGCTTCAGGCCCGTCAGCCGTTCCTTGAAGAGCAGGGCGGAGAGCAGGGTCACGATGGCCGGGGCGGTGTAGAGCAGGATGGCCGCAGCGGAGAGGCTCATGTAGTTCATGGCCTGGAAGTAGCAGAAGGTGAAAAACAGCAGGCTCACGACGCCGCTGCCGAAAAAGCACCAGGCGTCCCGCAGCCGCACGCGAAACTGGGAAGGCCCCGTCAAAAGCAGCGTCAGAGCGAAGCAGAGCGCCGCGACGCCGCAGCGCAGGACGATGACGCCGGAGGAGCTGAAGCCCGCCTCGCCCATATAGCGGCGAAACAGGCCCATGAAGCCCCAGAGGCAGCCCGCAGCCAGGATGGAGAGGGTATATGTGTTCTTGCTCTTGTTCATCATATCAGCTCGCTTATGAGGTCGTAGAGGGGGACGTAGGCGATGGGCAGGAAGACAGCCGGCAGCATGTTGGCCACGCGCATGCGCTCCTGCCTTAGCCCGAGCAGGTTTATTGACAGGCCCAGCAGCAGCACGCCGCCGACGGCGGACATCTCGCCCACGACCCGCTCCGTGAGGTAGGGGGAGAGGGCCGAGGCCAGCAGCGTCAGCCCGCCCTCGGTGATGAGAACGCAGACGGAGGAGGCCATGACTCCCGCGCCCAGCCCCGCGCCGAAGGCGAGGGAGGCCACGAAGTCGAGCACGGCCTTGGCGTAGAGGATGGAATTGTCGCCGTTTATGCCGGCCTCGACGCTGCCCATGACGGTCATGCTGCCGACGCAGTAGAGGATGGAGCAGGAGACGAAGGCCTGGGCAAAGCCGCCGTCGCCGCCAGCGAGGCGCTTCTCAGCCAGAGCGCCGAGGGCCTCGACCCTGTCGTCTATGCGCAGCAGCTCGCCGAGCAGGGTGCCGATGGAGACGCATAGGATGAGGCAGAGCGTGTCGGAAACGCCGACGACGCAGACTATGCCGAGCCCCAGGCTCACAAGGGCAAGCGCGGCCATGAGCGCGGAGGTGTATTTTGGGTTTATCCGGCCGCGGAAGGCCAGCCCTACGGCCCCGCCGAAGAGCACGCCCGCGGAATTGGCAAGCACACCGAGCATGAAAAAGCCTCCCAGACGTCGAAATCGCATGGAAATGATACAATTCCCGGCGAAAGATGTCAATAGCCCAAGTTGACAGCGGGGGGTAAAACGTAGTAATATAACATTTACGCGGGCATGATGGAATTGGCAGACATGCGAGATTTAGGTTCTCGTGCCTTTGGCGTTGGGGTTCAAGTCCCCATGCCCGCACCACGCCGGAGCAGAGACGATCTGCTCCGGCGTTTCGGTTATGACATCTGCGGCGGCTTCATGCGCCTGGAGCCGGAGAAACAGAGGTGCCAAATGGAGCTGCACGACATTTTAAAGCGCATAGACGCCGTGCCCGCAGCGGAAGGGGCGGCGATAACACAGCTGAGGCACGAGGAGGACGACGAGCCATACCAGGTTTGGAAAATCGACACCGGCGGAGCCGCCTGCATCCTCAAGCAGGCCAAGGGCTTTGAGGAGGAGATATACCGGGACATCCTCGGCGTTTTAAACGAGGGCTGTGTCCCTGCCGTATATCAGACTGTCGCAGACGGAGAGAGGACCTACCTCCTCATGGAATATGCGGAAGGGGAAGACCTGCGCCGCTGCGACCGCGCCAGACTGACGCTGGCCCTGGACGCGCTCATCTCGCTTCAGGCGAGGACCTGGGAGAGCCGGGAGCTTGCGTCCTGTGGCTACAGCTTCGACAAGAGCCTGCGCGACCGTGAAAGGCGCGGGCAATTCCTGAAAGACCCGCTGCTGGAGGAGGCCTATGCGCTGTTTATGCGGGCATACAGCTCCGTTCCGAGGGCGCTCTGCCATGACGACCTGCTGCCCTTCAACGTCATCGTCTCGGACGACAGGGCGGTCCTGATAGACTGGGAGTACGGCGGCATCCTGCCCTACCCCTCGTCTTTCGCCCGCCTCATCGCCCACGGCGAGGAGGCGGAGGACGCGCTGTTCCACATGACGCGGGAGGACAGGGACTTCGCTATAGATCATTACTATGACAAGCTCCTGCGTGAGCGGGGGATAGCTTACGCGGACTGGCGCCGGACGCTCGAACTCTTTTTGTTCTACGAATACTGCGAATGGGTGTTCGTCGGCCACAAATACGGCGACACGGAGAGCGAATACTACAAAAAATACCTGCCCCTGGCCAGACGGCAGGCCCTCGCGCTCATACGGGGGCGGGCAGAATAAAAAAAGACGCCTGCACACGCAGGCGTCTTTTTTACTTGGTTCAGCCGACCAGGACTGCGCCGCCTGCCGGACGGATGGACAGGATGTGGCAGCTGCCCTTGCCCAGGACGGACTCCACGGCGGAGCGGAAGCTCTCTTTCATGTCCAGGGGCACGAAGGCCTGTATGGTGCCGGCGAAGCCGCCGCCGTGGACGCGGCAGGCGCCGCGGCCGCCCAGGGCGCGCTCCGCCACGGCGAGGGCCACGGCCATGGCCTGCTCCTTCACCGCGCCTGTCGGCGTGATGTTCTGCAGCAGCTCCCAGGAGGAGCGCCCGGATTCGCGCACCAGGGCCAGAAAGCCCTCCGTATCCCCGCGCTCCAGAGCGTCCGCCTCCTCGGCGGAGCGCCGGTCGTCCGCGAAGAAGTGCATGGCCCTCAGCACGGCCCTGTCGCCCGCCGCGCGGCGCAGCTCCGGCAGCGCGCGCATAAACTCGGCCTCGTCCACCTCGCGGAGCACACGCTTGCCGAACTGGGCCGCTATCTGGCCCACCTCCTCGGGTATGGAGGCGTACTCACCCGTAAGCGCCGCGTGGCTCGCGCCGGAGTCTATTATGCAAAGGGCATAGCCCATGGCCTCCAGGTCCACGGAGACGCTGCGAACCTCGGGCTTCAGGGGATCGGCAAAGTCTATGGCAACGGCCCCGCCGACGGAGGAGGCCATCTGGTCCATCAGCCCGCTGGGCTTGCCGAAGTAGACGTTCTCCGCCCGCTGGCCAAGCTGCGCTATGGTAACAGCGTCAAGCTCACCGCCGCAGAACAGGCAGTTTTCGATAACGCCCAGAAGCACCTCGCAGGCTGCCGAAGAGGACAGGCCCGAGCCGGGCAGCACCTCCGAGACCGCATAGGCGTCAAACCCTGCAACTTTATAGCCGCGCTCCGCTACGAGCCCTGCCATGCCGCGCACAAGGGCGGCCGTGGTCTCGCGCTCGTCTGCCTTGGGGAGCAGCTCGTCCAGGCTTATTTCCACCAGCGGCCAGCCCTCGGACTGGAACCTTATCCTGTCCGTGCCGTTGGGCGAAGCGCAGGCCAGAAAGTCCAGGTCCACGGCTCCGGCCAGCACGCGGCCGCGCTGATGATCGGTATGGTTGCCGCAGATCTCGGTACGTCCGGGCGCAGAGCAGAGCACCACGGGACGCTCCTCGTCCGCGCCGAAGCTGCGGGCAAACCCCTCCAGCACATTTGCAACTTTGTCCCTGCCGCTCCCGCCGTATTTGAGCCGGGACAATACAATGTCCAGCTCGCCGGCGTCCAGGGCGCGGCGCACGGCACCCAATTTCTGCATAGTAATTCTCTCCTCTTTTCAGTTCCGGTATGGGGCATGATAAAACCGCTGCAAAGAAGGCGGACAGGTCACATCTGCTTTGCAGCGGTTTACTGCGTGTTTAAATGGGATCTTACTTCTTCTGGACGTACTTCAGGCAGTCAAGCATGACCGCGACAAGTATTATAATACCGGAGAACACAAACTGCAAGTTAGTATCGATGCCCAGCGTGGTCAGGGAGTAGGTCAGCGCGGTGAAGATAAAGACGCCGACGACGACGCCGGAGATCTTGCCTATGCCGCCTGTGAACGAGATACCGCCGACGACGCAGGCCGCGATGGCGTCCATCTCCCAGCCCTGGCCGTAGGCCGCGGAGCCGGAGCCTATCATGCGGATGCACTCAAGCCAGGAGCCGAAGCCGTAGAGCACGCCGGCCATGATGAAGGCGCCGACAGTGACCTTGAACACCGAGATGCCCGAAACGGAGGCCGCCTCGGGGTTGCCGCCGACCGCGTACAGGTTCTTGCCGAAGGTGGTCTTGTTCCAGATGAACCACACGACGATGACGGCCGCGGCCGCCCAGAGGATGATGGTCGGGAACTTGCCCAGTTTTGGGATGATCATGGCGGGGATGGTGCTGTCGATACCGCCGAAGGAGACGCCCTTCGTCGAGTAGGTGACAAGGCCAAAGATGACGAGCATGTTGGCCATGGTCGAGATGAAGGGGTGCATCTTGAACTTCGCGGTGAAGAAGCCGGCGATCGTGGTGAAGATGGTGCACAGCACGATGCAGACGATGAGCGCGAAGAACACGCGGCCCAGGATGGGCATGCCCGTGAAGTCGAAGACCTTCCCGAACACGGAGCCGGTGTTGGGGCCGTTGTGCATGATGATGGTCGCGGCCGTCATGCCCATGCCTACCATACGGCCTATGGACAGGTCCGTGCCGGCCAGCAGTATGAGGCCCGCGACGCCCAGAGCCAGGAACATACGCGGCGAGGCCTGGGACAGGATGTTCAGAATGTTGTTCACGGTGAGCAGCGGCACGCCCTTTATTATGGGCGTGGCTATGCACAGGCCGATGAAGATGATGATTATCGCTATGTACAGGCCGTTGCGCAGGAAGAAGTCGCGGCGGTTGAAGGTGTAGCGGTAGTTCTCCCACTTCTGGGACATGCTCTCGCCGACGGTGAACTTGGACATGCGCAGCAGGTCGATGAGATGGTACTTGTGGTCAAAGGCGGCGTGGCGCCTGTCCTTGATGGTCTGCTTCTCCTTGAGCAGGGACATCTTCGCGTCGAAGAGGCGGTTCTTGTGGACGTACTTCTCGTCCTTGAGCTCCTGCTGGTCGGAGAGCTTGGCCACGGTCTCCTGGTGCTCGCGCTCCAGCTGCTCCACGGCCTCCTTGTACCTCTCCTGGGCCCTGACGTTCTCCTCCGCGCAGCTGGCGACGACGGCCTGATAGTAGGCGCCGTAGTTGGCCTTGAGGTAGCTCTCGGCCTCGGCAATGAGCTTCGCGACCTCGGCCTTGTTCTTGGCCTCGACCTCCTTGGCCTTTTCGAGCTCCTTCTTGAGCTCGGCCGCGCGCTTCTGCTTCTCTTCAGCGGTATAGATGCGGTCGCGCTTGAGGTTCTCAAGGCTGTTCTGTATGTCCAGGACCTTGTCAGTGCCGTTCAGACGCAGGGCGTTTATCTTCTCCTGTATGGCGCCGACGTGCTCGTCTATCGGCGCAAGGAGCTGAGCTTCCTGCTCAGCGGTCAGAATCTTTGTGTTTTCTGCAACCATAAACGTTTTCTCCTACCTTACAGGTATTTTGCGCTGAGTCTCAGGAGCTCCTCCTGGTCCGTTTCCTTCGTGTTCACGATGCCGGAAAGGTGTCCGTTGGACATGACGCCTATGCGGTTCGTGATGCCGAGGATCTCGGGCATCTCCGAGGATACGACGATTATCGTCTTCCCCTGCTTGGCCATGCGGATGATGAGCTCGTATATCTCGTATTTCGCGCCGACGTCTATGCCGCGCGTCGGCTCGTCCATCATAAAGACCTGCGGCTCGCGCTCGAGCCACTTGCCGAATATGACCTTCTGCTGGTTGCCGCCGGAGAGGCTCGTTATCATGTCGTCCGGACCCATGCACTTGGTGCGCATGGTCTTTATCTCCTTGTTCGTGGCCTTCACCATTTTGGGCGTGGAGAGGGCCGGGCCGGACTTGTACTGCCTGAGGTTGGCGATGGTGGTGTTGAAAGTGAGGTCGCATTTGAGGAAGAGGCCGTTGGCCTTGCGCTCCTCGGTTATCATAGCAAAGCCGTGCTCGATGGCTTCCTTTGCGTTCGAGAAGTTCATGAGGCGATTTTTGAAGTACACGCGCCCGGCAGCCCTCGTGCGCACGCCGAAGATCGTCTCCAAAAGCTCGGTCCTGCCCGCGCCGACGAGACCGTAAAGGCCGAAGATCTCGCCCTCCCTGACGTCGAAGCTCACGTCCTGCAAATACGGCGCGTACTTCGTGGAGAGGTGCTGCACGGAGAGGATGGTGTCTCCCGGCTTGTTGTCCACGGGCGGGAAGCGGCTCTCGAGAGAGCGGCCGACCATGGCGGTGATGAGCTCGCCCATGTTGGTCTCCGCCGCGGGCTTCGTCATGACCAGCTTGCCGTCCCGCAGCACGGAGATCTCATCGCAAATCTCAAATATCTCGTCCATCTTGTGCGAGATGTAAATGAGCGAAATGCCCTGGTCGCGCAGCATCCGCATCATCTCAAAGAGCTTGTCTACCTCCTGAACAGTCAGAGAGGAGGTGGGCTCGTCCAGGACTATGACCTGAGAGTTGTAGGAGATGGCCTTGGCTATCTCACACATCTGACGCTGGGAAACGGACATGTTCCGCATGGGCTGGCTGAGGTTCACGGTCATGCCCAGCTTGCGGAAGAGCTCGGAGGCCTTCTTTTTCATGTTCCCCTCGTCTACCACGCCGACGGAACTCGTCGGATACCGGCCGAGGAAGAGGTTGTCCGTCACGTTCCGCTCCAGGCACTGGTTGAGCTCCTGGTGCACCATGGCGATACCGTTTTCCAGTGCGTCCTTAGGCCCGGAGAAGCTTATCTCCTTGCCGTTTAAGAAGATCTTGCCCTCGTCCTTCTGGTAGGTGCCGAAAAGACACTTCATCATCGTGGATTTTCCGGCGCCGTTCTCGCCCATCAGCCCCATGACAGTTCCGCGCTTCACGTCCAGGTTGATATGGTCAAGCACCCGGTTGCGCCCGAAGGACTTGCTCATACCGCGTATTGACAGGACGATGTCGTTTTTCGCATCTGCCATTCTAGTTACTCCCGTTTAAGAATTCTCCGGCTCCTGCCGGTTTTCATCACAAATTGCTATCAGGGGGATGCGTGATCCCCCCAATAGCAAAGGTTTCAGTTAACTGTGAGTTTTACTGCGCGCTGATCACTGGCTCAGGATGCCGGTGTAGGAGGCGGCGTTGTCGGTCTTCACCATGTTGATGGCGAAGGCGTCGTACATGTCGGGGTTGCCCAGACGGTTCGTGATGTTGGACTCGGTCTGGCCGTCGCCGGCTATGTACTCAACGTTCAGGTTCAGCAGGTCGTCGTACTTCTGGAGCAGCGGCTGGTAGGTGGAGCCCAGGAAGTTGTCGGCGGAGTTGTAGATGTTCAGCCAGACGTTCTTGGTCGGGTGGGCAGTCGCGTCGAGCTGGTTGGAAACGGGCTCGTAGGTGACGGTGGAGTCGAGGAAGCTCTCGTAGTTCTCAGCGGTCACGGCCACGTTCAGGGCGTAGTAGCTGCGGGAGGCCTCGTCGTAGTAGAAGACCTCGTCGCTCAGGACATTGCCAGCGTCGTCGGCGGTGCCGATACCGGTGTCGATGTCCACGCCGTCAAGGGCGTTGCGCAGGACGCGGAGGGTCAGGTAGGCCTGCACGTCGGCGTGCTGGCTGATGGTGCCGCCGTAGCCCTCGGCGATGGCGGCAACGGCGTCGGAGTTGGCGTCGTAACCGAAGGTGGGCACGCCCTCAGCCTTGGACCAGGCGAGGAACATGGACATGCCCATGCCGTCGTTGTTGGAGGCGACGACGTCGATCTGGTCGCCGAAGGAGGAAGCCCAGGTGCCGATGGCGTTGCCGGCGGTGGCGGCGTCCCAGGTGGCGCCGGCGGAGTTCTTCATCTCCTGAGAGGCCAGCTCACGGACGATGTAGGTGGTGCCGTTGATCTCGAGCTCGCCGTCCTTGACGTAGGCGGAGGTGCCGTCAATGTTGGTGCCGACGGGGGTGCTGTCGATGACGCCGTCAACCTCGACGGCGGTGCCGAGCGCGCTGCGCACGCCGCGGGTACGGGCGATGGAGTCGTTGTGGCCGATGTCGCCGATGGCCAGGACGTAGCCGATGATGCCGTCGCCGTTGCGGTCGAGGCCCTCGATGTTGTTCTGGATGTACTCAAGGATCATGGTGCCCTGGAGCTCGGCGCCCTGGTTCGCGTCGAAGCCGACGTAGTAGGTGTTGTCGTTGAAGGTCAGAGCGGCCATGTCGAGCTCGCCGGTGGTGCTGTTGGAGGGCTGGCGGTTGAACCAGACCAGGGGCTTATCCTTGTTGGCAACGGTGCCGTCGCCGCTGTCGGCGGGAGCCTCGCTGGCCGGAGCGTCGCTGGCCGGAGCGTCGCTGGCGGGCGCGTCAGAGGGGGTGCCTTCGGTCCCGCCGCAGGCGGCAAGCGCGAAGACCATGACGAGTGCGAGAAGCAGGGCAAGAAGTTTCTTCATGGCAATTCTCCTTTTTCATTTCGAATTGAACAGGGCGGCCTGGCCGCGCCTGTCCCTCATATATAAATCATATTAAAATTTGGTTGGAAAAACAAGGTGAAATATCACTGAAAGGAGGTAGAAAATTTTATTTGAACCTGATAAAATATTAAAAATTGGCCATGAAGAATTATGCAACAAGCACAAGAAATTTACTGTTCAAAGGCGAACAGGGCCTTCTGGCTGTCCATAGAAAACATATTTTCCCTATCCACCACCTGGGTGGATGTATCCACAGTCTTTGCCAGTCCGGAGTCCTGGCCCGTGAGCAGTTTGTAGGCGCTCTCGACGCCGAGGTAGCCCATGGCGTAGGGGTTCTGGACCACAAGGGCGTCCACGCAGCCGTCCTGGAGCCCGTCCACGGTGGCGACGTTGGAGTCGAAGCCGACAAGGAAGACGCTCTCTGACAGGCCCAGCTCCTTCACGGCCTCGGCGGCGCCGACGCTGGTGGGCTCGTTGAAGGCGAGCAGGACGTTTATGTCCGGGTGCTCTTCGAGCATGGCGGTGGTGTCCTCCCGGGCCTTTCCGGCCTCGGCCAGGGTGTTGATGACGGCGGCTATTTCGGCGCGGCCGCTCTCCTCCAGGACGGCGAGCGCGCCGTGCTCCCGCTCCTGGCCGTTGGCGCTGCTTATGTCGTAATTGACGACGCCTACGGTAAGGGGGCCCTCCACGCGCTCAAGAGCGGCGCGCGCGGCCATCTGACCTGCGGCGTAGTTGTCCGTGCCTATGTAGGTGCTGACCATGTCCGAGGCGACGGAGCTGTCTATGGCGACTATCTTCACCCCGGCGCGCGCGGCCTCGTCTATGGCGGAGGCGTTGTTCTCGTAGTCTATGGCGGAGAAGACTATGGCCTCGGCCCCGGCGGCAACGGCGTCCGCGACCATGCGGTTCTGCGTCTCGTAATCCTCCTCCGTATCCGGGCCTATTATGCTCAGGGCGACGTTATACTCCGTTGCGGCTGCCTCGGCCCCGGCGAAGACGGACAGCCAGAACTCCGTCTGTGTGGACTTTGCCACAAGGGCCACGGAATGCTGCCGGAGCTCGGCGCCCGTCCCGCAGCCGGAAAGGAGCAGGGCGCAGAAAAGGATGCAGCAGAGCGCGCGGCTACTTCGTCTCATGGTCGCCCTCCTTTATCTTCGGCATGCGTATCTCGACGCAGGTGCCGATGTCCGGCTCGCTGGTGATGTGCAGGCCGTAGCTTTTGCCGAAATAGATCTTGAGCCTGTCGTTGACGTTCTTGATGCCGATGCCTGTGCGGTCCGTGGGGCCGTGCTGCATGATGGCCTCGATCTGTTCCCCGCTCATGCCCACGCCGTTGTCCCGGACGGAGAAGACGATGTCGTCCCCGTCCTGCCTCACCAGCACGTCTATGCGCCCCTCGTCCACCATGAGGTCCAGGCCGTGGTTGATGGAGTTTTCGATGATGGGCTGGAGGGTTATCTTGTTGCAGTAGTAGCCCAGGCAGTCGGGGTCCACGTCGAAGTCGTAGGTGAACTGGTTTTTATAGCGGTACATCTGGATCTGGAGGTAGCTCTCGGCGTGCTCTATCTCCTTGGCGATGGGTATAAGCTCGTGGCCGCGGCTGATGCTGATGCGAAACAGGCGCGCCAGGGCGTGGACCATGCGCACGGCGTCGGCGTTGCGGCCCTGCTCGCACATCCAGGCGATGGAGTCCAGGGTGTTGTAGAGGAAGTGGGGGTTTATCTGGGCCTGGAGCGCCTTCAGCTCGGTCTTGCGGAGGTTTATCTCCTCCTCACGCACGGTGGTCATGAGCTCCTGTATGCGCAGCACCATGTGCTCGAAGCTGTCCGAAAGCTCCTGCACCTCCCGGGTGCCGCCTACGGGCTTGTAGGCGAAGTGGTCCGCGTCGGATTCGAAGCTCTCCATGGCCGAGGCGAGGCCGCGCAGCGGCCGGCCCAGGAAGCGGAAGAGCAGCCAGCTGGTCAGCAGCGCCGCGCCCAGCACGACCACGGCCAGCAGGCAGGAGAGGCGTATCATGTCGTTCACGTTGCGGTTCACGAGCTCGTCCACGTAGCTGACGCCGACGGCGCGCCAGTCGCTGCCCTCGACGCTCGCCAGGCAGTAGATGACGGTGTCGTCCGCGTAGTCGCCGTCCGCCAGTGCGGCGAGAGCCTCCGTGTCCTCGCTCTTCAGCCCGGCGTAGAGCAGCTGCTGCTGGGGGTGGTAGACGATGTTGCCCTCCCTGTCCATGAGGAAGCAATAGCCGCGCTGGCCGATGCTGACGTTTTTGAGGTAGCTAGAAATGCTGGAGAAGCTGATGTCCAGGGAGACCCATGCGGCCTCGCCCCCGCCCTCAAGCGGGGCGGTCATGGTGACCACCCAGGGATAGTAGCCCTCGAAGATGGTCTCGACGTGCGGGGCCGTCATGTAGGCGCCCTCGCTCTCCCGGGCCGCGCTCAGGTCGAAGGAGAGGTTCTGGAAGATGTTCTCCCTCGGCTCCCGGCCGGGGGACCAGCAGTCGAGCAGCTCGCCCCCGGCGGAGTAGCTCGTGACGGCCACGACGTCCGGGCGGTATTTCAGGAAGGCGGCCAGCAGCCAGTCCCGGCTTTCCCCGCTCTCGGAGACGGACTGCTCGACGAGCTCCATGGCCTGGCCCATGTCCCGGAGATAGCTGCCCACGGTGTTCGAGACCTGGGAGACGGCCTGGGAGCTGCTCGTGCGGGCGCTCTGGACCATGGCGCTCCGGTAGCGGTCGAGAAAGAGCAGGATACAGCACAGCAGGATGATGGCCACCGTGCCGACGACCATGGTGACGAGGATGGTGGTTATGCGCAGCCCGGTGCGCGGAGCCCTGGCGTTCAAGTGGCCTCACCCGGCCTTTCCGCCTCCAGCCTGCGCCTGAGCGCGTTGGGGGACTCGCCGCTGTATTTCTTGAAGCAGTAGCTGAAATAGTGCTGGTCCGTGTAGCCGCAGCGGCGGGAGACCTCCTGGACCCGGAGCGGGGTGGAGACGAGCAGCTCCCGCGCGGCCTCCATGCGCTTGCGGATGAGGATGTTTATGAAGGTCTCGCCGGCGTATTTCTTGATGCAGGCGCTCAGGTGGTTGGGGCTGACGTCGAGCATGCCGCTGATGGAGACAAGGGAGAGCCCGGCGTCCATGTAGTTCTGGTCTATTGCCTCAAGGGCGCGGCGGCACAGCAGGCTCCCGCCCCGGGCGGCCGGGGCGAGGTCGCTTATAAACTGCGCGCCGCCCTCCGAGCGGTCGCCCTGGCGCAGGGCCTCCATAGCCTCGCGGTAGGCCCCGTGCAGCTCTGACAGGCCGCGCACCATGCGGCTGACGCCTATGCGGCAGCGGCGGCCCAGCACGCGCTCCGCCATCTGGGGCAGCTCGTCCGCGAGAATGTGCAGGTACTCGTCAAAGTCCGAGGCATTGCCCAGCAGCACGCTTATTACCTTGCCGGAGGCGAAAAAGCTCACGGAGCGCAGGTACTTCGACGCGAGCCTTTCCACCGAGGCGACAAAGGCCGGGGCCGTGCGGTTCGCGCCCTCCTGATCCAGCAGGGTGGAGACCATTACCGTGTAAAAGGGCCTGTCGTTCCTGTCGCGCAGCAGGCCGCACTGGCGGGCGTAGGCCTCCGCGTGGGCCAGGTCCTCGGACTCGGCAAAGTCGTCCAGCACGAGGGGCATGAGCACGGCGGCACGCACATCCGGACCCTCCGCCCGGGGCGCGCGGCGGAACATGGCGTACTGCGCGTCTATCTTCCTGCGGATGTTCTGCAGCTCTGCGCCCAGGCCCTCCATCGTCAGGGGTTTGAGCATATAGCTGATGATGTTATACTGTATGGCCTGCTTGGCGTACTCGAAGTCGTCATGCCCGCTCAGGAAGGCGATGTTCGTGGCCGGGCGCACCTCGCGCACCTGCCGGGCCAGCTCGATGCCCGAGATGAAGGGCATGCGTATGTCCGTCAGCAGCAGATCCGGCTCCAGCTTTTCGACCAGCTGGAGGGCGTCCAGCCCGTTGCTGGCGTTTCCAACAAGGCAGAAGCCCAACTCCTGCCAGGGTATCATGGTGCAGACGGCCTCCCGGAGCTCGTCCTCGTCGTCCGCGACTATGACGGTGTAAAGCGGCTTCGCGCTCATCTGGACCCTGTCCTTTCCCACGCTCTTCGTGTTTTTTCACCATTATAACAGATAGCCCGTCCGCTCACAAACATTTCCTGCCCGGAAAAAAGAAAGGCCGGAGGGAAAGCCCTCCGGCCTCTATCCGGCGCCTATTTCTGTGCGTGCGCCCGGGCTGAGGCCTCCATGAAAAGCTCATAGACCGGGGCTATGCTCTTGTAGTCCTCCGCGAGCCTGCCCGGCAGCGCCGGGGAAAAGAGCAGCTCCAGTCCGTCCTCGCAATGCGTCAGGCAGGCGCTCTTGAGGTCGAGCCACTCCCGCTCCGCGGCGGAGCTCTCCGGGTATTTGCTGCGCTTGTAGCGCTCGGGTTCGAGCACGAAGGAGCGCTGCGCCTCAAAGGCGCGGCGGGCCTTGCGCCAAGCGGTGGAGTTTTCAAGGATGAGCTGTCTGAGCTCGGCCATCGTCGCGGGCGGGGTCTGGTACCAGCCGCAGCCCCAGCGCAGCAGCCGGGGCGAAAACTCGAACCAGAAACCAGGCAGCTCCTGCTGTTTGGCGCGCAGGAAGGTGAGCCACATGACGTCGCGGAAGATGGGCAGCTCCGGCCCGCGCCGCGTGTCACGCCAGATGCGCGAGATGCTTTTTCCCACCTTCGGTATGCACATTATGGCCGGGTCTATCTCCAGCATGGCCGACGTCAGCGCCGTGACGAGCTCGGCCATGGGCTCGACGACGAGCTTTTCGTATTCCTCCCGGTGCTCATGGAACCAGGGCCGAGAATCCGTCAGCCTGTTGCGCACCAGAAATTCCAGGGTATCGTCGGTAAAAGGCAAGATATGCGCCTCCTCTCCGGGGTATTATAACACAGCGGCGCGCGGGAAGGAACATTTTGTGCTCTGCCGCCGTCTGCTCCCATACGACTTTTTTCGCCCTTTATTTGTGAAGCAAAGTGTGGTAATATATATTGGTATGCCGCTCGGCAATCATCCCATGGAGGTAGATATATGCCCGGCCTTATGAAAAAAATCGACATGTTCTGCTACCGGCACCCCAGGTTCGGCGTGAGGAACCTCATGCTCATCATCGTCATAGGCACGGCGGCGGTCTGGCTGCTGAGTATGATGGACCGCAGCGGGCAGCTCCTCGGCCTGCTGTCCTTCAGCCCCACAGCGATACTGCACGGGCAGATCTGGAGGCTCGTGACCTTCGTTTTTGTGCCTACAAACAGCGGCATCTGGCTGCTCATCTCCCTGTACTTCTATTATTTTGTCGGCTCCGTGCTGGAACGGGAGTGGGGCGCGGGGCGTTTCACCATCTTCTACCTCTCCGGCATGCTGCTCACCATCGTCTATGGCTTCATCGTCTACTTCGCCGCGGGCCTGCCGGTGCCGCTGTCCACGGTATACATCAACTACTCGCTTTTCTTCGCCTTTGCAACTCTCTATCCGGACAACATGGTGCTGCTTTTCTTCTTCATCCCCCTCAAGATGAAGTGGCTGGCCTGGCTGGATGCGGCCTATTTCGCCTACAGCATCCTGGACGGGCTCATCAGCCTGCCCGGAACCCTGAAACTGCTGGGCATCATGCCGGTCATCGCCATTTTGAACTACCTGCTCTTTTTCGGCAGCACGCTGGGCGGCCTGTTCCGCCCCCGCGCTGCGCGGCGCAAAACGGTGAACTTCCAGCAGGAGCTGCACCGCATGAAGAAGGACGCAAAGCAGAAAAACTACATGCACAAGTGCGCCGTCTGCGGCCGCACGGACGCGGATTACCCGGAGCTTGAGTTCCGCTACTGCTCACGCTGCGCGGGCTATCACTGCTTCTGCCAGGACCACATAAACAACCACGTACACTTCACGGAGTAATACGCGGGAACAGAAACTCATACTCTGATATACAAACTATCTGGTGGTGGGAAAATGGGAACGAGACAAACTCGCGGCAGGCGGAGGTACAACCCCGGCCATGTGAAGATCGTCGTGCAGTACTCCATCGCGGCGCTGCTCGTCGTGGTGCTCTGCATCGTGGTGGGCAAGAACATAGCGCTCAATCGCGCGGACAAGCCCGGCCCCACGGATGAGCCGACCGTGACCGCCCCCGTGGGCGGCGGGGACGAGCATGAGACGCCCGAGCCCGGCGGCGAGACTGAGAGCCCAGCGCCCGAGGAGACCCCCGTCTCCACGCCCGAGCCGGAGCCCTTCGAGCCGCACAGCGTGGACAGCACCGCCTCCGGCAACTACCTGCAGGAGACGGGCATCATGCTCGACGGAGAAATGGTCACCGAGGGCTATGAGGACGACACGGGCATCTACTTCGGATACCCCGAGGAGTACAGCGCCCTGCCCGGCGTCATAACCTTCCGCGGCAACAACTTCCGCGACAGCGCCGCCTACGGCACGGCTAACATCACGCAGAAGCAGTTCGGCAAGAGCTGGACTGCCACGACCGGCTCCCTCACGGCGCCCGACGGGGCCTTCTGGTCCGGCAACGGCTGGACGGGCCAGCCCCTCATCGTCGAGTGGCCCAAGGAGACGCGGCAGATCATGAACATGTACGACTGGGCCAAGCAGGCGGAAACCCTCGTGGAGGTAGTATACCCCGCCATGGACGGCTACATCTATTTCCTTGAGCTTGAGACCGGCAAGCCCACGCGCGACTCGCTGAACCTCGGCTTTACCTTCAAAGGCACAGGCACCCTGGACCCGAGGGGCTATCCGCTGCTCTACGTCGGCAGCGGCTACAACAGCTACAACGGCACCTCCCACGTCTTCGTGGTGAGCCTCATAGACTTCTCCATCCTCTACGAGTTCGGCGCGGCCGACGGTTTCGCCCTGCGCGGCTGGCCGATGTACGACTCCGCGCCCCTCATTGACGCGGAGACGGATAAGCTCATCTACTGCGGCGAGAGCGGCGTCATCTACATCATCACCCTCGGCACGCAGTACGACGAGGAGGCGGGGACCATCTCCGTGAATCCGACGCGCGCGGCAAAGTGGCGCTATAAGTCCATCCGCTACGCGAGCACCGGGCAGTACTGGCTGGGCTTCGAGGCCTCGCCCGTCATCTGGCAGGGCCATCTCATCTGCCCCGACAACGGCGGCCATCTCATCTGCCTCGACCTTGACACCCTGACCGTGGACTGGGTGCAGGACACCCTGGACGACACGAACTGCACGCCGGTGCTGGAGATCGAGGACGGCCACCCGTACATCTACGCGAGCACCTCCTTCCATCTCGGCTGGCGCTCCTACAACACGGCGACGGTGCCGGTGTGGAAGATAGACGCGGTGACGGGGGAGATAGTCTGGCAGACGGACTACGAGTGCTACTCCGTGGCGGAGCTCTCCGGCGGCACGCAGGGCAGCATTGCCGTCGGCAAGGAGAACGTTTCAGACCTCATCTACGTCCCCATAGCGCGCACGCCTACGGCCAGCGGCGGCAAGCTGGTGGCTCTGGACAAGGAGACGGGGGAGCAGGTCTGGGAGTTTGTGACGCAGGTGTACAGCTGGTCCACCCCAACGCTGGTGTACGACCAGAACGGCGACGCGTATGTGCTCTACTGCACGACGGGGCACTATATCTATCTGCTGGACGCCCGCACGGGCGAAATGCTGGACTCCGAGAACCTGGGCGGCCTTATAGAGGCATCGCCGGCGGTGTACGGCAACTGGCTGGTAGTGGGCCATCGCAGCGGGACGATATACGGCATCGAGCTGACCTGACAAAAAAACAGCGCGGCGGGCAAAAAAAGGCTTGCAATCCCCGCCGCGCTGTGCTATTATAACAAGGCTAAAGACACCCGGGTGTGGCGCAGATGGTAGCGCGCTTGAATGGGGTTCAAGAGGCCGCTGGTTCAAATCCAGTCACTCGGACCAGGAAAAGGAGGAGCTTGAGGCTCCTCTTTTTTCATACTCGATTTGAACCAGCGGCCTCTTGGCGCCGCGAGGATGGGGGAAATCTAAATGACGACTTCAAGCATAAGGGCGAAGATAGACTGCCCCATCGAGAGAGTTTGGGCAGTGGTCACGGCGGTGGACGACTACTCCTGGCGCAGCGATTTGAGCGGCACGGAGATCCTGGACGAGAGGCGCTTTGTCGAGTACGCAAAGGGCGGCATTGCGACAACATTTACGGTCACAGCCATGGAGACGTGCAGGCGCTGGGAGTTCGACATGGAAAACGCCAACATGACGGGACACTGGAGCGGGGTTTTTACGGCCGGGGACAGCGCGACGGAGATCGAGTTCACGGAGTGCGTTGAGGCAAAGCGGCTGCTCATGCGGCCTTTCGTGAAGGCCTACCTCAAAAAACAGCAGGCCCGCTTCGTGGCCGACCTCAGACGCCGCTGCGAGGGGGCCGGGCGGTGAAGGGCTTTGCGCCCGGCGGCTGAGGTTGAAAATAGCATGAAAAACCCCGGGCCGTCGGTTTACGACGGTCCGGGGCTCTGTCCGGGCTTATTCGCCGCGGCGCTTTTCGGCTAGGGCGGCGGATTCCTTGCCGCTCAGGTGCTCGGCGCGCAGCTCCAGGACGCACAGGCTGTCCCAATAGCCGTCTATGGCGGCGGCGCGGTGTTCGGCGCTGTCATCGGGGGCGAATTTCTGCGCAAGGAGCTCTATTGCGCGGCGCTTTTCTGCGCTCTCCGTGAGTTCCCGGACGCGGCCGAAGACGATGACGCTCCGGTAGTCCGTCGAATAGTCCTCCGGTACGACCTCGCTGCTGTCCACGACGCAGAAGGACGCGCGCGGGCAGGCCTTCACGGCCTCATACTTGTGTCCGGCGCGGGCACAGTGGAAATACAGCGAGCCCTCGTGCCAGAGGTAATTGAGCGGCACGGCATATGGCCAGCCCTCGTCGCCCAGCACGGCCAGGACGCCGTGGCTCCCGCGCGCGAGTATTGCGAGGCTCTCGGCCTCGGGCAGGGCCTGGCGGCCCCGGCGCATGTTTCTGAACATACTATACCTCCTATATCTCAGGCAGCGGCACCTCATCCTCCAGCAGGACGCGGCCGAAGCTGCAGACCGGCGCGCCCCCGGCGGCGGGCAGGCGGATGTCGAGCCCGCTCCGGCGGCGGTTCACCGCAAAGAGATAGACATTCCCAGCCCAGTCCTCGCAATACTGCCGCAGCACCATGTCGCCGCCGGCGAAGAAAAGCCCCACGTCCCCGTCGCGTATCTCCGCGCCGCGCTTTATGAGCGCGATGCCGCCGGGCCTCACATAGGGCTCCAGCTCGTCACCCTCCACGCGCAGGGCAAAGTCCGCCTCCGAACCTTCGGGCAGGGGGTAGTCCTCCCACAGCTTTTCCAAGTTCATCACCCAGGACAGCGTATCATCCCCGAGCCCGGCTGTCAACGCCGCGTTGCAAATCCGCCGCCGCGGGTGTAAAATGGAGGCGGGAAAAACTAAAAAGCGGAGGTGCCGTATGAACGAAGCCATGATAAACCTCCTGACCCGCCGCAGCGTCAGGAAGTACAAAAAAGAGCAGATATCGGATTCCGAGCTCCAGGCCGTGCTCGGGGCCGGGACCTACGCGCCCACGGCGCGCGGCGCGCAGTCGCCGCTCATCGTCGCCGTGCAGAACGCGCAGGACATTGCGCTCATGAGCCGCCTGAACGCCGCCGTCTGGGGAAAAGCTGACTTCGACCCCTTCTTCGGGGCGCCGACGGTCGTAGTCGTCTTCGCCGAGGCAGGCAACCCCAACGGCGTGCAGGACGCCTCGCTGGTCATGGGGAATATGCTCAATGCGGCGCACGCGATCGGCCTCGGCTCCTGCTGGATAAACCGCGCGCGGGAGGTTTTTGAGATGCCCGAGGGCAGGGCCCTGCTGGAGAAGTGGGGCGTCGAGGGTGACTGGGTCGGCGTCGGCAACTGTATCCTCGGCTACGCCGACGGCCCGGAGCCGCAGCCCATAGCGAGGAAAGAGGGCTACTACCGCATAATAAAATAAGCGCAGCCGCCGCCCCATGCCGGGGCGGCGGCTTTTTTCAGCTTGTGAAATCCACTCCGCCGTCCTCCGCGGAGAAGAACTGCAGCGCGTCCTGTCCCAGCCAGAAGGCGCGCCCGCCCTCCAGTGCGGTGCGGACGGGGTATTGCAGCAGGCTCTCCTGGTGGCGGTAGTTTATCCCGCTGTCCACGATGGTCATGACGGACGAGGCGGCCTCTATGCTGTAGCAGACATAGCCGCGCGCGCCCTCCGCCCCGCGCGGGAAGGAAAAGCCGAAGCTGAAGGTGTAGCCGTCGTCGCCCGGCTCGCACACGGCGGGGGAGGAGACACGGCTCTCGCCGTCCTCGGTATAGAGCAGGCGCAGGTGGGGCGGGTTTTTGAGGTCTATCCACCAGTTTGAAATGCGGTTTGCGGCCCAGAGCACTATGCTCTCCGTGCCGGGGAAGCTGGCCTCGCCCTGCCAGTCGAAGTGCTGGATGAGCAGCCAGTGCTCGTACCAGCTCTCCTCCTCGGGCATGCGGACCGCTACGCCTGTGCTGCGCAGCGCGGAGCCGTCGTCCAGGCTGAACTCATCGACGTGCGCGTCCACCGCTTCGGCCTCGGCGCAGAGGAGCAGGTCCTCGTCCGCCAGGTCCGCGAGGACATATTCGGGCATGCCCAGGCCGAGGAGCTTTTCTGCGATGGCGGCGGCTTCCTCCCCGCGCGCGGGCTGCTCTTCCCAGTCCATGTGGTAATGCCCGAAGCACAGCAGGCCCAGGGCCATGAGCGCAGCCGCGATGAGCGCGAGCAGCGCGCACAGCTGCCCGTCCGTCAGGCGCACCGGCGCGGCCTCTATGGCGTAGCCCACCTCGTCCAGCTGCCGCGAGAGCTTCGAGAGCGAGACGACGATGCCGATGAAGGCGGCGACCATGAGAACGCCCAGCAGACTGATACTGCCGCCCAGGAGCATGGCCGCGAGGGCCAGGACGTAGATGGCGGCGTACCAGAGCATGAGCAGGCCCGCCGCCGGGGCGCGCGGCTCCAGCCCCACTGCGGCCTTCGCAGCGATAAGACCCTGCCAGAAGCCCAGCGTGACGCCGAAGACGGCAATGGCCGAGAGGACGGTCAGCGCCGCGTTCAGTTCCTCCGAGCGTATGGCCGTGGCGCCGAGGCCGAGGGCTAAGGCCTGCATGGCGCAGCGCAGCGCGGCGGCATGATAGGCAAGGCGGAAGTGGCAGTTCGCACCCCTCAGCGTGCGGAAGCCCAGCAGCATGAGCGCGCAGCCCAGGCTGGGCAGGATATAGTTGAGGCCCAGGAAGTTGAAGGTGATGGCCGTGAGGCCGAGGCCCCAGAGCACCTGCACCATGGCCTTGCGCCAGGGGCTGACGGCACGCACCACATCCTCGGGCGGGGCGGCGCCGACGGCCTCGTCAAGCAGAGAGTCCAGGCGTTTTTCATCCATTCCGCTCACCTCCCAGCGCGGCGCCGAGGCGCTTCTTGATGCGGTAGAGCCGCCCCTCCACGGCCCGGGGGCTGAGGCCCAGCTCCGAGGCTATCTGCGCCGTGGGTTGGCGATAGTAATACTTGCGGTATATGAGCGCACGTTCGCCGGGCGGGAGGGCGGCTATGGCGCGGCGCAGCTCGTCTATCTCCTCTGCGGCGATGACGGCCTCCTCAGGGCCGGGCTGGGCGGCGGGGCCGTCCGGTAGGGCCTCGGCTGCGCGCGCTGCCCGCGCGCGGTTGAGCGCCGCGTTGCGCGCCGCGGCAGTTATGTAGGCGCGCCACGAGCCGCGGGCGGGATCAAAGCCGCCGATGCCGTCCCAGATACGCATGAGCACCTCCGAGAGGCAGTCCTCCCGGTCGCGCTCGTCGGGCAGGAGGGGGGCTATGACGTAGCGCAGCAGCGCGCCGAAATGCCGCAGCAGCTCCTCGGCCCCGCGCTCGTCCCGGGCCCTAATGAGTTCTATTATCTCGCTCTCGCCCATGCCGCGCACCCCCTTTCCTTACTCTACTCTATAATACACGATTTTTGGGGGAATCCCATGCACGATGCAGCGATTTTTTGGGGGATTTTTATTGCGCCCGGCCCCGCCGGGCGCAAAAGGGGGGACCCCCGGCGAGGGTCCCCCCTTTGACCCCCTCCTGCGCTTCATTAGCACAAGAGAAAGTTCCGCGCGCGGCGGCGCGCGGCCAGGGCTCCGCCCCTGGACCCCGCCCGCTTTTTTGTAAAAAAGCGGGGCAAAAAACTTTTACGCTTTGGCTATGCGGCGGAGGGGAGGGTGAGCTCGATGGTGCCGCGCTCGTCGGTGCGCAGGAGGGTGATGCCCTCGGCCTCCAAAAGCTCCACGACCTCCTCGTGAGGGTGGCCGTAGCTGTTGTCCGCGCCGCAGCTGGCGATGGCAAGGCTGGGGCGCGTAAGACGCAGGATCTCCTCGTCCGTCGAGCTGGAGCTGCCGTGGTGGCCGAGCTTAAGTACGTCGCAGCTGAGGTCGAAGCCCCCCAGCGCGGCGCAGTCGGCCAGCGCGCCTGAGGAGATGTCGCCCGTGAAGAGTATGGCGCTGCCGCCGTACTCCACCCGCAGAACAAGGCTGGAGTCGTTCAAATCGTCCCCCCAGTCGGAGACGGGGCCGACGAACTGGAATTCCGCCCCGCCCAGGGTGAAGACGCTCCCCAGGGGCGGGACCGTTATGTACAGGCCGCGCTCCGCCGCCGTGTCCTCAAAGCGCGTGAAGGCGCCGGAGGAGTCAAACTCCGTATAGGGAGCAAAGAGCGTGCCGATCTCAAAACCCTCTATGATGTCGTCCAGACCGCCGCAGTGGTCCTCATGCGCGTGGGTGCAGACGACGTAATCGAGCCGGTCCACGCCCCTGGAGCGCAGGTAATCCGCCACAGCGCCGCCCGCAGAGCTGATGCCGGCGTCTATGAGCAGCGTCTCGCCCCCGCAGGAGACGAAGGCGCTGTCGCCCTGGCCCACGTCTATGAAGGCGGCGAAGAGCGCGTCCTCCGGCGGCGGGGTCGTCACGAGCTCCGCGCCCGGCCCGCCGCCGCCCCAGCTCACCAGCCCCAGCTCGGAGCCCAGCCACATGAGCAGCAGCGCCAGGGCGAAGACCAGCGTCCCCACGAGGCTGCCGCGCTTTTTGCCGCCCTGCCTGCGTCTTGCCATATCCTTTCCCCTTTCCCTTCCGCGCCCGGGATGAAAAAAGGCTGCTGCCCGAAGGACAGCAGCCTTTTTGCCGGGCCTTTATTCTATGCCCGCCGGGGCCTCTATGCTGTCTATGGCGTCGAACTCCGAGAGATCGAGGCTCACTGAGACGGAGCTGTTCTCCAGCCCCGCGCCCTCCGACTCGAACACGCCCTGCATGAAGCCGCCGACTATCTGGCTCATGTCGAACTCATAGCGCACGGGCGCAAAGGTCTCGGCGTCCAGCCAGATGCTCATGGGCATGCTGCCCTGGAACACCGTGTCCGCGCCTGCGCCGTAGCTGGACAGCATCTCGTCCATGCCGGAGAGCTCCACGGCCCGGCCGAGCTGGTCGCCGCTCAGCTCGCCGTCGTAGCGGTAGAGCTTGACGCCGTCGCGCTCCTCCTCGCCCGTGTAGGCGAAGCTGTCGGCCACGCTGAGATAGAACTCCACGCTCTCCACGGCGTTATACTGCGCGATCTGGTCCTCGGGCAGGTCCTGCCGGGTCCACTCCGCGCCGTCGGCGCTCACGTAGGCAGCGTAGCCGTCGCCCTCCTGGCGGATGTAGTAGTAGATGTCCATATCTATGCCCATGATGTCGAGGTTCATGGTGGCATAGGCGGTCAGGGGCTCCGCCACGGTCTCGGTGCTCATGTCCATGTTCGTAGTGACGTCCATGCGGTCGTCACCGGTGACGATGGTGTAGCTCATGTCCATTGACATGTCTACTTTGGCGCTCTTGAGGCCGGCCGCGGTCTCCTGCGCCTTGGCGAGCGAGGCCGCGACGTCGGAGGGGTCGGCCGCGCCGCAGGCGGCAAGGCCGCAGAGCAGGGCAAGGCAGAGCGCAAGGGATAGCAGCTTTTTCATCTTGTCATCCTCCCCGTGTATTATCGTGCATCGTCTTCCGGCTCCCGCGCCTTGACGACCTTGAGCCGCACGAACTCCTCGCGCTCCTTTTCCTCCAGCGCGTCGGAGATGCGGGCGATCTCGGAATCGAGACCGGGTATGACGATGTTCTGCAGGGCGTTGGCCCGTTTCTGGGCCTTCTTGATGGCATAGGCCAGGCGGTAGATGCAGTTTTCCGTCTCGGCCAGCTCGCGTATCAGCTCCTTGACCTCCGCAAATTTGAAATAGGCGTCGTCAAGGTCCGAGCTCGTGAAGGCGAGGCCGTAGGGCGGGCCGGAGGGCTCCTCCGGCTCGGCGCTGACGACGGGCAGCTCCACGCCCATGACGCTGCGGAAGCGGATGGAGAAGCTGTCGTCTATCGGAACGGCGTTCGCGCCGCTCTGGGCGGAGCCGCCCATGGAGATCTCGGCCAGGCGCATGGAGGCGTAGGCCTCGGAGAAGGTGGAGTCTATGCGCTCCTGCAGGTCCTCCGCCTCGTCCATGAGCTCCATTATTTCGCGTATGAGGATGTTCCGCTTGCGGTCCATGAGCTCGTAGCCGTTGTCGGCCAGCGCGCGGGAGCGCTTCGCGGCGTTGAGGTTGCCCTTGGTGGGCGCTGTCTGAGCCAAGCTCTCACCTCCCCTTCAGGAATGTCCGCGCCGCTCAGAGCTTGTGCGGCAGCTGGACGTAGTGCTCGTCAAGCGTCTTGTCGGAGACCCTGGAGAGCGCGTCGCGCGGCAGGATGGACAGCAGCTCCCAGCCCAGGTCCAGCGTGGCCTGGATGCTCCGGTCCTCATACATGCCCTGGGTTATGAAGCGCCGCTCCAGCTCCGCGCCGAATTTGAGGCTCAGCTTGTCGGTCTCCGAAAGCTCATCCTCACCTATGACGGTGGCGAGGCTGCGCGCGCTCGCGACCTCGGAGTAAGAGGCGAAGAGCTGGTTCGAGAGGTCCGGGTGGTCGGCCCGCGTGAAGCCCTCGCCCGTGCCGTCCTTCATGAGTCGGGAGAGGGAAGGCAGGATGCTCACAGGCGGGTAGATGCCCTTTTGTGCCAGCTCGCGCGAGAGGACTATCTGACCCTCGGTGATATAGCCCGTGAGGTCGGGGATGGGGTGCGAGATATCGTCGCCCGGCATGGTGAGGATGGGCACCAGGGTGACGCTGCCCGGCTTTCCCCTGATGAGCCCCGCGCGCTCATAGATGGAGGCGAGGTCTGAGTACATGTAGCTCGGGAAGCCCTTGCGGGAGGGTATCTCGCCCTTGGAGCTGGAGAACTCGCGCAGGGCCTCGCAGTAGAAGGTCATGTCGGTCATGACGACGAGGACGTGGTAGCCCAGCTCGAAGGCCAGGTACTCCGCCGCCGTCATGGCGCAGCGGGGCGTCAGCACGCGCTCTATGATGGGGTCGGAGGCCATGTTGAGGAATATGACCGTCCTGCCCAGGGCGCCGGACTCGGCAAAGTCGCGGCGGAAGAAGTCGGCCGTGTCGTTCTTGATGCCCATGGCGCAGAAGACGGTGACGAACCTCGCGTCGTCGCCCTCCGTGGCGATGACGCGGGCCTGGCGGACTATCTGGGCGGCCAGCTCGTTGTGGCTCATGCCCGCGCCGGAGAAGATGGGCAGCTTCTGTCCCCTTATGAGGGTGCAGGTCGCGTCTATGGAGCTGATGCCCGTGAGGATGAAGCTCCGGGGATACTCGCGGGAGACGGGGTTTATGGCAGCGCCGTTTATGTCCCGGCGCTCCGCGGCGTAGACCTCGCTGAGGCCGTCTATGGGCCGGCCCGTGCCGTCGAAGACGCGGCCGAGTATCTCGCCGGAGAGGGCGATGGTCATGGGTTTGCCCATGAATCTCGTGCAGGCGCTCTGCATGTCTATGCCGCTCGTGCCCTCAAAGGCCTCGATGACGACGCGCTCGCCGTCTATGAGGATGACCCTGCCGCGGCGGCGGCTGCCGTCGGGGAGGATGACCTCGGCCAGCTCGTCATAGGCCGCGCCCTTCACGCCGTCGAGCGCGACGAGGGAGCCCTTTATCTCGGAAAGACCTGTGTATTCTATGCGCATTCAGCCACCCCCTATGCGTTTGCGCGGCGCACGGAGGCCACGGCGTTGTCCACAAGCTCCATGAACTCGGCTGCCGGCTTGCCGCCGCCCAGCTCGAACTTCATGCGCTCCAGCGCGGTGAAAACGCCTGTGTCCACCAGCTGCCGCAGAGGTATGTTCTGCGCGACGAGGTCCTTCGCCCCGTCGTAGAGCCGGAGGATGACGCGCAGCATGGACATCTGGTCCGCCGGCTTCATGTAGGTGTCCGTCGCGTGGAAGGCGTTCTGCTGCAGGAAGCCCTCGCGGATGACCTTCGCCGTCTCGATGATGAGCTTCTGATCGTCGGGCAGGATGTCCGCGCCTATGAGCTTGACTATCTCCATGAGGGAGCTCTCCTCGTTGAGCAGGGCCATGATGCGCACGCGCAGCTCGGTGAAATCCTCGCCGAAGTTCTCGCTGTACCAGGGTATGAGGTCGTTGAAATACTCGGTGTAGGAGTTGTTCCAGTTTATAGAGGGGAAGTGGCGCGCGTAGGCGAGGGAGCGGTCGAGCGCCCAGAAGCAGCGGACGAAGCGCTGGGTATTCTGGGTGACGGGCTCGGAAAAGTCGCCGCCCTGGGGCGACACGGCGCCTATGACGGTCACGCTGCCCTCCGTGCCGGAGAGCGTATCCACAAAGCCTGCTCGCTCGTAGAAGCCGGCCAGGCGGCTGGGCAGGTAGGCGGGGAAGCTCTCCTCCGCAGGCATCTCTTCGAGGCGGCCGGAGATCTCGCGCAGGGCCTCGGCCCAGCGGGAGGTGGAGTCCGCCATGAGCGCGACGTGGTAGCCCATGTCGCGGTAGTATTCGGCTATGGTCATGCCCGTGTAGATGGAGGCCTCGCGGGCCGCGACGGGCATGTTCGAGGTGTTCGCGACGAGGATGGTGCGCTCCATGAGCGGACGGCCCGAGCGGGGATCCTTGAGCTCCCGGAACTCGTCTAGCACCTGGGTCATCTCATTGCCGCGCTCGCCGCAGCCGAGGTAGACGATGATGTCCGCGTCCGACCACTTGGCGAGCTGGTGCTGTACGACGGTCTTGCCCGCGCCGAAGGGGCCGGGTATGGCCGCGCAGCCGCCCTTGCCCACGGGGAAGAGCGTGTCTATGACCCTCTGGCCCGTGACGAGGGGCCTGTCTATGGGCCGCCTGTCGGCAAAGGGCCTCGGCTCGCGCACGGGCCACTTCTGGGAAAGGCACAGCGGCGTGCGCTCGCCGCGCGCGTCCTCCACGTAGGCTATGGGTTCCGTCACCGTGTAGCTGCCCGAGGGCTTCACCTCCACGGCCCTGCCCGAGACGCCGGGGGGGACCATGGAGCGGTGCTCTGTCATCTCGCTCTCGCGGCATTTGGCGAAGAACTGCCCCGGTCGGAGCTCATCGCCCTCCTTTATGAGGACCTCGACCTCCCAGAACTTCTTCTCGTCCAGACTCTCGATGTTGATGCCCTTCGTGATGAAGCTGCCAGCCATGGCCTCTATGGCCTGGAGCGGACGGCCTATGCCGTCGAAGATGCCGCCTATCATGCCGGGGCCGAGGCGGACGGACATGGGCTCGTTCGTCGGGAAGACGGGCTCCCCGGCCGTGAGGCCGCCGGAGTCCTCGTAGATCTGGACGATGCTCTCCTCCCCGGCGGAGGAGACGACCTCGCCGAAGAGCCTCTGCTCGCCCACGTAGACAAGGCTCATGCGCGGCAGGCTGCGCCCCCCGCGGACCTTGATGACGGGGCCGTTTACCCCGTGGATGTAATACTCCGTTTTATTGCCCATCTGCGCCCTCCAGACTGAAGCCGGTTATCTCCGAGAAGCGGCCCTCAAGGTCTTCAAGCGCCGCGTCAAAGGAGAGATCTATCTTCCGGCCTTTCTCCGCGCACTCGAACACGAGCCCGCCGAGGGAGAAGCCCCCCTCCTCAAAGCTGAGCCGCACCCCGGGGGAGGCGGCGTTCAGGCTCTGGGCAAAGCGCATATCCTCGCGCCGGAGCAGGACGCGCGCGCTCCGGGCGCCGGGAACAGCGTCCAGCGCGCGCCAGAGCTGCTCTTTCAGCGTATTGCCGTACTCGGGCTGCTCCGGCAGCTCCAGCACGCGGCGGCGCACCTCGGCAAAGACGTCGTCCGCGCAGTCCTCGCGGAACTGGAGCAGGCTGCGCTTCGCGGCGAGGCCCTCAGCCACGATGCGCTTGTTTTCACGCACCTTGGCGTCGGCCAGGGCGGAGGCCCGGCGCTTGGCGGCGGCCGCGGCCAGATCCGCGGAGTAGGCCTCCATGGCCTCGCGCTCCAGCTGCTCGGTTTCCGCGTTTATCTTTGCCGCGCGCTCCTGGGCGGCGGCGGTCACGGCGGAGGTGAAGGCCTTGAGTTTGCTTTTTTCCTCTTGCATATGCCGCCCTCCTAGATCTTGATGCCTATCGCCTCGTTTATGAGGCGGGTGATGTAGTCCCTGGCGCGCACGGAGCCGCGGCTGTCCGCGATGACGTTCACGAGCGGCCTGCCGGCAGAGAGCTTCAGCTCATCCAGCCGCTCCCGGCTGAGCGCGTAGCAGCCCTCCGTGATGATGAGGATGGCGATGCCGCTGTCCGCGCAGACCCGGCTCACGGCGGCGTCCACGTCCTTTTTTGTGGAAGCGTGCAGGCCCTCTATGCCGGCCAGACGCATGCCGGTCAGCACGTCGGGGTCGTCCGTGATGCAGAAGCAGCGCATCAGAACAGGAGGATGACGATGGCGATGAGCAGGCCGTAGATGGCGATGCCCTCGGCCATGCCGACGAAGACTATGGATTTGCCGAAGCTGCCCTCGTTCTCGGTCAGGGCGCCGATGGCGGCGCAGGCGGAGTTCGAGACGGCGATGCCCGAGGCGATGCCGGAGATGCCGACGGCGAGGGCGGCGGCGAGATAGCCTATGGCCTTGGTCCAGTCGGTGCTGCCCGCGACGGCGGCGGCCTCGGCCGCGTCGTTGGCCGCGGCTACGCCCTGGCCGAGGAAGACCACGGCGGTGGCGAACATGACGAGGAAGAAGCCGCAGAGGTTGGCGATGAGCGGCTTTTTCACGCTCTTGCCGGCCTTGGCGCGGCGGGCGATGAGCCAGAGGGGCAGAACTATGAACACGAGGACGGCGACGAGGGGGCTGATGAGCTTGATAAGCATAGTAGGAACCTCCGATTTATCTGATGTGTTTATAAGGCGGTGTCAGGCGGCGCGCTGGGCGGGGGAGGAGTAGTCTATGTGCGCGGGGGCGAAGGCCTCGCCCCGGCCGGTGTAGAAGCGGCCGAACAGCTCGTAAAACTCCAGCCTCAGCGCCTGGATGCAGACGAGCGCGGCCTCTATGCCCATGACGATGATGTTGCCGATGACGAGGCCGAAGATGGAGTAGCCCCCGCTCGTCTCGGACAGGGCATAGACTATGAGCATCATTATGGCGTGGCAGATGGCATAAGTGCCGACTCGCAGGAAGCTCAGGCAGTTCGACAGCCAGCTCAGGAAGGCCTCGAAGAGCTCGAAAAAGCCTTCGAGTATCATCATCCCGACGGAGGTCTTGTGCCCGTGCTCGGCGGGGGCGAGACCCATCATGCTGATGAGCGGCTCCCCGAACCAGATGGAGAGCAGCAGCAGCGCGAAGACGAACCAGACGGCGCCCGTGGAGAGCAGGCCCGTGGCAAAAAGCGCGTCCGAGGCGGCGCAGCCCACGATGCCCGCGAGGAACAGGACGCCGGTGACGCCGTTTGCGGAAAAGAGGGCCTTGCGGTAATCCTTCTGCCGGAAACCGGTGATTATATTCAGCACGCCGCTGATGAGGATGAGCACGACGCCGACGCCGGCCGTGAAGAGCAGGATGGTCACGACCCCGTCGCCCTCCAGCACCTTGAAGCCGGGCAGCAGGTGTTCGTTTCCGAAGACGCTGCCGTAGACGAAGCCGAACACCACGGCCGAACAGCCCACGGCGGCCAGTATGCGCCCGAGCCACATGCCCTTTTTCTTCAGCAGGAAAAGGCCGAAGAGCACGAGCACCGCGCCCTGGCCCACATCCCCGAACATGAGCCCGAAGAGCAGGCAGTAGGTGATGAACATGAAGACGCGCGGGTCGCTCTCCCCATAGGCGGGGGCGCCGTACATCTGCACGAAGGGCGCAAAGATGCGGGAGAAGAAGCCCTGGCTGAACTTGACCGGCACGTGGCCGATGTCCGCATGGCCGGGCTTGTCGAGGCTGCAGGCGCAGCCGAGCCCGTCGGCGGCGGCCTTGAAGGCCTCAAGCCTGCCCTCGGGCAGCCAGCCGCAGAGGTAGAAATCCTCCCCGCTCACGGCGGCAAAGCGGCGCAGGTCGTGCGCCTCGCTCATGAAACGCAGCCAGGAGTAGCAGCTGAGCAGGTCCGCCCGTTCCCTCTCGCGCAGCGCGTCGAGCTCGGCGGTAAGCTGGGCGGCCTGACGGCGCGCGTCCTCGGCCTCCTGACGCAGCTGGACGATGCGCTCGGCGGGGATGCCGGTGAGGCCGGCGGCATTGGGTGCGTTCTCGGGCTGGAAGCCGAAGTCGCGCAGCCGGTCCTCCTCCCTCAGCGCCGCGCCAGGCAGGGTCAGCAGGATGCAGCAGACCCGCCCCTCGCTGAAGCCGGAGCGGAAGAGGAAGGCCCCGCGTTCGTTCTCGGCCTCGGCGCGGACCTCGTCCCAGAGCTCCTCCTCTATGGTGCCGAAGCGGAGCTTCAGGTGCTTCACGGCCAGCAGCTCCTCCAGATCGACGGTGAGCAGCGACAGGGGTTCGAGCCGGCCTATGAGCTCCTCGTTGTCCGTGGCGAGGCTTAACTCGGCGTTCCGATGAGTTATGACGCGCGCTGCCTCGCCGGAGGCGGCGGAGATGTATTTCTCGCAGCCTTCGAGGTCGTAGCCCCGGCCCTCGAACTCGCCGAAGGCGGGTTTTATGCCCAGCTTCGTCAGCAGCGCGAGGACGGAGCTGAGCGCCGGGCGGTAGGGGTCCTCCCCCGTGGGCGTGACAAGCTCGCCCCGTCCGAACACCTCGGAGGCGGGCATGGGGTGGAACTCCATGCCGAGCACGAGACCGCGTATGGCCTCGTCCAGCCTGTCGGCAGGGCCGGAAACGACGGCCCTTAGCATCTTTTCTGTTGCCAAGCATCAGCCCCCCTTGGGAAGTGGATTTTAAAGGATATAGTTTGCGGGGCTAAGCCCGTATTGCAGCGCTATGAAGGCGCGGCGGAGCATGTCCGCCTCGTTTTCCTTGAGGGTCAGGAAGGCGTCCACGACGCAGAGATTCGGCGTGCCGTGCATGACCTTGCGGTAGAAGGCGGTCTCCGCGGCGCGCATGAGCTGCTCAGGCGAGCCGCCCTCCACGCCCGAGAGCCAGCGCCCGACGCGCGAAGCGCGTATCTCGGCCATGGCCTCCTCATCCGAGCCGGCCTGGAGGATGCGGCGTTCAGCGTCGGGGCCAAGGGCGCCGTGCAGCGGCAGCAGCAGACGCATGGCCTCGTCCGTCGGCGTGCCGAAGCGGCGCAGGCGCAGGAGGAAGGAGATGTTAAGCATGTCCGTGCGGAAGCTGACGGTCCTTGCAAGCTCCCGCCTGGCCGGACCTCGGTAGCCCTGTTTCAGGTGCCGGTCCAGCGCGTGGTAGAAGTGCGCGGACAGCTGCAGCGCCGCGGCGGAGACATCCGGCATACCGGTCTTGGGGTCGAGCTCCATGGCGCTCAGCACGGGGAAATACATGCTCCCGCGGACGGCCTCGGTGAGCTCGGGGAAGGTCTTGGCGGTTTTGAGCCGCTCTATGTCCACGCCCCGCATCAGGCGCGCGGCCTGGCTGGGCAGGCGTATCTCCTCCGCGATGGACTTGTCCGAGAGCCGCCGCAGCGCGGCGAGTATGGCCCGGAGCTCCACCTCATAGGACATGAAGAGGAGGAATTCCTTTGCGGCGTCGTTCGCAAAGCGGTACAGCCGCTCGTAATCCTCATAGAGGCAGCGGCTGAGCGCCTCGGAAAACTGCCTGTCCGTCGCCCCGACGGCGGGCAGGGCCAGGGACACGGGCCGCCAGGCCGGGCTCCTGCCCAGGAAGGCCACCAGCTCGTCCGTGCTGTGCAGGGCGGCGAGCTTTTCCTTGTCCTCGTCCGAGAGCAGGTTCGCATACATGGCGCGCGCCTCGGTGGCGAGCGCGATGTCCATCGCGCGGCGTCCGCTGTTATTCATCCCGCTTACCCGTGACTATGTCGAAGACCTGCTGCACGTAGCCCTCGCGGGAGCTCTCGTACCGCGCCCGGAGCGCCTCGCGGCGCGCGGCGGCCTCGGCCCTGTCCTTTTCTATCTCGCCCTCGGCGCGCAGGCGCTCTGCCTCGGCGTCCTGCGCCATGGCTTCGCGCGTCTCGGCCCTCACGCGGGAGAGCAGCTCGTCCTTTGCTGCCCGGATGCGCCCGTCGAGCCCGGCACGGTGCCGCTCGGCTGCACTTTCTATCTCACATGCGCTGCGCTCGGCGTCCAGGATAGCGCGCAGGACGGCCATATCCGCGGCCGTCTCCTGCTCAAGTCTGAGGCGGCGGGCCTCCTCCTCGCGCCGGGCGCGGACCTCCTCCTGGGCCTGAAGCTGCTTTATGGAATTCAAACTGCTGACCTCCTCCGACGTTGACGCGGCTGATTCACACTTACCTCATTAAATCATACCACAAAAATACTCATATGGGAAGATTAAAGTTTTAACACTTTGCCTGCGGGGAGAGAACTCCCTCTTCCATTCAGGGGTGATTTGCGATATACTACCCTCAAATTAGTGTGAAACAGGAGGCAGAATATGAAATACGTCCTCATAATAGGCGACGGCATGGCCGACGACCCCCTTGCGGAACTGGGCGGCAAAACGCCCCTTGAGGCCTGCCGGAAGTCTTTTTTCGATTCTCTCTGCGAGCGCGGTGAGCTCGGTCTCTGCCAGACCATACCCGAGGGCTTCCCCCCCGGGAGCGACACGGCCATCATGGGCATTTTCGGCTGCGACCCGCGCAAGTATTTTTCCGGGCGCGCTCCGCTGGAGCTCGCGGCCTCGGGCGGCGTCATGCCCGAGGGAGGCGCGGCCTACCGCTGCAACATGGTGAACCTCGGCGGGCCGGAGGGCGCGCCCTTTGAGGAGCGCATCATGATTTCGCACAGCGCCGGCTCCATCGAGGGGGAAGAGTCGGACGAGCTCGTGACCTGGCTCTTCGCCCAGCCGGATTTCGCGGCCCTGGCGGAGCGCGCGCAGCTCACGGTGCGCCCCGGCTCCAGCTTCCGGCACCTGGCCGTACAGGAGCGGGCGGACATCGCCGGCATAGTCCTCGCCCCGCCGCACGACCACCTGAACGAGAAGATAGGCCCCCTGCTGCCTTCCGGCTGCGCCAACGCGGAGGTACTGCTCGGCCTCATGCGCAAGGCCGCCGAGCTCCTGCCGGGCCACCCCATCAACAAAAAGCGCGAGGCTGAGGGCAAGCTGCCCGCCAACTGCATCTGGTTCTGGGCCGAGGGCAAGGGCGCGGCCCTGCCGAACTTCCCGGCGCGCTTCGGAGCGGACGGCGGCGTCATCTCGGCCGTGCCGCTCTGCCACGGCATTGCCCGCCTCGTGGGCCTTGAGCCCGTGAGCGTCCCCACCGCCACAGGCGAGTGGGACACCGACTACGAGGCCAAGACCGCCGCGGCCTTGGACGTCCTCGCGGAGCACGACTTCGCCGCCATCCACCTCGAAGGCCCGGACGAGGCCACGCACAATCACGACCTGGAGCACAAGATCTACAGCGTCGAGTGCCTCTCCGAGCGCGTGGCGAAGCCCCTGTGCGCCGCCCTGCGCGAGCGGGGGGAGGACTTCCGGCTGCTCATCCTCTCGGACCACCGCACCTTCATGGCAAACGGCGCCCATGGCGGCACGCCGGTACCATACATGATATACGACAGCCGTGAGATGGGCCCCGCCTCTGGCCTCGGCTACACGGAGAAGAACGGCGAGTCCGGCCCCTTCCTTGAAAGCGGAGTCGAGCTCATGCCGCGCCTCTTCTGCCTGTGAGCGGCCTCACGGTGCCCGCGAGGGCGAAGCTGAACCTCTCGCTCGACGTGCTGGGCAGGCGCACGGACGGCTTTCACGAGCTCAAAATGGTCATGCAGGCCGCGCAGCTCGCGGACGAGGTATACGTGGAGCTGCGGGAGCCGGGCTTCTTCCGCGCGGAGACGAACCGGAGCTACATCCCCACGGACGAGAGAAACATAGCTGTCAAGGCGGCAAAGGCCTTCTTCGAGGCCGCAGGGCTGGATTCCGGGGCCTATATACGTATAACCAAGCAGATACCTGTCTGTGCGGGCCTGGGCGGCGGCTCCTCGGACGCCGCGGCGGTCATCCGTACGCTGAATGATCTGACGGGCGCCCCGCTGGGGGAGGATGCGCTCTTTGCCGCGGCGCTGCGCGCGGGCTCGGACGTGCCCTTCTGCCTCCTGGGCGGCACGGCGCTGGCCGGGGGCCGCGGAGAGGTCCTCGAAGCCCTGCCGCCCCTGCCGGAGACCCCCGCCGTCATCTGCATGCCGCACTTCACCTGCTCCACGCCGGAGCTCTTCACCCGGCTGGACGCCCTGCGCACCCGCTGCCGCCCGGATACGGACGGTCTTGTCGCCGCCCTGCGCGCGGGGGACCTTGCGGGCGTCGCGAGGAGGATGTACAACGTCTTCGAGGACGCCCTGGACCGCCGCTGCGCCCAGGCCGTGGGCGAGATAAAGCGCCTGCTGCTGGAAAACGGCGCGCTCGGCGCCGTCATGAGCGGCTCGGGCTCCGCGGTCTACGGGCTCTTTGCGGATGAGGAGCGCGCCTCGGCCGCCGCCGCGGCGGCACGTGAGCTCTGCCGCGAGGTGTTCCTCACGCGCACGGCATGAAAAAACTCCCCGCCCTCGGGCGGGGAGTTTTTGCTGTTTTCGCTCAGGCCGCGCGGGCTATGCTGCCGCGGGCGCTGAAGTACTGGTAGGCCGTGAGGGCTGCGAGCAGCACCAGGCCGGCGATGTCCGTCACCAGGCCGGGGACCAGCAGCAACAGGCCGCTCACCATGAAGGCGATGCGCATATACCACTGGATCTTCTTGAACAGATAGCCGTTCATCGCCGCAGCTACGCCGAACATGCCCAGCACCGCCGTGGCGCAGATGAGCACTATGTCGCCCACGCTCGCGTTTATGAACAGCATCGACGGGTTCAGCGCGAACACGTACGGCACTATGAACGCGCCTATGGCCAGCTTCGTGGCCTGCACGCCCGTCTTCATCGGGTTGCTCTTGGCGATGGCGCTGCCGGCGTAGGCCGCGAGCGCGACCGGCGGCGTGATGTCCGCCACGATGCCGAAGTAGAACACAAAGAAGTGCGCCGCGATGAGGTCCACGCCCAGCTCCTGGAGTATGGGGGCGCAGGTCGTCGCCATGATGCAGTAGTTGGCCGTGGTCGGCACGCCCATGCCGAGAATGATGCAGCAGATCATCGTCAGCACCAGGCCGATCATCACGTTGCCGCCGGAGAGGGCGATGACGCCGCTTATCAGCTTGCTGCCCAGGCCGGTGACCGTGATACAGCCGGCGATGACGCCCGCGATGCCGCAGGCCACGGCGACCGTGATGGTGCCCCTGGCGCCGGCCGCCAGCGCCTCGAAAAAGCGCTTGGGCGTTATGCGGTTGTCCTTGTCGAACAGGCTGGCCACTACCGCCACGATGATGGCGATGGAGGCGCTGACCTGGATGGTGTTCGAGTTTGAGGTGACGAGGTAGATGAGTATCACCAGCGGGGCAAGAAGATATATCTTGCGGATGAGCTGGGAGAACTTCGGCAGCTCGCTGCGGGGGATGCCGCGCAGGCCGAACTTCTTGGCCTCGAGGTGGACCGCGATGAAGATGCCGAGGAAGTAGAGCACCGCGGGCAGTATGGCGCGCACGGCGATCTGGCCGTAGGGCTCGTTGACGTACTCGGTCATCAGGAAGGCGGCGGCGCCCATGATGGGCGGCATGATCTGGCCGCCGGTGGAGGCTGCGGCCTCGACTGCGCCGGCGAATTCGGCGCGGTAGCCGGTCTTTTTCATCAGGGGTATCGTGATGGAGCCGGAGCCGACGGTGTTGGCGACCGAGCTGCCGGACACCATGCCCTCCAGCGCGCTTGCCACGACCGCGACCTTGGCCGGGCCGCCGGAGGCGGAGCCCGCCACGGAGTTGGCCAGGTCTATGAAGAAGTTCGCTATGCCCGTGCGCTCAAGGAAGGCGCCGAAGATTATGAACACCACGATGAACTTGGCGCAGACGTTGACAGGCGTGGAGAGGATGCCCTGCGTGGAGTAGAAGAGGCTGTGGATGACGGCGTTGAGGCTCTGGCCGCTCGCAAAGGTGTATATGAGCAGCGCGCCCGCCACGAAGAGTATGGGCAGGCCCACGCAGCGGCGGCAGAGCTCCGCGAGCACGAGCACACCGACTATGCCGATGATGTTGTAGGTCATCGTCATGCGGATGGGGCTCGTGAGCACGCGGCTCAGGTCGTTGTAGGAGAAGCTGTAGTAGAAGAACGCCGCCGCGCCCAGGATCATGAGCACGATGTCGTACCACGGCAGGGAGTTGACCTTGACGTGCTTCTTGCTGGCCGGGTAGGTCAGGAAGCCGAGGATCATGATGCAGCCCATGAAGGCGGTGAGGCGTATCTCGATGGCGGCCCTGGTGGTAAGCGTGGAGTAGATGCAGTAGGCCGAGAAGAGCGCCATGAGGATATCGACGATGAGCTTGGGAGTGCCCTGCCAGATGCGCGTGTTCGACTCGCGGTCGTACTTGCGCATGATGGCCTCGACGTCCTCCATCGTGCCCACGTCGGCGGACTGGTCCTCCTCCGGCTCGAAGGACGCCCCGTCAAAGCCTTTGACGTGCGGATGCTCGTAGTGCGGCTGCTCGCTGACGTCGGAGTCGACTATCCGGCTGTCGAACAGGCCGTCTGTTTTCTTTTTCTTCTCAGACATTGTATACCTCCCTTGCGAAAGCCGCGGCGCCCTGGCTGGGCGCCGCGTACTGACGCGAGTTCAAAAGTGCGAGCTCAGGCCGTCGGAACGGTGAAGCCCTGCTCCTCGAAGTAGCGGGCGGCGCCCTCGTTGTAGGGGACGTCCGTGACGGAGGCGCCGAACTCACGGCTCAGCTCGGCAGCCTTGGCGTGGCTGATCTTGTCCGCGTTCTGGAAGAGCGTGTAGACGATGGTGTAGGCCACGTCGGGGTCGAGGTCCGCGCGGCCGATCAGCACGGCGCTGATGGCGACGGTGGTGCAGTCCTCAGCGGTGCCGTAGACGTCGGCGCCGATGGTGTAGGCGCTGTAGTAGGGGCTGACCTCGATGAGCTTGTCGATGTGCTCCTGGTCGAGGCTGACGAGGTGGACGTCCTGGGTGGTGGCCAGCTGCACGATGCTGGTGGTGGGGGCGCCGGCGACGATGAAGGCGGCGTCGATGCGGCCGTCCTGCAGGCTCTCGACGCTGTCGTCGAAGTTCTGGTAGACGGGGCTGATGTCGTCCTCGGTGAGGTCATAGGCGCCGAGCACGTCGATGGCGTTGAAGTACACGCCGGAGCCGACGGCGCCGATGGAGACGGTCTTGCCGGCCAGGTCGCCGACGGTCTTTATCTCGGGGTCGAGGGTGACGATCTGCACCTGCTCCATGTAGAGGGCCGCGAGGGTGGTGAAGCCGGTCACGGGCTCGGTGAAGAGGTTGGTGCCGCTGTAGGCGTAGCTCATGACGTCGGACTGCACGAAGCCGAGGTCATACTCGCCCGCGTCGACCATCTCGATGTTGGCCTGAGAGCCGGCGGTGGTGACGGCGGTGATGGTCACTCCGGTGTTGTTGGAGATGTAGGTGCCGAAGGCGCCGCCGAAGCCGTAGTAGGTGCCGGTGGAGCTGCCGGTGCCGAAGTCGAGGTTGGCGGAGACCTCCAGGTCGGGCACGTCCGCCGGGGCGACGGGCGCGGCGCTCTCCGTCGGGGCTGCACTCTCGGTCGCGGGGGCGGCCTCTCCGCAGGCGGCGAGCGCAAATACCAGTGCCAGGCACAGTACCAGCGCAGCTATTCTCTTTTTCATTTGTGTTCCTCCCTTTGACAAATAAATTGCATTTTGCAAAGTGCCAAATTTCAAGACAAACTAAGTATACGCTATAGCCCGGCACATTTCAAGCCTTAAAATGAATTTATTGGGTCAGAGATTGCAAAATATTTCATACGCTAATTCACGACAAGGTGTTCTGTAACCGGGAATAGTGCTCGCGGACCCAGTCGGAGACGCAGTCGGCGAAGCGGAGCGTGGCGGGACCGGCCCTGTCCGCGTCCGGGAGACAGAGCCCGATGGTCCGGCTCGCGGGCGGGGTCAGCTCCATGATACGCACGTTGTCGCTGCGGCCCGAGAGCAGCAGCTCCGGCATGATGCTCACGCCCAGACCCTGCTCGACCATCGCAATTATTGCGTAGTCGTCCTTTGTCGTATACCGTATATTGGGTTTTACGCCCGCGGCTTCAAGCGCTCGGCGCGCGTCGTGGTCGCTCGTCTCCAGGAGGCTTATGAAGGGCTCGTTTTCGACTTCCTTTATAGGGAAGCGCGGCAGGGAGGCCAGCCGGTGGTCCACCGGTACGACGGCCAGCAGCCTGTCCTCCAGCAGCGCCGTGATCCGCCCCTTCAGCCGCGTCGGCAGCGCGATGAAGCCCAGATCCACGCTCCCCTCTGACAGCCACTGCTCCACGTCGTGGTAGTCACCGTTCATGAGCTTCAGCTCCACCTTCGGATACTCGGACTGGAAACGCTTTATCATCCCCGGCAGCCAGTGGACGGCGACGCTGGTGAAGGTGCCTATCCTCACCGTGCCGCAGTCTAGGCCGCGGATGGCGGCCGCCGTCTGCTCCAGCTGCTCGCGTGAGTTCAGCATGCCGCGGATGGCGGGCAGCACGCGCTCGCCCTCCGCCGTCGCCCGCGCCCCGCCGCGGCCCCTTTTTAATAAGGAGAAGCCCAGCTCCTCCTCCAGCGCCCCTATCATGTGCGAGACCGCAGACTGCGTCACCCCCAGCTCCGCCGCCGCGCGCGTCAGACTCCCCAGCTCCGCCGCCTTCAAAAAGGCCTCATATTTGTTCACTGGCATATTACATGAATTCCTTTCATGCAAAGATGAAGCAAATCAATAAATTTGATGCAAGCCCGCAAAAAAGCTCTCCGGAGCCCCAAAAACGGGGGCCCGCCTCTTGCCATTTGCCGCGGCTAAGATTATAATTCAAAAGCATCCATTTGTAAAGGTAATGGAATGTATAAAAATTTTTCATGTGTGGGGTAGACGGAATGAATTTGACCGAGCTTATAGTGTTTGTCATCTACTTTGTGTTCATGGTAGGCATAGGCATCTACTTTTTTGTCAAGAGCAAGGGCAACGACGAGAAGGACTACTTCCTGGGCGGCCGTCAGATGGGGCCGTGGGTGTCTGCGCTCTCGGCGGGCGCCTCGGACATGAGCGCCTGGGTGCTCATGGGCCTGCCGGCGTCGGTGTACGCGCTGGGCATGGGGCAGATATGGATCGCGGTGGGTCTTGCGATAGGCTACGCGCTCTCGTGGATATTTGAAGCGCCGAGGCTGAGGAAGTTCTCGATAGCGGCGAAGGACTCGATCACGATACCGCAGTACCTGACGAACCGCTTCCTGTCGAAGAGCAAGTTTTTGCAGATAATCTGCGCGGTCATCTTCCTCGTGGCCTACACGATATATGCTGCCTCAAGCATCAAGGCCTGCGGCACGCTGTTCAGCACGGTCATAGGCATAGACGCTACGGTGGCGATGTACATAGCTGCGTTCATCATCATCGCCTACACCTTCCTGGGCGGCTTCAACGCGGTGTGCTGGACGGACTTTTTCCAGGGCCTGCTGATGCTGGCGGCGCTGCTCATTGCGCCCATCTTTGCCCTGGCGCTGGTGAAAAACGGCGGCGCGGTTGCCGGGGCGGCCCCGGCGGTAGAGGGGTACTGGGACGCCTTCACAAGCTGGAGCGACATTGTTTCCGGCCTCGGCTGGGGCCTGGGCTACTTCGGCATGCCGCACATTATAATAAGGTTCATGTCCATACGCTCCAACAAGGACCTGCGCAAGTCGAGCGTTATAGGCATCAGCTGGACCTTCATCATCCTCATCTTCTCGGTGGGCTCGGGCCTTATCGGGCGGATGTTCCTGGGCGAGATCGAGGACTCGTCGGTGGTGTTCATCACGATGGTGCGCACGATCTTCCCGGCGCTGGTGAGCGGTCTGCTGCTGTCGGCCATACTGGCGGCGGCGATGAGCACCTGCGACTCCCAGCTGCTGGCCTCGGCCTCGGCTTTTGCCAGCGACGTGTATAAGCCGGTGTTCCGCAAGAACGCGAGTGACAAGGAGATGCTCTGGGCGGGGCGCATAGTGGTGGTCATCATTTCGGTCATCGCTCTGCTCATTGCGGCGAACCCGAACAGCGGCACGATAATGGGCCTTGTGGAGAACGCCTGGGGCGTGTTCGGCGCGGCCTTTGGCCCGGTCATTCTGCTGTCGCTGTTCTGGCGGCGCTTCACCTTCGGCGGCGCGGTGGCGGGCATCGTGGTCGGCGCGCTGGTGGACGTCCTGTGGCTGGTCTTCCTGAAGGGTACGGGCGTGTACGAGATAATCCCGGGCTTCTTTGCGGGTCTGCTCGCCGCAGTCATAGCCACCTCCGCGGGCAAGTCCCCGAGCAAGGAGGTAGAAGCCCTCTACGACACCGCCGTAGCCATGAAAGACTAAGGATAAAACGCTTAAAAGTTTTTTGCCCCGCTTTTTTACAAAAAAGCGGGGCAAAAAACTTTAAACGCGCTGCGCGCGGGCTGCTTTCGAGAAGAAGCGGAAGGTCATGGGCCAGATGGCGGCGGCGAAGAGGACGACGAGGAAATACCGCGCGGCGTCCGCCACGCCGCCTTCGCCGAGAAGAGCGTAGAGCGGGGCCTTCAGCACGACGCGGATGCCTACCACTATCGCCAGGCCCAGCACCAGCTTCAAAACCTGGCCCCACAGAGGCGCGCGCGTATCGAAGCGGATGTACCGCCGGTCCAGCCAGTAGGACAGCAGCAGCGCCGCCGAGGCGCCCAGCAGCTTGTAGCCGTTCTCTGTGCCGGAGGCCAGGTTCGCCGCATCTATGTCCGACGGGAAGGGCCAGAGCTCCACGTAGCACAGATACGCCAGCGTCAGCGCTATCATTCCGCCTATGATGCCGTACATCCGCCCCGGGTGCGCCTCAATGTCCCGGAACACCGGATACAGCGCCAGCATCAGCACAAGCCCCAGCACAAAGGCCACGCCCACGTCCAGCGGCGTGTGTACGCCCAGATACATCCGCGAAAAGCCGATGAGAACGACAATGGCAAAGCACAGCGCCCGCCAGCCGCCTTTCGTCCACATGCCGAGACAGCCGAAGGAGGAAAAGGCGTTCTGCGTGTGCCCGCTGGGGAAGGAGTAACCCGTCGCGCCGGCCCGGGCGGATTCCACGATGCTGAAGTCCGGGTCGAGCACCCAGGGCCGAGGTATGCGGAAGCAGAGCTTCAAAAACTGGTTCGCAATGGTGCCGACAAAGCCCGTCGTCAGTATGTAGTAGCCCAGGCCCTTGCTCACGCACCAGTAGACGGCTATGGCCACCGCCATGTACAGGGTCTCGCCGCCCAGCTCGGTTATGAGGCTGAAGAGCCGGTCGAGAAAGGGGCAGCGTATGCCCTCAAGCAGATAGAGAAAACTCATGAAAACCTCCAAACTCAGCCCGCCAGCCCCTCGATGAGGAGCTTTATCCCTATGGCGCAGAGCACCACGCCGCCGGCGATGCCGGCGGTCTTACATGATATGCCCGGTATCTTCCCGCCGACCATGCCGCCCGCAAAGCAGAGCACAAAGGTGGTGCAGCCTATGAGCAGGCAGGACGGAAGCAGCGACACCTCCGGCATGAAGGCAAAGGATACGCCCACCGCCAGCGCGTCCAGGCTCGTCGCTATCGCCATCATGAGCAGCTGCGTATGCCGCAGCTGCGTACATACCGCGGCCTCCCCGCCCCTTATCGCCTCCACCAGCATCTTTATGCCCACAAAGGCCAGCAGGAAAAAGCTGATGTATGGCGCGTAGCCGCTCACGAAGGAGCTCACCGTGCTGCCCAGCAGGCAGCCGATGAGCGGCATCAGAAACTGAAAGACGCCGAAATATATGCCCAGCAGGGCCGCGTGCTTCGGGCCGAAGCCCTTCACCGTCAGGCCGCTCGTCACCGAAACGGCAAAGGCGTCCATTGACAGGCCGACGCCTATGAGTAAAATAGAAAGCATAAGCACACTCCGGGTGGTGATATTTTGGACTTGGAAAAGTATATGCGCGCCGCGCTCGAGCTTGCCCGCGAGGCGGCGGAAATGGGCGAGGTGCCCGTCGGCTGCGTCGTCTTTGACGAGGCGGGCGAGATAATAGGCCGGGGCCGGAACCGCTGCGAGGAGCTGCCCGACGCCTGCGCCCACGCCGAGACTGAGGCCATACGCGCCGCCTGCGCCGCCCGCGGCAGCTGGAACCTCTCCGGCTGCGGCCTGGCCGTCACTCTGGAGCCCTGTCCCATGTGCGCCGGGGCCATAATAAACGCCAGGCTCTCCACCGTCGTCTACGGCGCGCGCGAGGCGCGCTCCGGCTCCGTCGGCAGCGTCATAAACCTCTTCGAGGAAAACTACGGCCACAGGCCCAGGGTTTACGGGGGCGTGCTGCGCGAGGAATGTGCCGCCGTGCTCTCGGAGTTTTTCAGGCACCTCAGATAAATCGCCACCCGGCTCCGGAGCCGGGTGGCATCTTTATTATTCCTTTACACTGCCGTCGGCATTGAAAAGCGGCAGAGGGGCCAGGGTGATGATGTCGTCCCTGTCCTTGGCGTCGCCCTCCGCGAGGACCGCCATCTTGCCTGCAATTATGCCGCCCGCGCGCTTCACGAGCTCCTCCATCGCGTGCAGGCTCTCTCCCGTGGAGATGACGTCGTCCACGATGAGGACCTTCTTGCCCTTTATCATCTCCGCGTCCGCCGTGTCGATGACCAGCTTCTGTATGTGCATCGTCGTGATGGAGCGCACCTCGACCTCAAAAACGCCCGTCATATAGGCCTTCGCGCCCTTGCGGGCCAGGAAATACTTCTCCGCGCCCGACTGGCGCGCCATCTCATAAAGCAGGGGAATGGCCTTGGCTTCGGGGGCGATGAGGTAATCGTACTCCGGCGCGCGCTTCAAAAGCTCCGCCGCGCAGTGGACCGTGAGCTCGACATCCCCGAACATGACGAAGGCGCCTATGTACAGCTCGTCCGTAACGCGGCAGAGCGGCAGCTCTCGCTTAAGGCCGGCGATGTCCATCTCGTAAGTCATTTGTATTCCTCCCAAAGAAAGTGTGTTCTCAGGCCGCGAAGCGGCATATCCTTTTTATAAACACACTAATTATACAGGAATACCCGGCAAAATCAAGGGCTAAATGCTTTCTAAAGCCGCATGATTCAATGATTTTGCAGGCTAAAGCAGCAAAAATTGATAAAAACTCGGCACATAGTCAAAATGCACAAAAATTTGACAGAAAAAAAGAAAATAATGGCGATAATATGAGTAAATTGAATAAAGAAATTTGATAGGCGAATTAAGGACTTGTAAACGGCGCTTTTTTGGTGTAAATTATAAACACGGAGGCGCAGGGATACGTCTCCGCGGATTGGGAGAGCCGGCGCGCGGATATCACGCCGGCTAATTTAAAACTTTGGGAGGGAAAATCAATGTCTGAACATTCTCAGCACATGGAACACGATCGTGGTTCATGGGGCTCCAACTTTGGTTTCCTGATGGCGGCCGTCGGCTCGGCGGTCGGCCTGGGCAACATTTGGGGCTTCCCGTACAAAATGGGTAGTAACGGCGGCTTCGCGTTCCTGGTTATCTACCTGCTCCTGGTCATCTTCGTCGGCGTGGTCGTCATGCTCGGCGAGTTGTCCATCGGCCGCAAGACCGGCCTCGGCGCCGTCGGCGCTTATGCGAAGCTCGGCAAGAAGTACAAGTGGATAGGCCTGCTGGGCATACTTGCGGCGTTCTGTCTGCTGGCGTTCTACAACGTCCTCGGCGGACTCGTCATGCGCTACATGTTCGGCTTCATACTGCAGATACTCGATGTGGACGGCTTCGCCGGACAGAGCGGCAACTTCTTCGGATACATACTCCACGACTACAGCGGCATGGTCTTCTTCCACGTGCTGTTCATAGTCTGCAACGTCGTTATCGTCATGGGCGGCATACAGGGCGGCATCGAGAAGTTCTGCACGGTGGCAATGCCCGCGCTGTTCTTCATGCTCCTGTTCGTCATCATCTACGTTGCGTTCCAGCCGGGCGCGGGCGAGGGCTACGCTTTCATGCTCACCCCGAACTTAAAGCCCATCTCCACCTTCTCCGGCTTCTTAAATGTCCTAAAGACAGCGGCAGGACAGATGTTCTTCTCACTGTCGCTTGGCATGGGCGCCATAATCTCCTACGGCTCCTACCTGGATAAGAAGGAGAACCTGCAGAAGAACGCGCTCATAATCCCGGCCTGCGATACTCTGATAGCCGTCATGGCTGCCTGCGCGATACTCCCCGCCTGCGCGGCCTTCGGCATGGAGTACAGCCAGGGTCCCGGCCTGCTGTTCAACACCATGCAGAACGTCTTCCTGAGCATGGGCAGCTTCGGCAGCTTCGTCGGCTTCATCTTCTACTTCCTCGTGTTCATCGCGGCGGTCACCTCGTCCATCTCCCTGTTCGAGGCCATCGTCACCTGGCGCATCGACGCCAACCGCGAGAAGGGCAAGACCTCCAACCGCACCAAGATCATGTGCGTTTCGGCCGTCCTCTCTCTCATCGTCGGCCTGCCCGTCGCGCTCGACGCCATAGGCGGCGGCGTGACCGGTGTAGCAGGTGCGGTTCCCGCTCCGTATACCTTCTTCGGCATGACCATCGACCAGCTGATGGCGGGCGAGATCCCGATGTTCATCGACAGCTGGCTTGACTTCTTCGACGTTATCTCCGAGGGCATACTGATGCCGCTAGGCGCGCTGGTGATGGCCTTGCTCATAGGCTGGAAGTGGAAGACGAAAGACCTGATCGTGCCGGAGTGCGAGGCCAGCGGCCACAAGTTCTGGGGCTACGGCTTCTTCAACTTCTGCTTCAAGTTCGTCACCCCCATCGGCATGGTCATCGTTCTCATCGGCCAGATCATGGACTTCTTCCTGTAAGAAAAAGCGCAAACCTTATACACAAAAAAGCACCCGCCGTACGGCGGGTGCTTTTCTCATTGCCCGCGCTCTTGCTCACGGGCTGTGCTCCGGCGGCGGGTCAGGCCCCGGCCGGCCGGGCGCGGAGCGGGCTAGGGCAGGGGGAGGCGGGCTGTCCTCCGCAATCCGGACATAAGGAAAGCGCCCGGCGTCTTTCGCCGGGCGCTCCCTGTCAAAAAAGAGAGAGGAGTGAAAATGAAGATTGAATATGGTTCAGATGTGGGCTTTTTATTTAAACTCCGCAAGGGAGGTCATGGGCCTCAGCCAAAGTAGAAGCTGCCGTCCTGCCAGCCGCCGGAGGGATTCACGGGCTGCTGGGTGGTCTGACTGCCGGAGTCGGTGCTGCTGTCGGCGGGCTTCTGGTCGAAGGTGATGGAGAGGGTCAGGTACTCGCCGGAGCGCCAGACCACGATGTCCACCGTCTCTCCCGCGCTGTGGAAGAGCAGCTCCTGCCTGAGCTCGTCGCTGCTGCCGATGTCGTAGCCGTCCAGCTGGGTGATGATGTCGCCGACCTTGATGCCGGCCTTCTCGGCCGCGCTGCCCTCGGTGACGGTGCGGACGTAGGCGCCCTCGGGGAAGCCGTAGTACTGGGCGGCCATGCTGTCCACGTCGGCGGGGGTGATGCCGAGGTAGGCGTCGCCGGTCTCGGCGTCGAGGCTGCGCTCGCCGGAGATGACGTCGTTGGCGATCCTGACGGCGTCGTCTATCGGGATGGCGAAGCCAAGGCCCTCGGTGCCGTCCTCTCTGGACTTGGCGGTGACGACGCCGACCACCTGGCCATAGACGTTGTACACGGGGCCGCCGGAGTTGCCCTGGTTCACGGCCGCGTCGAACTGGAACATGGTCATGGTGCCTTCCTCGGTGGTGATGAGCCTGTCGGTGGCGGAGACCATGCCGCTGGTCATGGAGTAGTTCAGCTCGCCCAGGGGGTTGCCCACGGCGTAGACCGTGTCGCCCACAAAGAGGCTGTCGCTGGTGCCGAGCTCCGCGGCATTCAGGCCCTCGGCCTCTATCTTCAGGACCGCGATGTCGTTGTTGCGGTCAAAGCCCTTGACCTCGGCGGTGTAGCTGTCGCCGTTGTAGAACATGACCTTGATCTCATAACCGCCGGAGTAGGCGTCCTCGATGACGTGGTAGTTGGTGAGGATGTAGCCGTCCTCGCTGATGACGAAGCCGGAGCCCGAGACGGAGGCGGAGGCGGTCATGCCGAAGATGTTGGCGGTGGTGATGTCGGACTGGATGCCGACCACCTGCTCGCAGGCGAGGTTATAATAGATGTCGCGCGCGCTCATCTCGCTGGTAGAGGCTGCGGCGGTGGAGCCGGAGGCGGCGGGACTGGTCTGGGTCAGAGGCTCGGTGGAAGGCTCGTCGCTGACGACGGCCTCGTCGGGCCGGTTGGCGTTGGCGATGAGGCCGCCGGAGACTCCGCCCAGCAGCGCGCAGACGAGGCAGAGGGCGATGACGCCCGCGGCGCCTATGCCGCGCTTGTGGGGCTTCTTTTCCGGCTCGGGCGGTTTGGGGCCGCGCCCGCCGGGGACGTAGTATCCGTCGAAAGAGGCCTCGCCCTGGGGGGTGTAGCTTGCGTCGCGATAGCAGGCCTCACGCTCGGCGTCGGGTTTCACGATGCGGTAGCTGCCGTCTTCCGCGGGACGCTCGCTGCCGGTCTCGGGGGTGTTGGTGCTGTTGTTGTTCTCATCATATGGGTACATGGCTCATTGCCTCCATGAATTTTGTTTACGTGCGTTATATTAACGGCCAGTTGTGACATGGTTATGAACAAACATCGAAAAAAATTTGAAGTTTCCGAAAGGTATTTGTGAACGCGAAAGGAGCGCCGGGAAAGCGGCGCTCCTTTTAATAGATAAAGGTATTCAGCTGATGAGATATTCGTTCCCCAGCTCCTCGGGGGTGTGGAGCCCGGCGCCGTGTTCGAGCAGCCAGGCGTTCGTCCGCTCGGAGTACACTGTGGCGTAGGTGTAGAAGGTTTCGTAGACCTCGCCCTCCGTGGGAGAGAAATGGCTGAGCTCCAGGGAGATGCGGCAGTCGTAGGCCTCGCTGACCTCGCCGCCCGTGAACCAGATAAGGCCTATCTTCGCCTCGCGCATGTCGGGCAGGATGCACTCGCGGTAGAGCTCCAGTGCCTCCTCGGCTGTGAGCTCCAGGCTCTCCACACTTGTCACGTCCCCGTCCGGGACGGCCCAGCTGATGCTGGCGTAGGCGATGTTCCGCACGCTGGGCTCCACATCCGGGAGCTTGCGGCTGAGCAGGCCCTCGGGCAGGTTGGCGATGGTTTCGAGCAGCTCTATGTCCTCCGCGGACACCGCAGCGGCGGCCTTGTAGCGGCGGAGCAGGCGGCTGCCGTCGGCCAGCGTGTAGGTGAAGTTCACTGTCTCCCAGGTGTCGGGGAGGGGGAGGCCCGCCATTTGCGCGGCTTCGTAGAGCTCCTTTTCGTCCACGAGCCTCTGGTGCAGCTCAAGGGCGAGCTCGACATTCTCCGGCTCGCGCAGGACCATCTGGCCGCCGCTAGTGTAGGTGCTCACGCCGACGGAGCGTACCTCGTCGGCCGCTGGCACGCGCCTTTCAAAGCCAGTGGCGTCGAGCTCCACCACAAAGAGCAGGCAGGTCAGCAGCGCCCAGAGGACGCCGAGGCCCAGCCAGGCCCGGCCCATTTTGAAGACACGGAAGCTCTTGCGCATGAGCATCTCCGCCGCGGACCAGCCAATGAAGCCGCCCAGCAGCATGAGCGCCGCGAAGACGGCCGCGCCGAGAGCGCCCATGCGGTCGAGCCGCAGGTTGAGGCCCCAGGAGAGGAAGCAGGCCAGCACCAGCGCGCCGCCCGCGGCGAGGATGTAGCGGAACACGGGACGCAGCACGTTCACGGCCACGACCTCGCCCGCCGACTCCAGCCTGCGGCGCCTGTAGAGCGCCTGGGCGGGCCAGAGCAGCAAGAGTCCCGCCGCCGCATAGCCCAGCAGATAGCCCCAACCGCTCAGACGGTAGCCCGCGACCCTGTATACGCCGTCCTGAAGCACGCTGCCCACGCCCTCCGTGCGCAGATAGCGGCTTATGCCCATGATGGGAGAGAAAAGGCAGAGTACGCCGCCGGTGTTCCCGGCGTAGCCGTAGGCAAAGTCGCTGAGCGCGGCTATGATGAGCTCATCCAGCAGCGCGCTGGCGACGCAGACGGAGAAAAACAGGATAGGCAGGGCGATGATGCTGCCCGTCAGCTGTGCGCAGAGGGCGGCGATGCCGAAATAGCACAGGCTCACCAGGCAGAGCGAGGCCGCCATGCCCGCCGCTGCGGGGAGGACGGCCCTGAACTGGCCGGCGCCCGCCAAAAGGCAGGCCAGGCCCGCCAGGATGTTCAAAGCCAGGATGGGCAGCAGCCCGGCCAGAGTGACGGAGTTGAAGATGGCCCCGCGCTTTATGGGCAGCGCGCCGTAGGCCGCGGCGGAGCGCGCGAAATAGAGGTGGCTGTACACCGCCATGCCCGCCGCCGCGCAGGAGGCCGGTACGAAGAAGACGGCCAGCTCCGTCGCCGCAAAGGCGGGTACCTGCTGCGCAAAGCGCGCGGCCTCTACGGCGCCCTGAGCCCCGCGCAGCCATCCGGCCAGCCGGAAAGGCCCCTGCGCCAGAAGGGCGACGGCATAGATGGCCCAGATGGGCCAGAAGCGCAGCACGGTCTTGCGGAAGAGCGGCCAGTTAAAGTATAATGTCCCGGACTTCATGGCCCTCACCTCCGAGTTCATATATGAAGATCTCCTCCAGCGTCAGCGGCACGGCCTCCATGAATAGGGGGGAGAGCCCTTCCAGCCGCGCTGTGACATCCGAGGCCCGGCCGCGGATGATGAGCGTTCTGAGCCTGCCCGGGCCTGTGGAGTGGATTATATCCAGCTCCTCGGGCAGGACTGCGCCCTCGGGGAGGACGAGCTGCAGCTTCGTCATGTTCTCCTGCATATCGGAGAGCACGCGCTCGAGGAGCATTTTGCCCCGGTCAATGATGCCGACCCTGTCGCAGACGTCCTCCAGCTCCCGCAGGTTGTGGGAGGAGATGAGCACCGTCGTGCCGTATTCGGCGACGTCCTGCATGATGAGCGCCCAGACCTGGCGGCGCATGACGGGGTCGAGCCCGTCCACCGGCTCATCCAGGATGAGCAGCTCCGGCCGTATGGAGATTGCCAGCCAAAAGGCCGCCTGCTTGAGCATGCCGCGCGAAAAACGGCGCATGGGCTGCTTCAGGTCGAGGCGGAAGACCTCGCGCAGCTGTTCAAAGCGCCTCTCATCGAAGCCGGGATAAACGCCCCGGTAAAAACGCATCATGTCCAGTATGGAGGCCTGGGGGAAATGGAAGACCTCGTCCGGGATGCAGAAAATGCGCCCCTTGACGGCGGGGTTTTCAAAGACGGGCTCGCCGTCGGCCAGCACTTCGCCAGATTCCGGTTTCAGAACCCCGGCCAGGCACTTCATGGCCGTCGTCTTGCCTGCGCCGTTCGGCCCCACAAGGCCGTAGACCTCGCCGGCGGGGGCGTCCATCGTCAGCCCGTCGAGCGCGCGGTGGCCGTTGTAGCTTTTGCTCACTTGCCTGAATTCAGCTCTCATCCCGCGCCGCCTCCTTCTGCCTTATGCGCCCGTCGAGCTCGTCCGCCGTGACGCCGAGGAACAGCAGCTCAGTCACGATTTCATCCAGAGAGGCCAGCAGCTCCTTCTTCCGGCCCTCGTCCACCTGGGAGCGTATGTTCGCATAGCTGCCCTTGCCGGGGATGGATATGATGTAGCCCTCCGCCTCCAGCTCCCGGTATGCGCGCTGGATGGTGTTTGGGTTTATGACCAGCTGCGCCGCAAGCTCGCGCACCGAGGGCAGCTTCTCGTCCGGGGACATCGCGCCCGAGACGATGAGCTTCCTAAGCGCGGTCTTGACCTGCTCGTAGATAGGCCGCGAATCTCTGAAATTGATGTTTATCAGCATCTTTCCATCCGCCCCAATACAGCCCGTGTATCAGATAAAATAATACAGTTATAGGATAACTTATTCGGAACACTTTGTAAATTATAATTGTATCTATTTTGTATCCTTTGTATCATGAGGCCTTGCGGCGGAGACGAAGCCGCCGCCGAGCACCCTGCCGTCCAGGTACAGCGCCGCGGCCTGGCCGGGCGTGGGCGCGCGCAGGGGGCTTTCGGGAACGAGGCGGAGCCGGCCGCCGGCCTCGGGGTAGGCTCGCGCGGGCGCAAGTGTCCGCGAGTGGCGGACGCGCACCTGACAGTCGAAGGGCGCCTCAGGCTCCGGGACGAGCCAGCGCATGTCCCGGACGGCGACCTCATCGGAAAAGAGCCCGTCTCCGTCTGCGAGCACGACCTCTCCCGAACCGGGGCGTATCTCCGAGACGTATACTCGCTTTCCCGCGGCGTAGCCCAGGCCCCGGCGCTGGCCGAGGGTGAAGCGGTGGATGCCGCCGTGCCTTGCGACGGCTGCGCCGTTATAGATGATATCCCCCGGCCCGGGCGCGTCCCCGCGCTGCTCCAGCCAGGCGGCATAGTCGCCGTCGGGAACGAAGCAGAGCTCCATACTGTCCGGCTTCTGAGCGGCGGGCAGGCCGAGCGAGGCTGCAAGCTCTCGGGTCTCGGTTTTGGCCATGCCGCCGAGGGGCAGGAGCAGGCGGCGGAGCTGATCGGGCAGGATGCGGCAGAGCATATAGCTCTGGTCGTTCTCCGGCCGGCCCATGTAGAGCGCGCCGCCCTCGGCGCGGGCGTAGTGGCCCGTGGCGATATATTCTGCGCCCAGCGCGTCGGCCCGCTCGCACAGGAGGCGGAGCTTGACGGAGGGGTTGCAGAGCACGCAGGGGCTGGGCGTTTCGCCGCGCCTGTAGGCCTCCGCAAAGGGGCGGCAGACATGTTCCTCCAGCTCGGCGCGCGCGTCGAGCGCCTCGAAGGGCAGGCCCATGGCCTCGGCGCAGGCCCGGGCGCTGTCCGCCTCGCCGGAGCCGTTTTCGAGGTAGAGCGCGCGCACGTCCCAGCCCTCGCGGCGCAGCAGCGCTGCGGCGCAGGCCGAGTCCACGCCGCCGGAAAAGCCCAGGACGACGGTACCCTTCATCTTGACGCCCTCCCCATATACATGGCCAGCGCCGCCATATCGGCGGGCGAGACGCCGGAGATGCGCGAGGCCCGCCCGAAGCTCTCGGGCCGGAGCGCGGCGAGCTTTTGCCTCGCCTCCGTGCGAAGGCCGGGGACCTTTTCGTAGTCGATGTCGGCGGGGAGAGCGCGGCTTTCCATGTGCGCGAACTCCTCCACCTGCCTGAGCTGGCGCTTGATATAGCCCTCGTAGCGCAGGCGTATCTCCACCTGCTGCGTCACGGCGCGGGGCAGAGGGGGCCTGTCCGCGTCGAAGGGCGCGAGGTCGTCGTAGCCCACCTGCGGGCGGCGCAGCAGCGCGGCGAGCGAAACCCCCGAGACAGGGGCTGCGGTGCCAAGGGCCTCCAGCGCGGCGCCCAGCTCCGGCTTGGGCGCGACGTGCGTGCGCTCCAGCCGTTCGAGCTCCGCGGATACGGCGGCGTACTTCGCCTCCACGGCCGCTATCCGCTCCTTTGAGACGAGGCCGAGCTCATAGCCTATGCGCGTCAGCCGCTCGTCGGCGTTGTCCTGGCGCAGCAGCAGGCGATATTCGGAGCGCGAGGTCATCATGCGGTAGGGCTCGTTCGTGCCGCGGGTCACGAGGTCGTCTATGAGCGCGCCGATGTAGGCCTCGCTCCGCTTCAGGACGAAGGGCGGGCGGCCGAGTATCTTCAGCGCCGCGTTCACTCCCGCGGCAAAGCCCTGGACTGCGGCCTCCTCGTAGCCCGAGGAGCCGTTGAACTGCCCGGCACCGTAGAGGCCGGCGACCTTCCGGGCCTCCAGCGTCGGCAGGAGCTCCAGGGGGTCTATGCAGTCGTATTCTATGGCGTAGGCCGCTCTCATGATCTCCGCGTGCTCAAGGCCGGGGACGCTGTGCAGCATCCGCACCTGCACCTCCTCGGGCATGGAGCTGGAAAAGCCCTGGACATAGAGCTCCTCCGTGCTGAGGCCCATGGGCTCTATGAAGAGCTGGTGCCGCTCCTTGTCCGGGAAGGTCATGACCTTCGTCTCTATGCTGGGGCAGTAGCGCGGGCCGACGCCCTCTATGACGCCCGAGTAGATAGGCGAGCGGTCGAGGTTCGCGCGGATTATCGCGTGCGTCTCCGGAGTCGTCCAGGTGAGCCAGCAGCGGGCGCGGTTTTCCGGCGCGCGCTCAGTAGAGAAGGAGAAGGGCTCCGGCTCCGCGTCGCCCTCCTGGAGCTGCATTTTGGAAAAGTCCACGCTGCGGGCGTTTATCCTCGGGGGCGTACCCGTCTTAAAGCGGCGCAGCGAGAGACCGAGGCCCCGCAGGCGGTCTGAGAGCGGTCCCGAGGGCGCGAGCCCGTCCGGCCCCGAATCGCGCAGCACCTCGCCCACGATGGTGCGGCCCCGGAGGAAGGTGCCGGTGGCCACGACGGCCGCGCGGCAGCGCCACACGGCGCCCGTGTGCGTCGTCACCGAGACGACGCGCCCATTTTCGACGCCTATGTCCACGACCTCGGCCTGGATGAGCCGCAGGCGCTCCTGCCGCTCAAGCGCGAGCTTCATGACCTCCTGGTAGCGCCGCCGGTCCGCCTGCGCGCGCAGGGAGTGCACCGCCGGCCCTTTGCCGAGGTTCAGCATCCGGTACTGGATGCAGGCTTCGTCCGCCGCGCGGGCCATCTCGCCCCCCAGGGCGTCCAGCTCCCGCACGAGGTGGCCCTTGCCCGTGCCGCCTATGGCCGGGTTGCAGGGCATGTTGCCCACCGTGTCGAGGTTTATGGCAAAGCAGACCGTCTCCAGCCCCAGGCGCGCCGAGGCCAGCGCGGCCTCTATGCCCGCGTGGCCCGCGCCTATGACCGCTATATCGCATTTTCCCGCTTCATAAGTTCTCATAACCCTAAAATTATACTACCGCCCCGCGGCGGAATCAAGCTGTGCAGAATTTGCACAGGAAAAAACGCATCCGGCTATTGCTTTATCTCGTTAATGTGGTAATATGATAACGCCTTATCAAGCGAGGTAAAGAATGAAGGAGAAATGAAAAGATGAAAAAGTTTTTTGCGCTTTTGCTTGCACTTTGCATGATATTCGCCCTGGCCGCCTGCGGCGAGCCGGCGTCCGAGCCCAGCGAGGCGCCCGCCTCCGAGGCTCCGGCTTCCGAGGCCCCTGCCAGCGAGGAGCCAGCCGCCGAGAGCGATATGGCCTACATCCAGGAGAAGGGCAGCCTCATAGTCGGCATAACCGAGTTCGAGCCCATGGACTACCAGAACGAGGCCGGCGAGTGGATAGGCTTTGACGCCGACCTTGCCCGCGCCTTTGCGGACAGCCTGGGCGTCGAGGCCGTCTTCCAGGTCATCGAGTGGGACAATAAGGTCATGGAGCTTGACGGCAAGACCATAGACGTCGTCTGGAATGGCATGACCCTGACGGACGAGGTCCTCTCCGCCATGGAGTGCTCCAACGCCTACTGCAACAACGCTCAGGTCGTCATCCTGCCTGCCGACTCCGCTGAGGATTACCCCGACGCCGCGAGCATGAGCGAACTGAATTTCGCGGTTGAGAGCGGTTCCGCCGGCGAGGCCATGGCCATTGAGAACGGCTTTAGCTACACGCCGGTGGTCGATCAGGCCACGGCGGTGCTCGAGGTCAGCTCCGGCACCTGCCAGGCCGCCATCATCGACAGCCTCATGGCCGCCGCCATGGTCGGCGAGGGCACGAGCTACGCCGACCTCACCTACACCATCAGCCTCAACAGCGAGGAGTACGGCGTCGGTTTCCGCAAGGGCAGCGACCTTGCCGCCGCGCTCAATGAGTTCTTCGTTGACTACTACGCCGCCGGCACCATGCAGGAGCTGGCCGAGACCTACGGCGTCTCCGCGGCTCTCATAGCCCAGGAGTGAGCCCCGCGCAGCTTACCGAGAAATAAAGGCCGAAAGCAGAGGACGTGACTGCCCTCTGCTTTCGGCTCGGACAGGAGTGGTTCCCGCACATGTTCCAGACCGTAATATCCGCGCTCAACGAGGGCTTTGTGCAGACGCTTAAGCTCTTTGTCGTGACGCTTGTCGGCTCCATACCCCTGGGGCTCATAATCTGCTTCGGCTCCATGAGCCGCTGGGCGCCCCTGGGCCTGCCCGGCAGGCGCCTCGCCGCGAGGAAGGCCGCCCTCGACCGGCAGCTGGAGGAGGACGGGGAGCCTATCGTGGACGGCGGGCGCGTGCTCTCGCCCGTGAGCGCGAGGAAAAAGAGCGGGAGCCTCGGCTTCTGGTCGAAGGTGTTGCTCGGCTTTAAGCCCATTTCGCTCATAAGCCGCCTGATAGTCTGGATCATCCGCGGTACGCCGCTCATGCTTCAGCTGCTTATCATCTTCTACATACCCGGCTACATCTTCGACAGCAACCCGTGGAATTTTGCCGAGGGCCGTTTCGTTGCGGCGGCGGTGATGTTCATCGTGAACTACGCCTGCTACTTCTCCGAGATCTACCGCGGCGGCATACAGGGCGTGCCCCTCGGCCAGCAGGAGGCGGGCCAGGTACTGGGCATGACGAAGGGGCAGATCTTCCGCCACGTCACGCTCCTGCAGATGATAAAGCGCATCGTGCCGCCCATGGCCAACGAGGTCATAACCCTCGTCAAGGACACCTCCCTTGCGCGCATCATCTCCTACCAGGAGGTCATCTGGGCCGGCTACGCCTTCCTCAAGGGCTCGCACGGCTACTCCGGCCTCATCTGGCCGCTGTTTTTCACCGGCATATACTATCTCATCTTCAACGGCATCGTCTCCTTCCTGCTCGGCAGGCTGGAGCGCAAGCTTGAGTTCTTCAGGTAAGGGGGCAGGACAATGTCGATACTGGAAGTCAAAAACCTGGAAAAGCACTTCGACAAGACCAAGGTCCTCAATGACATCAGCTTCTCCCTGGAGGAGGGGCAGGCGCTTTCCATCATCGGCTCCTCCGGCAGCGGAAAGACCACTCTGCTCAGGTGCCTCAACTTCCTTGAGACGCCGGACGCGGGCAGCATCGCCGTCAAGGGCGAGACGCTCTTCGACGCGGCGGACCCCGCCACGCGCAGGGAGGCGGACGTGCGGCGCAAGAGGCTGCACTTCGGCCTGGTTTTCCAGAGCTTCAACCTCTTCCCGCAGTACACGGCGCTGGGGAACGTCACGCTGGCGAGCAAGCTGCTGGCGAAGGAGCGGCCGGACTACAAGCAGAACAAGAAGGCCATCTTCGAGGCCATAGACCAGGAGGGCCTCGAACTTCTCGCCTCCATGGGCCTCTCCGACAGGACGGGACACTACCCGCACCAGCTCTCCGGCGGCCAGCAGCAGCGCGTCGCCATAGCCCGCGCGCTCGCCATGCACCCGGATATCCTCTGCTTTGACGAGCCGACGAGCGCGCTTGACCCAGAGCTCACAGGCGAGGTGCTGCGGGTCATACGGGAGCTGGCCGAGCGCAGGACGACGATGATAATCGTCACGCACGAGATGCACTTTGCCAGGGAGGTCTCGGACAGTATCATCTTTATGGACGGCGGCTTCATCGTCGAGCAGGGCGGACCGGAGATAATCGATAACCCGAAAATGGAGCGCACGCGGCGTTTCCTCTCAAGCTACGGGCAATAACGACGATTATTTACAAATTCCCACTTGAATAAGGGCGGGGATTACATTATTATTATTGCGCGTGCCTTCGGGCGCGCGCAATTTTGCATCCGGGGGCGAGGCCGCGTGAAAAAGTCAATAAAACTCGCGGCGCTGCTGCTCATATCGTGCCTCATGCTCTCCCTTTCCGGCTGCGGCAAGGTCGTGGGGCGCTACCGCGTCGTGGAAACGCTCATGACCCAGGAGTTTTCCATAGGCTACCGGGAGAACGACTACGTCCGTTACTACGTGGACGCCGCCCTCCAGACCCTCGCGGCGGACGGCACCATCTCCACCCTCGCCTACAAGTGGTTCGGCGAGGACAACACCAGCTTTTCCAAGAACATCAACGCCCTGGAGCAGGTCGGCCAGGCCGCGCCGCGCACCCTGCTCGTGGGCGTGGACGCGGACGCCTTCCCCATGAGCTACATAGAGGGCGACAGCTATTCCGGCTTCGACGTGGAGCTGGCGCGGGAGGTGTGCAGCCGCCTGGGCTGGACGGCGAAGTTCATATCCATAAAGGCGGAGAATGCCTACGTCGAACTCTCCAGCGGCAACATAGACGTCGCCTGGGGCGGCCTCGCGCTTGAGCGGGAGGACGTGAAATACGAGGTCACGGCGCCCTACCTGACGAACGATATCGTCATAGTCACCCTTGCGCAGGGCGGGGCCAAGACCCTCGCCGGCCTGAAGGGCGACACCCTGGCCATGACCGTGGAGCAGAAATACATGGACGCCCTCAGCCAGAACGAAAAGCTCATGGAGCGTCTCGGCCAGATAAAGCGCGTCTCCGGCGGCACGCAGAGCCTCTTCGACCAGCTGAACTCCGGCGCCGTGAACGCCATCATAGTCTATCGCCTGGCACTGAGCTATTACGGATAAGATCACGCTGAAAAAGGCGGCGCAGGCCGCCTTTTTTGCTGTCCGGGCCGCGGATTTGTTGACCGGCGGGGCGGGGCATGGTATAATTTTAATTCAATGAATTTGAAGGAGCGCGGCTATGTGGCTTTCTGACAAGTGGCAGGACTTTGAACTGCTGGACTGCTCCCACGGCGAGAAGCTGGAGCGCTGGGGGGACTATATCCTCGTGCGCCCGGACCCGCAGGCCATCTGGGACACGCCCCGGCGCGACGCGCGCTGGCGCAGCTGCGACGGCAAATACACCCGCAGCGAGACCGGCGGCGGGGCCTGGGACAAGCGCCGCCTGCCCGCAAGCTGGCAGATAGGCTACGGGGAGCTCCGCTTCAACATAAAGCCCATGAACTTCAAGCACACGGGCATTTTCCCGGAGCAGGCTGCAAACTGGGACTATATAATGCGCAAAATAAGGTCGGCGGGCAGGGAGATTAGCGTTCTGAACCTCTTCGCGTACACGGGCGCCGCAACCGTCGCCGCCCTCGCCGCCGGGGCGAGCGTCTGCCACGTGGACGCCGCCAAGGGCATGGTCGCCTGGGCCAAGGAGAACGCCGCCGCCTCCGGCGTCGCGGACAGGCCCGTCCGCTGGATAGTGGACGACTGCGCCAAGTTCGTCGAGCGCGAGATTCGACGCGGCAGGCGCTATGACGCTATTATAATGGACCCGCCGAGCTACGGCCGCGGCCCGGGCGGCGAGGTCTGGAAGCTGGAGGACAGCCTCTGGGGCTTTGTGAGCCTCGTCTCCGGCGTCCTGTCGGAGGACCCGCTCTTTGTCATCATCAATTCCTACACCACGGGGCTTTCGCCCTCGGTGCTTACCTATATCAGCGAGAGCATCTTTACAAAGCGCTTCGGCGGCCGCTCGGAGAGTCGGGAGCTGGGCCTGCCCGTCACCGCGACGGGGCTGTGCCTGCCCTGCGGCGCCGCCTGCCGCTGGGAGCGCGGGGAGTGAAAGAAAAGGATATGCAGCCAATAATCAGAACGGAGGCCCTGCGCTACACCTATCCGGGGGACGAGTTTGAGACCCTGCACGGCATAGACCTCGAAATTAAAGAGGGCAGCTTTGTCGCGGTGCTGGGCCACAACGGCTCCGGGAAATCGACCCTGGCCAAGCTCATGAACGCCATCCTCCTGCCAAGCTCGGGCAAGGTGTACGTGGACGGCATAGACACCTCCGACGAGGCGCGGCTCCTGGACGTGCGGCGCACGGTGGGCATGGTGTTCCAGAACCCGGACAACCAGATAGTCGCGAACGTCGTCGAGGACGACGTGGCCTTCGCGCCGGAGAACCTGGGCGTCGAACCCGCGGAGATACGCCGCCGCGTGGACGAGGCGCTCCGGACCGTGGGCATGTATGAATACCGCCTGCACGCGCCGCACCTGCTCTCGGGCGGGCAGAAGCAGCGCGTGGCCATAGCGGGCGTCCTCGCCATGCAGCCGCGCTGCGTCGTGCTCGACGAGCCGACGGCCATGCTCGACCCCGTGGGCCGGCGCGAGGTCGTCGCCACGGTGACGCGGCTGTGCCGGGAAAAGGGCATGACCGTCATGCTCATCACGCATCACATGGCCGAGTGCATAGGCGCGGACAGGCTCATAGTCATGTCCGAGGGCCGCATAGTCGCGGACGGCACGCCGAGGGAGGTCTTCTCCCGGGTGGAGCTGCTGCGAAGCGAGGGCCTCGCCGTCCCTGCGACGACGGAGCTCATATACGAGCTGCGGCGGGACGGCTTTGAGCTGCCGCTGGACGCGCTCACCGTGGACGAGTGCGCCGACGCCGTTATGGCGGCTATTTGACGACAGAAAAGGGATAAGAAGCTATGGACGCGGTCATCAGGGCCGAGGGCCTGACACATGTATATAGCCGCGGCACGCCCTTTGAAAAGGCGGCCATACGCGGCGTGAGCACAGAGATCTACCCGGGCCAGCTCGTGGCGGTCATCGGCCACACGGGCTCGGGTAAGAGCACCTTTATCCAGCACCTGAACGGCCTGCTGCGCCCCGACGAGGGGACGGTTTACTGCGAGGGCGAGGACATTTTCGCCACGAAGGAGGCCACGCGGGACGTGCGCTTCAAGGTGGGCCTCGTGTTCCAGTACCCGGAGTACCAGCTCTTTGAGGAGACGGTCTACCGGGACATAGCCTTCGGGCCGAAGAACATGAAGCTCTCCGAGGCGGAGGTGGACGAGCGGGTGCGCGAGGCCGCGCGCTTTGTCGGCATAGGGGAGGAGCTCTTTGAGAAATCGCCCCTGGAGCTCTCGGGCGGACAGAAGCGGCGCATCGCAATAGCGGGCGTCATCGCCATGCGCCCCAAGGTGCTCATTTTGGACGAGCCCACCGCCGGCCTCGACCCCGGCGGCTGCGAGGGCATACTCAAAAACGTCCTCGACTACAGGCGCCAGACGGGTTCCACCGTCCTTTTCGTCACCCACAGCATGGACGACGCGGCGAGGATAGCCGACAGGCTAATCGTCTTCCACGAGGGCGGCATAGCCATGGACGGCACGCCGGACGAGGTCTTTTCCCGCGCGCGGGAGCTCACGGAGATGGGCCTGGACGTGCCCCAGCCTGCCGCCATAGCCGCCGCCCTGCGCGAGCGCGGCGCAGCGCTGCCCGAGTCCGTCTACACCGCGCAGCAGCTGCACGAGGCCGTGCTGGCCCTGCTCAGGAAGGGGGGACGGGACTGATGCTCAAGGACATAACCCTGGGCCAGTACTTCCCCGGGGACACCATCGTCCACCGGCTCGACGCGCGCACCAAGCTGCTGCTCGTCATCATCTACATCGCCGCCCTCTTCACGGCCGTGGACTGGCTGTCCTACGGACTGATGTTTGCCGTCACGGTCGGCTGCGTCGCCCTCTCGAAGATAAAACCACGGACGCTCATGAAGGGCCTCAAGCCCCTCATATTCGTCATAATCCTCACGGGCGTCCTGAACCTCTTCTACACCACGGGCGGCAAGGTGCTCTTCGACTGGTGGATCTTCACCGTCACGACAGAGGGCTTAAAGCGAGCCTTCCTCATGGTGGTGCGCATAATGATGCTCATCTGCGGCACGCTGCTGCTCACCTACACCACCAGCCCCCTCGCCCTGACGGATGGGCTGGAGCTGCTGCTGAACCCCCTCAAAAAGCTGCGCGTGCCTGTGCATGAGATGAGCATGATAATGAGCATGGCCCTGCGCTTCATACCCACGCTCATAGAGGAGACGGACAAGATCATGTCCGCCCAGAAAGCCCGCGGCGCGGACTTCGAGACGGGCAAGCTCACGCAGAGAGCCAAAGCTCTGCTGCCGCTTCTGGTGCCGCTCTTCGTATCCAGCTTCCGCCGCGCGGACGAGCTGGCCGTCGCCATGGAGAGCCGTTGCTACCACGGCGGCGAGGGCCGGACCCGCATGAAGCAGCTGAGGATGCACCGGCGCGACTGGCTGGCCCTGCTGCTGGGCGCCCTCGTGCTCGCCGCCACCATCGTCATGAACGTCTACGGCCTATGAGGAACCTCGCCATAAAGCTCCGCTACGAAGGCACCGCCTACCACGGCTGGCAGGTGCAGAAGAGCGAGATAAGCGTCGCGGAGACGCTGGAAAAAGCGCTCTCCAAGGTCTGCGGGGAGCGGATAAAGCTCACAGGCTGCGGGCGCACGGACGCGGGCGTCCACGCCCTCTCCTACTGCGCCAATTTCCGCACGGAGAGCCGGATACCCGTGGACAGGCTGCCGCTGGCCGTGAACAGCCGCCTGCCGGACGACATAGCCGTCCTCGACGCCTGCGAGGCGCCGGAGGACTTCAACGCCATTTTAAGCTGCATACAGAAAGAATACGTCTACAGGATAATGAACACCCGCATACGCGACCCCTTTTTGCAGAAGCGGGTCTGCTTCTACCCCGCGCCGCTCGACATCGGGCGCATGCGCGCGGCGGGCCTGGCCTTCGAGGGCAGGCACGATTTCAGGGCAGTCCGCAGCGTGGGGACGCAGACGAAGACCACCGTCCGCACCGTGCACTGGTGCCGGGCCAGGCGCGAGGGCGACCTCATCAGCGTCGCCGTCTGTGCGGACGGTTTTCTCTACAACATGGTCCGCGCCATCGTTGGCACGATGGTCTACGCCTCGCACGGCAAGCTTGAGCCGGAGGACATCCCCTCCCTGCTTGAGACGGGCGACAGGCGCCTGACCGGCCCCACCATGCCCCCGCAGGGGCTCTACCTGCGCCGGGTCTGGTACGAGGGCGACGTGGGCCGGATGATGCGGGAGGACTGTCCTGATGAAGCACCCGGCAAAGCTCAGACTTAGACTCAGAGGAGCGGCGGCGCTCCTCGCCCTGCTGGCCCTGGCCGCAGGGGCGGTTTTCGCCCTCAGGGGGCGCGCGCAGGCCGCGGAATGGGCCTTCGAGCCCGAGCCGGGGCAGGTATTCGCCGCCTTTGGGAACTCTTTCGCTGCCTGTTCGTCAACACAGTTGCAGATATACGGCCCCGAGGGCGAACTGTGTCTGCGCGCGGAGCTCCCGCAGCCTGCGCCCGCCCTTGCGGCCTCGGATACGCGCCTGGCTGTCTGGAGCGCGGGAGGCGAGAGCTTTTCCGTCTTTGACGCACAGGGCGGGCTCGGCTCCGTCGAGGCGGAGGGCGAGCTGCTGGACCTGCGGCTCCGGGGCGATATGGCTGTCGCCGCCGTAATGGGCGGGGAGGGCCTCGGCCTCGTCACTGTCTATGACGGGCTTTTGCGGCCCGTGTACCGCTGGCATGCCCAGACGGCCTGGCCCCTTGCCGCCGAGCTCTCGCCCGAGGGAGCCGCCCTCGCGGTGCTCGCCGCCTCGGAGGCGGGCGGGCAGCTGCGGCTCTTCTCGCTGGGCAGCGAGGAGGAGCGCGTCCGCTTCGAGTCGCCGGGGGAGTATTTTATTGACCTGGCCTGGATGGATGGCGGCCTCTGCCTGCTCTCGGAGGACAGGGCCGTGTTCCTCGACGAGGGCGGCGCGCAGACGGGGGAGTACCGCTTCGGCTCCGCAAGGCTCAGGGACTGCGCCTTCGGCGGGGACTTCGCCCTGCTCGTACTGGAGGAGGCGGGGCAGGTCAGCCTCGTCAGCCTCGACGCCTCGGGCGGGCTCATCGCGCAGCTCCCTCCGGGGCGGGACTTCGTCTCGGCGGAGGCGGAAAAAGATAAAATAGCCGTGCTTTACTCCGACGGCGCGGCGGTATATAATAAAAACCTAAGGGAGCGCGGAAGCGGAGCGCAGGCGGCGGGGGCACAGGCCCTGCTGCTGCGCGGGGATGGGGAGACCCTGGCGGTCTTTGCCGGCGCCGTGAGGACAGGCCTTGCGTAAAAACGCGCCCAAAGGAGGCTAAACCTTTGAGAACTGTAATAGACCTCGTCCTTCTTGCCATAATAATAATCAGCATCTGGTCCGGCTACAAGAAAGGCTTCATCATGGGAATAGCGGGCCTTGTCGCCATAATCGTCTCGCTTTACGCGGCCTCGCTGGTGTCCTCGGCCTTTTCCTATGAGGTCGTGCCGGCCATGCGGCCCTTCGCCAGCGGCTATGTCGAGAGCCAGATGCAGGAGAAGGTCCTGGAGGATATGGGCATAGCGGACACGGAGCTCTCCTACGAGGACATCCTCGCGGACGACCCGGAGCTCCGGCACGAGTTCTGCGCCACCTGCTTCAAGACCTTCGGCATCTATGAGGACGCCGCCGAGCAGATGGCAACCGAGGCCGAGACCTATGCCGACGAGCAGGGCAGCACCATCGAAGAGGCCATAGTCGAGACGCTCTGCACACGGGTCGCCTACGTCGCGGGCGTCGTGCTGCTCTTCCTCATCTTCCTCATAACCCTGCTCACCATCGGCAACATCCCGAACCTCTCCTTCAGGATACCCAACGCCGATATCCTCAACGACGCGGGCGGCGCGGTCATGGGCCTCGTGAACGGTATGACCTATTGCGTCCTGCTCTGCTGGGCGCTGCGCTTTATGGGCCTCTTCATCGGGCTCGACACCCTCGGCAGCACCCTGCTCGGCAAGCTCTTCCTGAAGCTCGGCCTCGTCACAGCAGGCCTCGGCATCTGAGGGCGGAATATATGAACAAAATGTCAATTCCGGCCCGCCGGTGTTGACAAGCGCATGACTTGGTGATAAATTAGCACTCGAAGAAAAAGAGTGCTAATTTATTTTCCGGAGACTATTTTAACAGGAGACCAAAATATGCAACCAACGCTTTGCTCACGCTGCAAGAAAAACGTGGCGGTGATTTTCATAACGAGGCTTGAGGGGGGCCAGACGAAGAACGAGGGCCTCTGCCTCAAGTGCGCCCGCGAGCTGCACATAAAGCCCGTGGACGACGTGATAAACAAGATGGGCCTGTCCGACGAGGAGCTGGACGGCCTGACGAGCGAGATGATGGAGGCGCTCGGCAATGCCGAGGGGCTCATGGACATTGAAAACAGCGACTCGGACACGGACGACGAGGGCAAGACCGCGACCTTCCCCTTCCTGAACCGCCTCTTCGGCAACATGGGCGGGCAGAAGCCGGAAAACAGCGCCCCCGGCGGGGAGCTCACGCCCGCGCAGAGCGGGCCGGAGCAGGGAGGCCAGTCCCAGCAGGGCCCGCAGCAGGCCCCGCCGCGCCCGAAAAAGAAGTTTCTGGATAACTACTGCATCAATCTCACCGACAGGGCGCGCCAGGGCAAGCTGGACGCCATGATAGGCCGCGAGGAGGAGCTGGAGCGCGTCATCCAGATCCTGAACCGCCGTCAGAAGAACAACCCCTGCCTCATAGGCGAGCCCGGCGTCGGCAAGACCGCCATAGCGGAGGGACTTGCGCAGCGCATAGCCCTCGGGCAGGTGCCGTATAAGCTGCGCGACAAGGAGGTCTACCTGCTGGACCTCACGGCCCTCGTCGCGGGCACGCAGTTCCGCGGCCAGTTCGAGAGCCGCATGAAGGGGCTCATAGAAGAGATACGCAAGACGGGGAACATCATCCTCGTCATAGACGAGGTGCACAACATCGTCGGCGCGGGCGACGCCGAGGGCAGCATGAACGCCGCCAACATCCTCAAGCCCGCCCTCTCCAGGGGCGAGATCCAGGTCATCGGCGCCACGACCTTCACCGAGTACCGCAAGCACATCGAAAAGGACGCCGCGCTGGAGCGGCGCTTCCAGCCCGTGACCGTCGCGGAGCCCTCCATAGACGACAGCGTGAAGATCCTCGAGGGTATAGCCCATTACTACGAGGAGTGCCACCAGGTCCGTATCCCGCGCGAGATGTGCCGCGAGGCCGTCGTCCTCAGCGAGAGGTATATAACGGACCGCTATCTGCCCGACAAGGCCATCGACCTCATAGACGAGGCCTGCTCGGACGTGAACCTCAAAGACAGCTCCCTCGCGCGCATAGACGCCGCGCAGAAGGAGATAGACGACCTCAACAAGGAGCGGGAGCTGCTGCTCGCGGACACGGAGAACGAGCACTACGAGCGGCTGGCCGTCATCCGCACGACGGTGATGCAGCTCACTGACGAGCTGAACGCCCTAAAGGCCCACCCGCCGGAGCTGACGCGAGAGAACCTTGCCCGCGTGATCGAGCTCTGGACCAAGATACCCGCCAGCACCATCACCGAGGACGAGTTTGAGCGCCTCTCAAAGCTGGGCGACAGGCTGCGCGAGCACATAGTCGGCCAGGACGAGGCCATAGACGCCGTCTGCGCCGCCATAAAGCGCAGCCGCGTGGGGCTTCAGGCCAAGCGCAAGCCGGTGAGCTTCATCTTCGTCGGCGGCACCGGCGTCGGCAAGACGGAGCTGGTCAAGCGGCTCGCTGAGGACCTCTTCAACTCCCCCGAGAGCCTCATCCGGCTCGACATGTCGGAGTTCATGGAGAAGTTCTCCGTCTCCCGCATCATAGGCTCGCCCCCGGGCTACGTGGGCTACGACGAGGCCGGGCAGCTCACGGAGAAGATCCGCCGCAAGCCCTACTCCGTCGTCCTCTTCGACGAGATCGAAAAGGCGCACCCGGACGTCATGAACATCCTGCTACAGATCCTCGACGACGGCCGCATCACGGACGCCCAGGGCAGGAATATCAACTTTGAAAACACCGTCATCATAATGACGACGAACGCCGGCAGCAACACGAAGAGCGGCTCCCTCGGCTTTGTCGGCAGCGCCACGGACAAGGACCGCGAGCGCGCAATGAAGGCCCTGAACGACTTTTTGCGCCCCGAGTTCATAAACCGCGTGGACGAGATAATCTGCTTCAACAAGCTCACGGAGGAGAACTTCCGCTCCATAGCAGCGCTGATGCTCGGCGAGGTGCGAGACCTCATGCGCGAGAAGGGCATGGAGCTTTCCTGGGATGAGAGCGTCATAGACTACCTCGTGAAGAAGAGCTACAGCCTGACCTACGGCGCGCGCAACCTGAGAAGGACGATACAAAAGGACATCGAGGACGCCATGGCCGCCGTCATAGTGGACGGGAAGCGCGGGGCAGTGAGGGCCATAAAGCTCTCGTCCGACGGTGAAAAAGTTATTGTGGAGGCTGAATGAGCCATGATAAGGTTTGAGAGCGACTATTTGGAGGGCGCCCTGCCCGAGGTCATGGAGGCCCTGGTGCGGACGAACCTGGAGCAGACCCCCGGTTACGGCGAGGATGAGCACTGCGCGCGCGCCGCGCAGCTCATCCGCGAGAAATGCGCGGCCCCTGAGGCGGCTGTGCATTTCCTCGTCGGCGGCACGCAGGCGAACATGACCGTCATTGCCGCGGCTCTCAGGCCGCATCAGGCCGCCGTGGCGGCGGACACGGGCCACATCGCCGTACACGAGACGGGCGCCGTCGAGGCCACGGGCCACAAGGTCATCACCCTGCCGAGCCCGGACGGCAAGATAAGCGCAGGGCAGGTGCGCGACTGCGTCGAGGCCCACTGGGCGGACTCCACGCACGAGCATCAGCCCCAGCCCGCCCTAGTCTACATCTCCCAGCCCACGGAAAATGGCACCGTCTACTCCCTGGCGGAGCTGGAGGCGATGAGCGCCGTATGCCGGGAGAAGGGCCTTTTGCTCTTCGTGGATGGGGCGCGCATGGGCGCCGCTCTTGCGAGCTCCGACGTGACGCTGCCCGACCTCGCGCGGCTCACCGACGTCTTTTACATAGGCGGCACGAAGCTCGGCGCGCTCTTCGGCGAGGCCGTCGTCATCACGAACGAGGCCCTGAAGCGCGACTTCCGCTACATCATCAAGCAGCGCGGCGGCATGTTCGCCAAGGGCAGGCTCCTGGGCGTCATGTTCGAGGCCCTGATGGAGGACGGGCTCTATGAGCGCACAGGCGCGCGCGAGGTGGCCCTGGCCATGCGCCTGCGGGCGGCCTTTGAGAAGAAGGGCTGGCCCCTGCTCTACGACTCGCCTACGAACCAGCAGTTCCCCATAGTCCCGGACGCCGCCCTGGAAGAGCTGGCGAAGGACTACAGCTTCTCCGACTGGGCGAGGGTGGACGGGACGCACCGCGCGGTCCGCTTCTGCACCAGTTGGGCGACCCGCGAGGAGGACGTGGACAAGCTCATTGCTGACATTGCCAGGCTGTGAGCGTAGGGCGTTGGCGGAACTCGCCGTTTTGCTTTTGGTTGTCTTTACGTTGGTGCTGCCTGTTCCACCCCATTTCTTTGGTCATGCCCAAAGAAACGGGGTGGAGCCCCAAAGAAAAACGCTTATGGGGTGGTGGCGCCCCCGTGAGGTTTCGGGACCCACCCGCCTCTCCCA
>UQUO01000008.1 GCA_900544295.1 uncultured Eubacteriales bacterium | reverse complement strand
TCGCCTCCCTAAAAATCTGAAATTTCTACTTGACTTTTATTAGCAGGTCTTTCACAGCGGAACAGATTTACACGCCCTCTGCGTCTACTTCATACACATCGTAGACCTCGTTGGGCTTGAGCTTGAGCCGGGTGGACAGGAACGCCTCGATGTCAAAGGCGTTCTTGGGGTCCGCGTCGGCGGTGTACGGGTAATTGGGGTGCTTGGTGATGTCGTACTTGTCCGAGAGGAAAGGCCGCACACCGCGCAGCTGGAGGATACACTTGCCGCCGTCCATGACGGCCAGTTCATCCTGGCTCATAAGCTCTTTGCCGAGCTTTTGGTAGTTAAGAGAATGGGATGTCTCGCGGCCCCGGCTCTCGCCGGTGTTGTAGGTGTCGATGGTCTCCTTGCCCAGCACGGCGGCCAGCTCCTTGAGGGTTGTCGGCTCTTTGCCGCCCAGGAAGATGGAGGTATCCATGTTGCCGATGATGGTATCGGCGTTGTCCTTGTAGATAGCTTTGAGCTGGGACTGTGCTTGCAGCACCAGGCAGGCGGAAATCTCACGGCTTCGGATGGTGGCAACCAGCTTTTCCAGCCGAGGGATCTGTCCAATATTGGCGGCCTCGTCAATGAGGCACCGCACATGGACCGGCAGCCGCCCGCCGTACACATCGTCCGCTTTTTCGCAGAGCAGATTGAACAGCTGGGTGTAGCACATGGAGATCAGGAAGTTAAAGCTATCGTCCGTGTCGCTCATAATCAAGAACAAGGCGGTTTTCCGGTCTCCCAGGGTATCCAGCTCCAGCTCGTCGTAGGCCGTGACCTCCCGCAGCTCCGCGATGTCGAACACGGCAAGGCGCGCACCGCAGGAAATCAGGATGGATTTTGCGGTTTTGCCCGCAGCCAGCTTGTACTTTTTGTACTGACGGACGGCGAAGTGGTTGGGCTTCTCTGCCTCCAGCGCGTCAAACATCAGGTCCACGGGGTTCTTGAACTCCTCGTCATCCTCCCGGACCTCCATCGCGTTGATGAACTCGATGAGGGTGGAGAAATTCTGTTCCTCCACCGGGGCCTCGTAGTGGATATACCCAATGAGGGCGCAGTACAAAAGCGTCTCGGCCTTAACCCAAAAATCGTCCCCGGCCTTGCCCTCGCCCTTGGTGTTGGCGATCAGCGTCGTGACCAGTTTCAAGATGTCCTTTTCGGAGTGGATGTAGGCAAAGGGATTATAGTGCATGGACTTCTTGAAGTTGATGGTATTGAGGACTTTGATCCGATAAGGCTCATAGATGTCCTTGCCGTGCTTATCCTTCATGGGCTTGCCGTCCTTGCCCAGCTTGGGTGTGCCGCGCTGAAGCATTTTGCCGCACTCCACCAGGATGGTGCCTTTTGGGTCTGTCACCACATAGGAGCTGTGCATCTGCATCAGGTTCGGTTTCAGCCAGAAGCGGGTCTTGCCGGAACCGGAGCCACCGATCACCAGCACATTTTTGTTTCTGGCGGTCTTGGGGTCCTTGGGGCGGCTGTTCATGGTCAGGCTCTCGGTTTTAGTCAGAATCACATTGTTCTGGAACACCGGGTCGATGTAGGGTGCGATGTCCTCATGGGTGCCCCATGAAGCGTTTTGTCAAGTGCTTTTTTGAGTTATTGACGCAAATTCTTGTGAAAGTGCGAAAGTGCAAAGTGCAAAGGGTCTGCGTTTTGCACTTTCAGATTGCGGGTTCGGGCGGCTGCTTCTTCTTGATGAAGTTATACCATTGACCGCCGACACGCCTTGCGCCTAAAATACCGCCCATGTTGCGCTTGGCGTTCTGTACCGTCCTCTCGGATATTCCGGCTTCGGCTGCGGCCTTTACAATGTCCTCGCTGGCAAGTTCTTTCCCGTCTGCAAGCAGGTCAAGTATCAGCTTCTCGGCTTGCTCGGTCTTGGTGGCGGTGTTCCCGCCCGCGCCGGATAGCAGCTCGTCGGCGGTTATGTCGTATTCGCCTATCCATGAAAAGCCTGTTTCCGGGTCAAGGCAAAAGGCAACGGGCTTGCCCTCCGGCGCAAGGGAAGATTTGTCATGGACGATAACACGCACATTCGGCTCCCGCTTCACGCGCCCGATCAGCAGGACGCTCCTTGCTGCGGCGCGGAAGTCGATAGAACCTAAGCCCCGGTATGCGCTCTGCCCTCCGGCAGCTTTGTTCAGGTGTCCGATAAGGATAACAGCGCACCCGGTACGCTCGGCAACATCGGCAAGGCGGCGGAACATGGGGCGCACTTCATTTGCCCTGTTCATGTCGGTCTTTTCGCCCATGTACGCCTGTATGGGGTCAAGGATAATCAGCCGCGCCCCGTTCTGCGTGATTGCCTTTTCTATGCGCTCGTCGGAGAGGGTAAGCTCCCGCTTGGCTTCATCAATCACAAGCACGCGGTCAAGGTCGGCTTCGGCTTCTATCAAGCGGGGCTTGACGGTATCGCCCAGCCCGTCCTCGGCGGTCTGGTAAATCACTTGGAATGGCGGCAAGGGCTTCATTCCCGGCAGCGTTCCCCCGGTGGTGCAGGCGGCGGCAAGGCGTAGGGCAAAGGTGGTCTTGCCCTCGCCGGGATTGCCCTGCACAATGGTTACTTTCCCAAAGGGAATATACGGCTCCCATAGCCATTCAACGGTCTGTGTGTCAACCTCGCTCATGCGGATAATCTCAACGGTTTCTTCCTGCGGCGGCTCTTTCAAGCCGTAAATCGCTTCCTGGATATACTTACCGTCCGCGATTTCTGCCCGGTGCTGCAATACCTCGTTCCAGTCCTTGTAAAGCGGCACAAGGCGGTGGACGGTCAAGCCCTCCGGCACAAGCTCCGCAAGGCGGCTGCAAGCGTCGTTTCCCGCTTGGTCGCTGTCAAGGCAGAGGTAGACGGTCTTGATGTTCGGACGGTCAGAGAGGAAACGCAACAGGGCTTTTTCTCCCACGCCGCCCAATGACAAATAGCTCTGCTTCTGCCATGCCTTTTTGAACAGGCAGAGGAAAGAGAGCAGGTCAACGGGGGCTTCAAAGACAAAAAGCCTGTCACCCTCGCCCCGGTAGCAGAAATTAAAGGCTTTGTCGCTGCCTTTCACATCAAGCCGGAAGTTTCCCGCCGTTCCCTTGCTGTGGGCGTAGCGCTGTATTCCGTCCTCGTCCCGCCCCACAAATACGGCGTTGTGGTGGGCTGTGTCCTCGTAAATATCGCCGCGGGCAAAGAAAAAGCCCGTCACATCTTCATCAATGCGGCGGGCTGCTGTGAGGTAGTTCCTCGCTATTCTGTTGTCGTTGTTTGGGGGCGGTAGCCGGAAGTCAGAGAGGGACGCGGGGCAAGGTTTGTCCGGCGGTGGTGCGGCTCCCTTTTCTCCTGTGAGAAGTTCCACGGCTTCGGTAAAGCTCTTGCCGAAAAACTCCATGATAAAATCAACGGGGCCGCCGCCCTTGCTCTGGCTGTGCCTGTACCATTTGTTTCCCCGGACGGTCAAGCTGTCGTGCCGTTTCCAGCGGTATTCATTCCCGGCGCGGGTAAGTTGCTCGCCCTGTGATTGCAGGAAAGAAACAAGGTCGGCTTGGTTTGCCCGGTCTATCTGTTCTTGGGTGTAGTACATGGTTGATACCTCGCTTTCTGTGGTTGAATTGTTCATAGCTATTGCGTATAATAAAAATATAAGATTGCGAATAAGGCGGTAGGTAAAGTGTCAGACGAAATTATCAATTATCATGATTTATCAGAACATGAAAAAGACAAAGCCCTTCGTCAACTCAATGGGCTTGGATTTACTCCGGCTTATGGTAGTATTTCTTGTATGAAAAATGAAATGGAGAAGTCTAAAGGTCATACTTTGCCACAATATATTTTTGTCCGTAGGAGTGGCGAATTTATTGGATATATGTTTTTGATTGCGGAAAGTGAAAAAAGTAGCAAGGTATTTCCGTGGTGGGCAGTTGATAATTCTGACGAACTTCCGTTAGCAACAGACATTCGTTTACTGCAATTTGGAATTGAACTTTGCGAAAAATCTGAATGTTTTCAGTTGGCAGAAAGATTACAACACCAGCTTGAATGTCATAAGAAGTATATCGGACGCAGAACAGAAGAAATGTCTCGATAAATTCTGAAATCGAACAGTACATAGGGCGGACAAGCAAAATAGCTTGCCCGTCCTTTCCCTTATCGCTCCTGTTCGTGACGCTTGGCGCGGGTCTGCTCCGGCTGGTCTGCTTTCAGGGCAATATCAACGCACTTGCGGATATTGTGCAGCTCGGCAACCTCGGCGCGGGTTTCTTTCAGCTTGGTATATTCCGCTGTTCTCTGCCCGCTGAGGGTGGCGTACTCCTTTTCCCATTCAGCGATAGGCAAGCTCTTTGTCCCTTTCGGCAGATTTGCATGGAGATAGCGGCTCGCTGCGTTCCATAGGGTAAGCTCGGCGCGGTGGGTTTCCTCGTACTTGTCGCGCTTGCTCGTCCAGCCATTTTTCAGCTTTTTCAGCTCGTCGTGAATGGGCTTGTACTCGTTGTAGTTCTTCCCGTATTCAATCAGCTTTTGCAATTCTTTCATGCGCTTCTCGGCGGTTTTCATGCCCTCCCGGATAGCGTCGGCTTGGTCGCTGACAGAGGAAAGGGCAGCGTCCAGCTCCGCAAGGGTGGAAATGCTATGCTCGGAAAGATAGTTGACCGCCTTTGCAACGGTTTTCAGTTCATCGGCGGCGTGCTGCCTTTGCCAACTCTGCGAATACTTCCGGCTCTTTTCTCTCTGAACGCTTAAATACTTCATCAGCAGATTTGCAAGGCCGTGGGATTGCGGGGGCTGCTCCGGGGCGGCTTCCCGCGCCTTGAACAGTTCGCCAATCCATTCTTTGAGCTTTCCTATCTGCGCCCGGATTTCCCGGATAAGGCGGTTTGCCTTTTGGATATTCCGGTTCAGCTCGCCTTTCTCGGTGGCTATGCCTTTCTTCTCCATTTGACAAGCCGCCACGCCCATGTGGACGGTGGGCAGCTCGTCAATGCCGCGCTCGGCGTTGCTGCGGTGGTCGATACGCTCCGGGCTTCCGGCGCGTTCAAGGTAGGCGTTTGAAATATCTGCCCATGCCTTGCGCCATAAAAGCGCGTTGCCCTTGTCGTTCCAGCCTGTGAGGTCAACTTTGTGTGTCTTGTATCTGCCGCTTGGTAAGCGTATGCGCTCACCGTTTTCGTCAAGGTCATATTCCTTTTTGGACTTCGCCGCCCATGCGCCACGCTCGTCAAGGGGACGCATGGTAAGCATGATATGACAATGGGGGTTGCCGCTGCCGGTGTCGTGTAGGCAGAAGTCAACGCACATTCCTCTTGAAACAAATTGAGAGGAACAGTATTCCCGGACAAGCCGGATCTGTTCCTCTCTGGATAATTCTATGGGGAGTGCTGCGTCAATCTCTCTGGCAAGCTGGACGTTCCCGGCTTTCTCGTAAAGCTCCACACTGTTCCATAGGGTAGCGCGGTCAGAGAAAGAGGGCGGGGCATGGGGCGGCAGTAGGATTTCCGTATGGACAACGCCGCGCTTGCGGGTGTAGTCATGGGTCATTCCGTCCCATTCGTTTGTGATTTTCTCGCCGCTTCGGTAGGCGGCTGCGGCAACGGCTGACTTGCCTTTTCCTCGGCTCACAATGCCGATGTTACAATGGTAAATAGCTATGGGTATCACCTCCCGGATAGGATAATAAAACCCGCAAAAATAGTACAGACGCCGGGGCGGGTGTACTGTTTTTGTGGGTATGCAGGGATAGCCGCGTAAGCGGCGCAAGGGGTGCAGCCCCTTGTTGCGGCAAAGCCGCCATATCGGAGCGCGGGGAAAGTTCCCTGTGCGGAGATAAGCCCTCGGCAGAGCGCACACGCCCGCAAGGGTGTATAAGTGCGCCCTTTGTTCCAAAGGGATTATTCCGCGTTCCCGTCCTCGGCTCGTTTTTTCAAAAACTCCTGTGCTGGCTCGCTCGTCAAGGCAAGCCGTAAAAAGGCTTTCGCGTCCTCGTCCGGCATGGCAATCAGCTCCGGCACAAGGCTCTCCATGAAGCCGCCGCGCTTGCAAAGCCTGTGGTTTCTCGCCTTGCGTTCCTCAACGGATAACTTCTGCTTGATGATTTTCTCCCGGTTTTCAAACTGCCGGATTTTCTTCTTGCTTTCCTCAATCTCGGCGGTCAATTCCTCGCGGGTTTTCTCTCTCGGTTTCGTCATGGGTGGTCGCTCCTTTCTGCCCGTCGGCGAAATAAAGAGCAGCCGTTTTCTGTACGAAAATAGCTGCTCTCGGTTTAATATATTTAGTTATTTGCGGTATTTATGGCATTACTTAAACGGAACAACAGTTCCGACAACGCGGCCAATAAAATACACTATGCCAATGTGAATTGCGAAACAAATAATTAGGAGTACTACTGCTAAAATCTTATTTTTGACCATATCGCAAACTTTGCGCCAATAGTTTCCAATTACCCATATCTCGGACGCAAAAAACAGGATGAACAGCGGATTGCTTTGAAACAGCATTGCCATATTGGATAATGCGTAACTGATAATGATATAGTTTATAGACTCAATCACAATCTCAAGATATTTTGATGCTTTTGTTTTCATGTTGCCACCCCCTTGTCTGTTTTTGCTCAAGTGCTTATTTTTAATATATCACAAGACTATGAACAAATCTATATCATTTCAGTCTATCAGCGGTGTTGTTTTCTTTTGCATATTGCCGCGCCTTTTCCCGGCGTTCCTCACTGTATGGGACGGTCAGGCGGAAAGAGAAACGGCCTTTCTCGATGTCAAACTCCATGCAGCCCGTTTCCGGGTCTGCGTCGGTCTGCTGGCAGATCGCCGGATAACGGCGGCTGTATGCAAGCAGACGCTTTTTCAAGGCGGTGTTGTGGGTGCGGATATGGATAAGGGGGTCTTTCTCGTCAAACCAAATATCGGTGGTCTTTTCCTGCTTGGTAAGCCCTGTTCTCATGCAAGCTCCTTTCTGCGCCCCTGTTACGCAATAGGGGCATTTTTCGGGTGTTTTCTCCGGCTTTTGACTTGGAGAAAACAGCGTATTTGACGATAAAAACCGCCCGGACGGGGAATGTATCGTCGGGGCGGTTGTTATCGCAAGATTTCTGTTTTTTCCGGCTCTTGACCGTCAGACACGGATAAACGCGAACTGTCGGCAAGTATCGTCTTGAGCAGCTTGTCGCGGAATGTTTCTGTGCTGCTGTGATTGAAAAATAACTCCGCAACAATGGTCTGCCCGTTCCTCTGCGTCGTGATGATACTGTCGGCGTTCCGGGGTTCGGTGGGCGTCCCGTTCTGTTCTGCCATAGGCGGCTCCTTTCTCCGGGCGCAAAAGAGGGACTTCCCGTAGCCGGAAAATCCCTCTTGGTTGTCGGTTATTCTGTTTTACTGTGCGGGCTGTGCGGCGGCGGTCTGCGCCTTTCTCCTTGCCCGGTATTCCCGCGCCTTGATACGGTCATACTCCCGCTGCTTTTCAAGGTTTCGCGCCCGGTACTCCCTTGAATACTGCCGGTGGTAGGCGCGGCTCTTTTCCTTTTTGGCTTCTTCGATTTCCTCCCGCATTTGCCGGATTTCCTGCTCCGTTGGCTCTGTAAGCTGTGTCACTTCGTTCTCAAATTTGCCGATATAGTTGAAATATATCCCGATGTGCTGAATGGCTTGTTTTGCCCTTTTCTTGTCGCGCTCATGCACTTCAATCCGGCTGATAAACTCGTTGAGAATGGCGGGGGTCAGGTCGGTAAAGGCAGCGTAGCGTTCCGTCAGCTTCAAAAACTTCTGCGCCCGTCCGCCCGCGTTCTCAAAAGCGGATAGCTGCTCTTGCAGCTCGGCAAGCTCCGCTTTCAGCGCATAGTATTCTTCTGAATACTTCTGCGACATTTGCTCATAGCGGTCTTGCGGGATCGTGCCGAGGGCGTTGTCCTCATAGAGCTTGTTCAGCACCTTGTCAATCTGTTCAAGGCGCGTCGTGATTTGCGGGATACGCTTCTGCTGTTTCTTGGTCTTGTCGGTCTGCTGCATGGCAAGGTTCTTTTTCACTAAGGCTTCAAATTCCGCCCAGTTGCTGATAGAATAGTCCTCGATTTTCTTCAGCACTTCCGCGATGGTCTGCATGAGCAAATCCGCGTCAATGATGTGCGGGGAATTGCATTTGGGGTTTTTGGCTTTTCCCTTGTGGTACTCGCTGCAATAGGCAACATGACGCTTGCCGCCATTCCGATAATCTATGCGAATGTGCATTTTCGCACCGCAATCCTTACAGAAAAGCAAGCCCGACAAAGGGTGGATTTCCCCGTCCCCGTTGGGGCGTTTGACGGGCGCATTTTCCAAAATCCGCTGTACGGTTTCAAAGTCGGTGCGGTCAATAATCGGCTCATGCACATTTTCGGTTATCTGCCATTGGCTCCGGTCTACATAGTGGTTCCGCTTGTCGCGGAAGTGCTTTGTGGTCTTGAAGTTGACAACATCACCGCAATACTCCTGCCGTGTGAGGATATGGGTCAGGGTGGCTTTGTTCCACTTATAGCGGTTGGCCTCATTGAGCGCCCTGTTTTTACAGGTTCCCCGCCCGCGCTCTTTCATGTAGAATGTGGGCGTTGGGATTTGCGCCTGCGTGAGATATACGGCAATTTGGTTTCGGTTTTTTCCGTCCAGAAACAGGCGAAAAATCAAACGAACAACTCCGGCGGCTTCCTCGTCGATAATCCAAAAATCCTTGTTGTCCGGGGATTTGACATAGCCATAGGGGGCTTCGGTGGCAATCGGCTTTCCACTCATGCCCTTCGTCTTAATGCCGGTCTTTACTTTCTTGCTGATGTCCTTTGCGTACCACTCCGACATGATGTTGATAAAGGGCGCAAACTCCAATGTATCGGGCTTTTCGCTGTCTATCCCGTTGTTGACTGCGATAAAGCGCACATTGTTCCGTCTGAATATCTCCATCGCATTGCCGACTTGGAGATAGTCACGCCCCCAGCGTGTCAGGTCTTTCATAATGCAGACACCGATTTTCCCGTTCTCTACATCGTCCATCATGCGGGAGTAGGCAGAACGGTCAAAAAATCTGCCGCTTTCGTCATCGTCAATGTAGTGCCGGATATTGGTTAAGTGCTGCCCTCTGGCGTAGTTCTCCAAAAAGATTTTTTGGTTCTGTATCGAGTTACTCTCACCGCCGTCCCTGTCCTCGTCGCCCACGGAAAGGCGGGAGTAAAGGGCTGTAATTTTACTATAATCAGTCATGTGCATAACCTCCTGTGCGTCCATATAGGCTTCCTTTACACTTAAAATTATGCACTCCAGCGGGCGCTGCCATACTCCATACCGTGCCGGTACTTCTTGGCGTTCTTGCTTTTGAGATACACGGCCAATCGCAGGCCAGCGCCGCAGCACAGCCCCACCAGCAGGTCCAAAGGGTGCAGGCTGGGCCACCAGCTGGCCAGCGCCACCGGCAGCGTGGAGAAGAACGAAAGCATTTTTGCCGAAGCGTCCGCACCCACGGCCATCCGCCATCCTTCACCGAAGTTGGTTGCGAACAGCCCCATCAGGATATAGGGCATATTCAGCAAAAGGAGCTTTTTGATGTCAAGTTGCTTTTTCATCTTCATCGTTCCAGCTCCTTCCGCTTGTTCCGGTCCACAACGGCGTGTTTCACCAGCTCTTTGAACTGGCTCAGCTTTGCCAGCACGGACGGACGCTCTGTTTTCTGCGCCTTTCTGACCTTCTTGCCGGTGTACTCGGTAAAGGCAGCGGTCAGGGCATCCGCATCGCGGCCTTTGAAAAAGATCAGGTACTTGGGCGGGGAGCTGCTGCGGTCCTTCTTCACCGCATAGTCAACGCCGTATTTCCGGGCGATCTTTTCAAACTCCTTGATGGAGGGGTCGGTGATCTCGATGTTGGAAACGCCCTGATTCTGGCCGATCAGCTGCTTCACCGTCTGTTTGCCGTGGGGAATCACGGGGGTATCCCGGCTTTTCTGCTTTTGCAGCTTCTTTTCCTTGCGGTGGGCAAGGTACTTGGTGATGGCGGCCTTAAACAGCCGCCCGGTAAACTTTGTTCCGCTGACTACCAGCGTCAAAGTCCTGTTTTCCACTTCCTCCTGCATAGGTCATCGCCTCCTTTCCACGGATTTTGCAGGGGTGGCGCTTGATACTAAGGCGGGACCACCAGCCGCCGCAGCAGGTATTTCATCATGGCAGGCTCCTTTCAACGCAGCTGATCGGAGCGGTCATAGTACAGATGTCCCTGGCGCACCTTGGCATGGCTGAGAATCTTGATGTGGCCCTTTTCCTGGTTCTCCAGGCTTTTCTGGTATCCGGCCTCCGTCAGAAACAGGCGGGTCCGTTCGCCTTTCCAGCCCACCGGCGAATCGTGGGTCAGCACATCGAAGATAATCATGTGCCGGGTGTCCTCGGCAAACCGCTCCAAATCCATGTACTCATGGCCGTGGTAGTTCTGCGCCCCGGCCTTGAGCCGCATTTCCTCCATCAGCTGGCCCACGGTCTTACGCTCAGGCATGGCGCGCACCTCCTTTCCCGCGTCCCTGGCCTTTCACAGTCAGGATACCGTCCAGGGTGGTAGCGGTGATCCGCAGGCGCTCAGCGGTGGCGATGTCATTCTTCACGGTCTCGTCGATGCCGTGGCCGCAGACCACCAGCACATGGGACCGGCGCAGATAGTCTCGCACCATATCCAGCCCGTCCTTGTGTTCCTGGGGAATCTCGTCCTTGAGGAAGGTGGACAAGAACAGAACCGGGCAGATGGGCGAATACCCGGCGTCGTACACCTGGCGGCAGTAGGTGGCAGCGTTCTCGGCGTTCTCATACTGGTTGTTGCTCCAGGGAGCCGTAATGTAGGCAAGAGGTCGTTTCATGGCAAAATCCTTTCTCCCGGTATTGCCGGGCAACAGAAAAGCGGCTGTTTACCAGCCGCCTGTGTTCATATCGTGATTGACTTGTACGGTGTAGTGATTGCTGATCGTGGTGGGCGCGTTGAACAGCACTGCAAGCAAATACTGTTTCATATTGCGGACCTCCGTGGTGTTTTTCTGCATACCGTCCATGACAAATCGGATATGCTCGCTATCCAGCTTCAAGAACCGGGAGCGCACGACTTCATGGGGAAAGTCGCTGCCAGCGATCCGAGTGGTTTTACGTTTGGCACAAACGGTCTCCACCATCAGCTCCACAATCTCGTCCAGGTCCTCACGGTAGGTCGAAAACTCTCTGCACAGATAGTCATACTCGATGTTCTCCAGAATCAATTCCCGATAATTTTCTATCTCTGAGACAGACATCGCATCCCTTCCTTTCCGTTCCGGCAGCTGTGCTGCCGCTGTTTCCCGGAAGGGAATGGAATCGGTACTTGCTCCATGAGTATTTTGTTTTTGAGTATTTGGTTTCTCTATATTTAATTCTGCGGGCTTTTCCGTATCCGGTTTATCCAGATACGGGTTTTCCGTATCTGGTGAAGCCGTATCTGGTACAGCCGTATCCGGCCTTGGCGTTTCTGGCTGCCTGGGCTGGGGTTTCTCATAAATCACATACTCGGTGTCGCTGATCCGGCCTTGTTGGTCCCGCAGCTGGTTCCGCACGATGTAACCGGCGGTTTCCAACTCCCGCAGCGCACTGCCGATGGCATCAACGCCCTCCTTGCAGATTTTCGCAAGTCCACGGGTAGTATAGTTCCAGTCATCAGGCAGGGATAACATCATGGAAAGAAGCCCCTTTGCCTTGAGGGATAGTTCGTGGTTCCGCAGGTGATGATTGCTCATCACGGTATAATCTTTGGTCCGTTCAATGCGAAAAACGGCCATTGACTTCACTCCTTTCTAATTTTAGGGCATGAAAAAAGCCACAATCCTTCGTGAAAAAGACTGTGGCTTTCAGCTGTTTTTGTTGTTCTGCCAGGGCCGGTAAGGACGCTTGTACTTCGGCGGATGACTGAACATCGGCTCATGCTCCGAAAACGGGAGGGTCTGCAAAACCCGGTCAATGTCGGTGGATTCCATATCATACTGGGACTGGCAACTTTCCCGGATGGCATCTTTGATGCTCTGGACAGTACACATATTCATTCCTTTCCTTTCGTAGTGATAATGAGTTTACGGGTGGCGGCGGCGCTTGTCCGGTTTGAAGTCGAGCACATGGCCCTCGATCACACGGGCATACCGCTTGATTTTGATTTCCCGACGCTTCTGGCTTACGAGGGCGGCCTGATACCCGTCCTCCGTAAGAAACAGCCGCATATCATCGCCGGGGCAGCCGTAGGAACAAGGGCGCTGAACGGAAAACTCGATCATCCAGCGGGTGCTGTCCTGAAAACGCTCTACGGCCAAGATATTGTGTCCTTTCAGCTCACGGGCTGAAATATCCCTCATAGGCGGCTCCTTTCATCGTTCCTGGTCTCTCTGGCGCTTCTTCTGCCACGCCTCCAGCAGTTTGATAATGGTTTCCTGCATCCGCTGGGGCGTATAGCTTTTGGGGAAATACTTCCGCAGGGTGTCGGAGGTGAAAGTCACTTTGTCGAGATCACTTTTCTTTTCCTCACCCATGATGACGCGCATCATATCGAGGGTCAGATGTCCCTCCTGGCTGTATTTCTTGAGTCGCTGAGCCTGGGAGAGAGAGGGGGTAGCCTGTTCGCTGTCCATCGCGTCCAGCAAATCCCGCTGTTCTTCTTTTTTGAGAAAGGACAGCTCATAAGCCGGATTGAGGGCGATTTTCTTTTCATCGACCATATCCAGCAGTTCGGGAATCAGCTCCGTCAGGCGGATATAGCGCTGCACCTGGTTCCTACTCGAACCAGCCTGCTGCGCCAACAATTCATCTGCACGCAACTTCGTCCCAAGTTGGGACGAAGTTAAGTCCCCCCGTGCGCCTTGGTGTTTCATAGCCTCCAGCTTCATCTTGTAAGCAAAGGCCCTTTCGCTGGGGAGCAGGCTTTCACGTTGTAAGTTGCTGTCCACCATGATGATAGTGGCAGCATCATCGTCCAGGTCTCGGACAATGACAGGCATGGTTTCTTTCTCGGCCAGCTCACTGGCCCGGTGCCGCCTGTGACCGGCAACCAGCTCATAGCCGCCCTCCGGGTCCGGGCGGGCGATCGCCGGAACCAGAACACCATACTGCCGAACGCTGTCGGCGGTCTCCATCATGGCCTCGTCATCCTTGACTTTGAAGGGATGCCCCTTAAATGGGTGCAGCTCAGACAGCGGAATTTCCTGTATCTTCTCCAGCTTGGCATCCTGGCGGCTTTCCTCGGTGGAAAACAAATCATCGTATGGAGCCAGCTCTACTTTTTTCGCGCTGCTTTTCAAGTTTTATCACCTCCTTGGTCAGATTCTTATAGCCCTCGGCCACCTTGCCATTAGGGTCATGGGCAAAAATGCTTTTGCCCTCGGCGCTGATCTCCTTTGCCCGGACAGAATGGGGAATCTCGGTGCCGAACACCTTGATTTTGCTGCCATAGGTCTCCCGCAGCAGGGCGGCAATCTCCTTGGCGAAGTTGGTGCGGTTGTCCACCATCGTCAGCAATATGCCGTCGATCTGGAGCTTGGGGTTGATCTGCCGCTTCACCTTGTTTACGGTCTGGAGCAGCTGTTCCAGGCCCTTGGCGGGCAGGTACTCCGCCTGAACGGGGATTATGACCCTGTTGGCGGCGGCCAGGGCGTTGACCGTGAGCATACCCAGGGATGGCTGGCAGTCAATCAGGATATGGGAATACTGTCCCTTGAGCGTGTCCAGATACTGCCGCAGGATGGTCTCTCGGCTCATGGCGTTCACCAGGGAGACCTCCATGCCGGAGAGCTGGATGTCTGCGGGCATCAGGTCAACGCCCTCCGGGTGGTGCAGGATACCCTCGCCGGGGCGCAGCGGCTCGTCCATCAGGATACGGCCCATCGCGTCGGACAGGGTAAAGGGCAGCTTGTCCGGCTGGGGGTGGCCCAGGCTGATGGTCAGGCTGCCTTGCGGGTCCCCGTCGATCAGCAGCACTTTCTTTCCGGCCTGCGCCAGCCCAATCCCCAGGTTCGCGCAGGTGGTTGTCTTGCCAACGCCGCCTTTCTGGTTGGCGATGGCGATGATTTGCGTGTTCAATGACTTCACCTCATTTCTGAATTGTTCTATGGCTTCTGGAAATAGAAAAAGCCGCCACTTCAAAAATTGAAAGTGACGGCCTTTTCTTATCCCGGAATGAAATTCCCCGGAAACGCAAAAAGCGCCCAGTAGAAAATACTGAGCGCTTGGCGATTAGATTTATTCTCTTTTGTTCAAATTAGGTCAAATTCAGACAAACCGTTTTCACGAAAAAGGTCTCTTGGAGATGTATAAATAAACATCCCCTTGGCATCCCAAAATCGCGTCTCGGTTGTCCTATTTTTTAACCCATAAGCCCTCTTTTTGGGGTGGTTGTCCACCATTTAACCCATAGAAAACGGGTTAAAAGAGGCTTCGTTCTGTCAAATTGCGTCAAACCATTTGAAAAGGAAAAACCCCGGAAACCGCGTAGTTCCGGGGTTTTTGACCACTTTTGATAAAGTTTAGCGCTTGCTGAACTGCGGAGCGCGACGGGCAGCCTTGAGGCCGTACTTTTTGCGCTCTTTCATCCTCGGGTCGCGGGTCAGGAAGCCGGCGGCCTTCAGGGGGGCGCGGAAGCTCTCGTCCACGGCCAGCAGGGCGCGGGCGATGCCGTGGCGGATGGCGCCGGCCTGGCCGGTCACGCCGCCGCCGGACACGGTGGCCTCGATATCGACCTTGCCGACGGTGCCGGTCGTCACCAGCGGCTGACGGACGATCAGCTTCAGGGTCTCGAGCCCAAAGAAGTCGTCTATGTCGCGGCCGTTTATCGTGATGCTGCCGGTGCCGCCCGGGAAGAGGTGCACGCGCGCCACGGAGCTCTTCCTGCGGCCGGTGCCGTACATATAAGCCTTCTTGCTCTTATAGGTAGCCATTCTTCTTTACCTCCCTTAGCGGTCCCAGACTTCGGGCTTCTGAGCGGCGTGGGTGTGCTCTGCGCCGCGGAACACGCGAAGCCTCTTGAGCTGCCAGTCGGCGATCGTGTTCTTCTGCAGCATGCCGCGCACGGCCAGACGCATGGCCAGCTCGGGCTTCTGCTTCATGAGACGGTCATAGCGGGTCTCCTTCAGGCCGCCGGGATAGCCGGAGTGAGTGCGGTAATACTTCTGCTCAAGCTTCTTGCCCGTCAGGACCGCCTTCTCGGCGTTGATGACGATGACGTAGTCGCCGCAGTCAACATGCGGGGTGTAATCGACCTTCAGCTTGCCGCGCAGCAGGTCGGCCGCGAGAGCGGCGGTCTTGCCCAGGGGCTTGCCGGCAGCGTCGATAACGTACCACTTGCGGACGACGGTGTCCTTGTTCAGCATGGTAGTGGACATTTCTTAGCCTCCAATTATATATGATAAATGCTTTGACAAATGACGGCGCGCCTCTTAAAATACAGGGGACGCGCCCTATTTTTATACCACCCGGCGGGACGTGTGTCAACAGCATTTTTTGTTTCTGCTATGAGAACTCGTTTATTCTCGCGTTTTCTCGCGTATACTCGCTTGTTCTCGATTTCGATTTTTGTTTTTGGAGCGATTTTATGGATATCGACAGATTCACGGGCTACGTCCGCCGCTGCGCGGACGACTACGGCATGCTTGAGCGCGGCGACCGTGTGGCCGTCGGCGTCTCGGGCGGGAAGGACAGCATGGCCCTGCTCGCCGCGCTGCACCGCCTGCGGCGCTACCACCCCTCCGGCTTCGAGCTGGAGGCCGTGACCATAGATATGGGCTTTCCTGGCATGGATTTTGCCCCCGTCGCCGCCTGGTGCGCGGAGCGCGGGCTGCCCTACACAATTATAAAGACCGACATACGCGAGATAGTCTTCGACGCGCGCGGGGAAGACAACCCCTGTTCGCTCTGCTCAAAGATGCGCCGCGGCGCGCTCAACGACGCCATCAAGGAGCGCGGCTGCAACAAGCTCGCCCTCGGCCATCACTTTGACGACGCGGTGGAGACCTTCCTCATGAACCTGCTCTTCACGGGGCAGATAGGCTGCTTCAAGCCCTCGACCTACATGTCGCGCGCGGACGTGACGCAGATACGGCCCCTGCTCTATCTCGGCGAGGGGAGCATAGCCTCCTTCGTGCGGGAGATGGGCCTGCCACTTGTGCCCACGACCTGCCCCGAGGACAAGGAGTCGAAGAGGGAGGAGATAAAAAGGCTTATCTCCCGCCTCTCGGCGGAGTACCCGGACCTCAAAAGCAAGGTCTTCGGCGCGATGCAGCGCCTGCCCCTCGACGGCTGGGGGAAAATATAGATGAAAAGGCCCGGACGGAAGGTCCGGGCCTTTTCTCTTGCTCAGTAGTCGAGGCTCTTCGTGCGGCTGAGCAGGAGTATGAGCAGCAGCGCCGCGACCTCCAGGCCCGCAAAGAGGCAGATGGTGGAGAAGTAGGAGCCGCTTGCCGTCTGCATGGAGCCGGCCACCGTCGAGGCGAAGGAGCCGAGCAGGATGTTGAGGTTTACTATGCTGAGGTTCCGCCCGTAGTGCGCCGGGCCGAAGAACTCGCCCGCCACTGAGGAGGAGATGGTCGGCACAGCCCCGTAGCAGGCGCCGATGACCATCATGGCCGCGATGAGCGACGCGTAGGAGCCGCCCAGCGACAGCGCCGCGACGGCGCCTGCCGCTATATACAGCAGCGCGTCCGCCAGCAGGGAGACGCGGAAGCCGCAGCGGTCGTGCAGCATGCCGAAGATGATGCAGCCCAGGCCGTTCATCACCGACACGAGGCCGACGGCCAGCGTCGCCGTCGCCTCCGGCGCGCCGCCCTCCAGGAAGATGTAGCGCGCGTGGGCTATGAGGCCCGAGCCGTAGCCCGTGCCTATGACGGCGGCGGCGAAGAAGAGGTAGAAGCGCTTCGTGCGCAGCATCTGCCTCGGGGTGAGGCCCCGGCTGGGCGCGGCTGTGCGGACGTCCGCCTCCTGCTTCGGCGGCAGGATGAAAGGCAGGCCTATGAAGGCCGCGGCCAGCAGCAGCGCGCCAGTGAGGATGTAGGTGAGATGCCAGCCGAAGCCGGGGGTGGCGATGAGCTTGGCCGCCAGGCTGCCCAGCACGAGGGAGCTGGCCCCGTAGCCCATCAGCAGCACGCCGGAGGCAAAGCCCTTCTTGTCCGGAAAGCGCGGCACGACGGCGGAGAGCACGCCGTTATACACAAAGCCCACGCCTATGCCCGCAATGGCGAAGGCGATGAACAGCAGCCAGAGGCGGTCGGCCTGCAGGAACATGCACAGCAGGTAGCCCACAAAGCCCAGCACGCCGCCCGCGGGGACGGAGACACGAACGCCCTTCCAGTTCGCCACGGCGCCGCCTATGACGCCGCCGAGGCAGAAGCTGCCCAGCATGACCGTGAAGCAGACGCCGAGTTTTGCGCTCGACCAGCCGAAGCCCTCCACGAAGGGCGAGGAATAGATGCTCCAGGCGTAGACCACGCCGTTTATGAGCAGCATGGCCGTGCCGGCGACGAGGGCGGTGCCTCGGGAAAAGCTCTTTTTCATGCGGGCACCTCTCAGCAGCTGCGGATGAGCCGCAGGTAGAACTCGGCGCATTTCACGACCTTGGCCAGCGGCACGCGCTCATTGTTGCCGTGGATGGTGCCGCGCTCCTCCTTCGAGAGCTCCAGCGGGCCGAAGCGGTAGACATTGCGGCTGATGCGCCCGTAGTGCCGCGAGTCAGAGCCCGCGAGCATGAGATAGGGCGAGACTATTGCGTCCGGCCAGGTGCGCTCCACGGCGCTCTTGAGCCGCGCCCAGCCCTCGGAGCCCTCCGTCTCGGAATAGGGAGAGGGCTCGGCCCAGGGGCCGCGGCGGAAGCTCACGGCCTCGTCCCCGACGGCGCGTCTGATGCGCGCCTCTGCCTTGTCGGCGCTGTCCCCGCACATGATGCGCAGGTTGACGCCGACGGAGGCGTCCGGGGGCAGGACGTTGTTCGCGGGGCTGCCCTGCATCTGCGTGACGGCGCAGGTCGTGCGCACGAGGGCGTTCAGCTCCCCGCCCATGAGCCGGGTGGCGAGGTCCAGCGCGGGCCTGAACAGCCAGAGATTCGCAAATACCATGCGCACCGGCCAGATGGAGCGGCGGCCCAGGGTGTCGAACATCTCCGCCGCCGGCGGGGTCAGCGTGAAGGGGGCGGGCCTCTTCTCGATCCGCGTCACGGCGCGGGCCAGCCTGCCCGCTATCGTGCTGCGCGGGGGAGCGGAGGCGTGGCCGCCCTCGCTCTTCATGTCGAGGAAGAGCTGCATCTGCCCCTTCTCGGAGGTGCCTATGAGCGCGCAGGGCGCGTCCACGCCCGGGAAGACGCCCGTCACGACGGCGCCGCCCTCGTCGAGCACGAAGGCCGGCTCCACGCCGCGCCTTTGCAGCTCGTCCACGATATCGGAGGCGGAGGGACCGGCTATCTCCTCCTCGCCGGAGAAGGCGAAGTAGAGGTCGTGCGCCGGCGTGAAGCCCTCGGCCAGCAGCTGCTCGGCGGCCTCCAGAGCGCAGCAGAGGGTGCATTTCGTGTCCAGCGTGCCCCGGCCCCAGAGGACTCCGTCCTCTATGAGGCCCTCGAAGGGGGGCCTCGACCAGTTGGCCTCGTCCGCAGGCACGACGTCGTAATGCGCCATGAGGACGGAGGGCGCCTCGCTCGTGCGGCCCTTCCAGGTGAAGAGCAGGCCGTTTCGTCCCACGCGCTCCGGCGCGCAGCGCTCGTGCAGGAGCGGGAAGCGCTCACGCAGCAGGGCGCGGAATTTCTCGAACTCGGCTTCGTCCTCAAGGCTGTGGTCGAGGTTCGAGACGGTGCGGCAGCGTATCATGGCGGCGAGGTCCTCCGCGACCTTTTTTCCGTCCACCCCTGCGGCGTCGGGCGCGGGCCGGGCCTCGCGCTTCGGCTTGAAGGCCAGGGTGCGCGCAGTCACCACGCCCGCCAGCGCGGCGGCGGCCCCTGCTGCCCCGGCGGCTATGAGCTTCTTCATCAGACCAGTCCTTTCTTATAGAGGATGCGCGCGGCGCCTATCGCCAGCAGCGCGCCCACAGGCACGAGCACGCTGGCCGAGGAGGCGAGACTCGGCACGCAGATAAAGAGCGTTATCATGAACACCAGCGGCGTCAGAGCGACCTTCCAGTTCTTCGCCACATAGACCACGGCCAGGGGGCCGAAGAGGGCGGGCAGGATGTTGTCGAAGGCCGGCTGAAGCACGGGCGACTCCAGAAAGCCGCGTATCTGGCTGAGCAGCAGCACGCCCACGGCGATGACCGCCGTCGTCACCAGGGCGGAGACGGCGATGGCGATGGTGGAGATGACCTCGCCCGCCTCGGTGCCGGGCTCGACGTCCGCGGCCTCCATGGCGTTGAGCGCGCAGGGGACCTTAAGGCTCGTGAGGTTGCCGGTGAAAAAGCCGAGATAGGAGCCGCCGGTGCCGAGCATCGGCACATAGGTCAGCACCTCTATGGTGCCGACGGTCCAGTAAATTGGCGCGACGCCGAGCAGGCCCCGCAGCACCCAGGTGATGGGCGGCCAGGCGTCGTACCTTACGCATATGGCCGTCGGCACCGCCAGCAGCAGGGCAAAGCCGGTGAGCATCCACCAGCGGCCCACGCGGTGTTCGTAATCTCTGAAAGCGTTGTAGCTGTCCATTTTGCCCGCCTCCTTACACCAGACTGTCCACAAGGTTCGTGATGGGTATGGCCAGGAACATGCCGCCCAGCATGCTCAGGGGCAGGGCGTACTGCTCCATCCACTTCCACTTGAGCACCTTCACGAACAGGGCGCACACGCACATCAGAATGGCTGAGACGACCATGACGAAAAAGGGTATCCAGCCCCGGAGCCCCTCGCGGATGGTGCCGAACACCATGCCGAGAAAGGCGCTTATCATGCCCAAAAACAGAGCGGACATGAAGAGACCGCCCCACTTCTCGTCCTTTGAGCGGATGCGCATGATGCCGTTTTCTATCTTCTTGCCGAAGGCGGGGACCAGGATGGTGCCGGGGACTATGCCGAGCGTCATGACCCAGGCGATGGCGGCGAAGACACGGGGCTCAGTGATGAGCTGGCTCAGATCCGTGCCCACGGCCTGGGCGGCCGAGGCCGCCGCGGGAGTCTCGTATGTAAGCGCGCCGATGACGGACAGCCGCAGCCAGGGCAGCGGGAAGCCCAGCGCCTTCGACAGCGCGATGACGCCCAGCAATATGGAGATGGCCGGGACCACCGTGAAAACCGCCGCCGACATGGCGGTGCGCCGGAGCACCTGTGTGCTGATGCCCAGCTTCCTCGCCCGCTTCCAGGCGAGGACTATGAACCTGACGGACATGGCAATGACAAAGATTATCACCACGGCCACGAGGCAGTACATAAATGTGTTGTTTGGATCAAACAAGGTGAAAACACGCCCCTCTCTGTAAGACAGAGCATAGTTTACCACAACAGAGAGGGGCGCACAATTCAATTCTTCATTTTTTTCTTCAATATTTAGTAAAACTCAGCCGTAGAGCTCCGGACGGGAGGTATAGCAGAAGTACACGCTGCCGTAGACGCTGTCAGTAAGTTCGAGCGCGACGCCGCCGCCCTGCACGCCGCCGGACTGGAAGACCACGGAAGAGTCGCGCAGCACCCGTTCGCCCGAGAGCAGCCGGAAGGCGGCCTCCACGCAGTCGCGGAAGGGGAGCAGCACCTCAAACCAGCCCTCGTCGGCAGCCGTGTACTGCCCCGGCTGGAAGGCGCAGTCCCGGAGCGTGTCCGGAAACTCCGGAGAGGCCACCCGGTTCAGGAGCACCTCGCCCACGGCCATCTTCCACTCCATCGAAAGCCAGGCGCTGCCCGCCTCGGTATGTATCACCTTGGCGAGCAGCGCTAGGTCGTCATAGCTTATCTCCTCCTCGTCGAGGCCGAGGAGCTCTATTTTCTCGTTCCGGGCGGCCTCGGCGGCGCGCCCGGCCTCCTCGTCCCCCGCGGCTGCGGCGTCTATCATCGCTTCGCCATAGTCTGTCGCGGGGTCTATGCCGGCGTCCACGGCCCGGTGCAGGGGGGCGCAGAGCGCCAGCGCCGCCATGAGGGCCGAGAGCGGCCCCGCGCAGACTGATAAAAGCTGCTTCATAGTCGGTACCTCCTTTCAAAGGCCCGGCAATTATAAGCCGCCGCGGGCGCGAAAAAGGCAGAAAAGCGCCGCGGCTCTCGCCGCGGCGCTTCCCGGGATGTATTCAGTTGACCGCCGCGGCTTTCCGACGCAGGCTCATGCAGTCGGCTATCATGGCGATGAACTCGGAGTTCGTGGGCTTGCCCTTTATGTTGGAAACCGTATATCCGAAGAACTTTTGCAGCGTTTCAATGTCGCCCCTGTCCCAGGCTACTTCGATGGCGTGGCGGATAGCGCGCTCGACGCGGGAGGGCGTGGTCGAGAACTTGCGCGCCACGGCGGGATAGAGGACCTTCGTCACGGCATTTATGGCGTCCATGTCGTTTATCGTGATGAGGATGGCCTCGCGCAGATACTGGTAGCCCTTTATGTGCGCGGGGACGCCTATCTCGTGGATGATGTCCGTGACCATGGCCTCAAGGCTGGGCTCGCTGTACGGCGCGGCGACGGGCATGCGCGCCGCCTGGGGCCGCTTCGCGGCGGTGAGCTGCCGGATATTCGAGAGCACCGAGGCCGCGTCGCAGGGTTTCGGGATGAAGTAGCAGACCCCAAGCTCCGAGCACTCCGCGATGACCCGCTCGTTCCAGAAGCCGGAGACCACTACGCAGCGGGTGCCGGGGCTGGCCTCCGCCACACGGCGCAGCAGGCTGAGCCCGTCCAGCTTCGGAAGCATCAGCTCCGTCAGCAGCACGTCCGGGCGCAGACGCGAGACGAGCTCCAGCGCTTCCTCGCCGTCGCCCGCCGCGCCGGCAAGCTCCATGCCCTCGTCTTCCTCAATGTGAGCTGCCAGCAAATGTCTCAAGTCCTCTCCGGGCTCTGCGATAAGAACGCGCGTTTTGGTTTCCATAATCAAAACCTCCGTTATTATTACAAATCACGGACTGCAATCTATATTTTTGAGCAGGAAAGCCGCTTTTGTAGTAATAATTTAGCACAATGCCGCCGATATTGCAATATAAAGCTGCATGATTAAGGCAATTTTTTGTTTACATAAATCGACACCATTCGACAAATTGCCGAATGGTGTTTTCTGTCGTATTCTGTCTGCCGCGGGGCGCCCCCAGAGCGGGGAAAAACAAAAAAGCGCCCCAAGGGTAGTTTCCAATAAGACAGTATGAGAACATTACTGACATAGGGTAGCTGCCGTACAGGAGTGCGACAAGAAAAATTGGCGATACTTGGTTTTCACAACCAGGTATCGCCTTTTTCTATCTTTAACAGAATGTTTGAATCTTATTGGAGGTACATTTTCATGTCTATCGCCTCATTTCGCAAAGAACCAGCCCATTGGAAAGGACAAAAGAGAACTTTTCAGGATAGACGGTAATCTCTTTTATCATGCTCTTAAATATGGAAGGTTCAAACTCCAGCATGGGTTGGGCATCATCAAGAAGATCCAGCAAAAAATTCGTTTGATCGATTGTTTCACTGACACGGTCTGGCTCTTGAAGCTGGCGCAATTCAAACCGTAGTTCTTCAATCAGTTTATTATTGCGGTTGCTACGCTCTATAAAAATGGCAGAGTCAATGCACCCTTTGGCCTGTAACCTGGAGAGTGAATGATTCTGCCTGGCTAAGTCGGAAATTTTTTGATTTAAGTCTACGATTTCTGGCCTTGCAAAGGTGGTCTTGCTTTGAAGTTCTATCAGCTGTGCCAGCATTACTCTTAGGATGAGATTTTTATTATCCAGCAGCTTGTTGTACATACGTCACAAGCAATAACGGCTATGCAGGGGGCTGCTTTGGGGGATTTCACCCGTCATCCATGAGGGTGTTGAGAAAGCCGAGCATCTCCAGTGGGATGGTTTCCTCCGGCTGCCGCACTGGCTGGGAAGGGGCAGCCTGAAGTTCTTCCCGCAGGATGCGGCGCAGGGTGGACTCCAAGGCGTCCTGCCTGGCGCTGTCCAGAATCGCTTTCACCAGGAAGGCGCTTTTCTGGCCTTCCGGCACAGACTGCAGCAGGGCCCATGCCCGGCGGTGGTCCTCATTCTGGAGGTTTGGGCGGAACATAAAAAGGGGCCTGCTCATCCTTTGCCCACACCGCCCGACAAACGCCCCAAAATCCGCTCGAATCCTTCGGCGTTTACACGGTCGTCTAAAAGGGCAAAAACCCGACACAGGCCGTCCTGGGGGGCGACGTTGCGCTTGACCACCGCTGCGCCGCCGCCCAGCATCACCACCGGGATGGCCTTGAGGTCAAACCCTGCTTCCATGGCTGCCGAGAGAAGGCGCTCGGTGTAGAGGCGGCCCTGCTTCTGGATGATGCCGCGGGCGTCCTCGTCCATGCTGCAGGGCTTTCCCGACAGCACTCGTTCCACCTGGGCGTCGGTAACGGACAGCCCCACATCCCGGCGAATCTGTTCTTTCACCTCGTCGATGCAGCGGATCATCCCCAGTTCCAGGCTCCGGCAGGTGGCGGCGTTGGGAACATTGTTGTCCAGACGCATCAGGTCCACCGTCCAGCCGCCGATGTCCATGAGCAGGACGGAGGGCTCGTTCTGGAGGAGTTCCGGGTGGATCATCAGGGCGGAATACCCCTGTGGGAACAGCTTCACATCCTCGACGGTCACTTTGTAGGGGATGCCCTCGAACTGGAAGCTTACCGGCTGGGAAGAAGGGCGAAGGTACTCCCGGAAAGACTTCTTTTCCCGGCCAAACCCAGCCAGAGGGAGGCCGGCTGCGATGGTGACGGAACACTCCGTCTTGGCGCCCCGCTGCTGGATTTCTTTGGCGATGGCCACAAGGGTCAGCAGGTAGTAGTTCTCGTTCTCCATCTTGTTTCGCAGGATCGGCTGTCTGCCGGTCCCGCACACGAAGAACTTTCCACCGTACTCCAGGGTGTTCTGCAGGGTGTAGGGTTCATGGGAATAGGCGGTGATACCGGCTGGGAAAGAAAAATGCCGGGTCTTGATAGCGTAGTAGCCATGGTCGATGCCGATGTTCATGGTTTTGCTCATCCTTTCTTGGCTGTTGTTGAAAACTTGGTTTCCTGCTGGTTAAGAGCGAAGCGTATCTTGTTCTTTCCCAGCTGGTAAAGTATTTAGGGGGGAGAGTGTGAGAGGGGGGAAGCGCAAAAAACCGCCCTGGCCTGCCAGCCGGGGAGTTTCTGAAAAAGGGCGCACTACCCCCTTGTATTTTGAGGGCTTGAGTTGAGCCGTTTTGGGCTTTTGTCAATCTATCTATGAACCTGCCGGAAACTTCTACACTTCCGACAACGGGGAAAAGGGACGCAGAACGAAAAAAAGCGGGGCCTCCGGCCTGAAAAATCAGGCGGAGGCCCCGCTTGTGGGGTTTCGCTGCGGATTTTGCCTTGGACATCCACGGTAAAACCGTTTTTCGGATTTTCTGTCCAAAAGCCCGCAAACCCGCATGAATACTAAGAAAAAAGGGTTGACATCTTTTTTGTCAACCCTTCATGGTGCCGGTGGCCGGACTCGAACCGGCATGGATCGCTCCGCCGCATTTTGAGTGCGGTGCGTCTGCCAATTTCGCCACACCGGCGTGGATTATAATTATAGCCTACGCCGCGCGGCTTTTCAAGTGCAGATTTTTTCGCCCTCCACGCGGATGAGGCGCTCGGGCAGGGGCTCCGCGCAGCTTGCGGCCGCGGCGGCGCAGCCGGGGATGTCGGCGTAAACTCGGCAGAACGCCCCCGCCTTCGGCGGGACGATGAGCCCGCCCCGGCGCTCGAAGCGCATGTCGCGCAGGCCGCCCTCCCCCGTCAGCTTGTAGAGGCTCTCCCGCAGGCTCCAGAGCTCGTAGAAGTCGAAGTCCTCCCGCTCCCGCTCAGACATCAGCCGCTCCGCCAGGCGCTCGCCCCGGCCGTCCCGCAGCTGCACGTCTGCGCCCACCGGCGAGGCCGACACCGCCGCCAGCACAAAGCCCCGCGTGTGGCTGAGCGAAAAGTGCCAGTCCGGACGCTCAGGAAAAAACGGCTTGCCGCGCGCATCGATCGCCGCCTCGGGCAGCTCCCGAGCCCCCTGCCACAGCTCCAGGGCGCGGAAAAGCAGCGAGTAGGCGAAGGCGCTGCCCGGCGCCCGGCTCCGCCCCCGGCAAAGCGCGCGCCCCTCGTCCAGCCCCCTCGTGTCCGAATAGAGAATTAACACGTCCACCGCTCCCCTCAATAGTGCATTTCTCCGAATTTTCACCGCTTCGCCACAAATTATACTACATTTTGTAATCTCATGCTACCACTATTGCAAATACTGTGCTATAATGTTGAGGCTAAATTTTTGAGAGGAAAACTGCTCACGAAAGGGGCGTGGACGACATCAAAAAGATACTGGTCCTCGAGGACGAAGCCGGCATCCGCAGCTTTGTCGTCATAAATCTCCGGCGCTCGGGCTACGAGCCTATAGAGGCGGCCACGGGCGAGGAGGCGCTGCGCCTGCTCGCGGAAAACGACGACATTGGCGTGGCGCTGCTGGACGTCATGCTCCCGGACATAGACGGCTTTGAGATCTGCCGCAGCATCCGGGCCTCCGGCTCGAAGATGGGCATAATCATGCTCACGGCGCTGGGGCAGGAGATGGACAAGGTCACGGGCCTCATGACGGGCGCGGACGACTACGTCACGAAGCCCTTCTCCCCCGCGGAGCTGCTGGCGCGCGTGGACGCGCTCTACCGCCGCGTGGGCGCGAACCAGGAGCCGGAGGAGCCGGAGCTGGAGAGCGGGCCCTTCCTGCTCAATCCCCGCAACCGCACTCTGGACAAGAACGGCCAGCGCGTGAAGCTGACGCAGACGGAGTATTCCATCATGAAGCTCTTCATGGAGAACCCGGGCAAGGCGCTCTCGCGCGAGGACATCCTTGAGAACGTCTGGGGCGCGGACTACAAGGGCGAGCTCAAGATAGTGGACGTGAACATCCGCCGCCTGCGCATCAAGATAGAGGACACACCGACGGCGCCGGAATACATCACCACCATCTGGGGCTACGGCTACAAGTGGGGCTCCTGAGGCGATGGACGGAAAGGAAAGGCCCGGCCTGCCCGCGAGGGCGCTGGCCGCGGCGAAGCGCTTTGCAGGCGGAGAGCGGCCCGAGGCGCTCCGGGGCCTTAAGGGCGTGTGGCTCGTGCTCAGCTGTGCTGCCATCCTCTGCGTGCTGCTGACCCTGGCCTTCGCGCTCTGCGGGCTGGTGACCTGGGCGGGCATCTTCGCCGGGGGCGCGGTCGCGCTGCTGCTGCTGTCGAACCTCTGGTTCCGCGAGCGGGTGACGAACCCCATCCTCGGCCTGGGCGACACGGCCCGGCGCATAGCCGACGGCAGCTACGGCTCCCTGGCCGAGAAGCTCCGAGACGACGAGATAGGCCGCTTTGTGGACGCTTTCAACGACATGTCCGTGAAGATAGGCGAGGCGGGAAAGACTCAGTCTGAGTTCATCTCCTCCGTCTCGCACGAGCTGCGCACGCCGCTCACGGCCATCACCGGCTGGAGCGAGACGCTCATGTACGACGAGGCAATACAGGGAGACTCCCGCAGGGGCGTGGAGATAATCTCCTGCGAGGCAGGCCGGCTCACAGGCATGGTCGAGGAGCTTCTGGAGTTCACGCGCATACGCGACGGGCGCTTCACGCTGAATCTCCAGGAGGTGGACCTCGACTCCCTGCTGGAGGAGGTCGCCTTCACCTACGGCGAGCTTCTGAAGCACGACGGCATAGAGCTCGGCTACGAGCCCGCGGAGGAACCGCTCCCGCCCGTGACAGGCGATCCGGCCCGTATAAAGCAGGTGCTGCTGAACATCCTTGACAACGCCGCGAAATACGGCCGCCGGGGCAGGAAGATAGAGCTCACCTCCGGCGTGGAGGGCGAGTACGTGCGCGTGAGCGTGCGCGACCACGGCCCGGGCTTTGCGGACGAGGATCTGCCCCACGTAAAGGAGCGCTTTTACAAGGGCCGCGGCAAGGAGCGGGGCAGCGGCATAGGCCTCGCCGTCTGCGACGAGATAGTCACGCGGCACGGCGGGCGGCTCGTCATAGGCAACGCCGAGGGCGGCGGCGCGCAGGTCTGCGTCGATCTGCCCATAAAAACACAGTAATTTTAAGATTCAGAGGTCTGTAATGGCTAAAAACAACGAACAGGTCTGCTTCCGCACCACCATAGGCGGGCAGGCGCTAATAGAGGGGATCCTGATGCGCGGGCCGGACAAGCAGGCCATAGTCTGCCGCACGGCCGAGGGCATGACCGAGAAGGTGGAGCCCCTGAAGCTCGTGAAGGACAGGCACCCGGCCCTGGGCTGGCCCTTCATCCGCGGGCTCGTCATTTTTGTGGATTCCATGGTCAAGGGCATGAGGGCGCTGACCTATTCGGCGAGCCTTCTGCCCGAGGATGAGCAGGAGGAGCCGACGAAGTTCGACCTCTGGCTTGAGAAAAAGCTGGGCAGCGAGAAGGCGGAGAAGATAGTCATCGGCATAGCCGCCGTGCTGGGCGTGCTGCTGGCCGTGGGGCTTTTCCTCTTCCTGCCCACCTTCATCGCCGGGCTCATCCCGGGCGTGGACGGGCATTATACCCTGCGCAGCCTCCTCGAAGGCGCGCTGAAGATCGTCATCTTCCTCGTCTACCTCGGCCTCATCGCCCGGATGAAGGACATGAAGCGTCTCTTCTCCTACCACGGCGCGGAGCACAAGACCATCTTCTGCTACGAGAAGGGCCTGCCCCTGACGGTGGAGAACGTCCGGCCCCAGAGCCGCTTCCATCCCAGGTGCGGTACGAGCTTCCTGCTCGTGGTCATCGTGCTGGGCATCTTCGCGGGGCTCTTCATACAGGTGGACAGCACGCTGCTGCGCTTCGCGCTCCGGCTGCTGCTGCTGCCCGTCATCGTCTGCGCGGCCTACGAGCTCAACCGCTGGGCTGGCCGGCATGACACGAACATCGTCTCGCGCATCGTCACCTGGCCCGGCAAGCAGCTCCAGCACCTGACGACCAACGAGCCGGACGACGGCATGATAGAGTGCGCCATCCGCGCGCTTGAATTGGTTATTCCGGAAGAGAAAGGCAAGGACGCCTGGTGATCGCTTCGCACACTTGCGGGCTGAGCGGTGTTTTTTCCGAGGTACACGCCCCCCGGAAAAAACCTATTGCAATCTTATGCAATATTCGGGCAAAACCTTTGCAGACAATTAGGGGGATGGGGATATGCCGCGGACATACAGCGAGCTTTATATATCCGTGCGCAACCGGCTGCGCGACGCCGGGATAGAGGCCGCGGAGCTTGAGGGCAAGCTCATAGTCGCGACCGCCGCCGGGAAGACGACTGAAAAACTGCTGCGGGACATGCGCTTTTATGCGACAGACGAGGTGGAGCGCCGCACGGAATCCATGCTGGGCCGGCGCCTTGCAGGGGAGCCTGTGGCCTATATAACGGGGGTCTGGGAGTTCCGGGGCCTGCCGATGGAAGTGAACCCTTCCGTGCTCATCCCGAGGGTGGACACGGAGGTCCTGGCGGAGACGGCGATACGCTGGCTGCACGGGCGGAAGATGGACGCGCGCGTCCTGGACCTGTGCAGCGGCAGCGGCTGCATAGGCTGCGCGATAGCGGACGCCCTGCCCCAGGCCCGCGTGGTGCTGGCGGACGTCAGCCCCGAGGCCGTGGAGGTCAGCCGCCGGAACGTGCGGCGCAACGGCCTGGACGGCCGCGTGGGCTTCCTGCTGGCGGACGTCATGAAGCAGCCCCCCATCATGACGGGCAGCTTCGACCTTGTCGTCTCGAACCCGCCCTACATCCCGACCTTCGACATTCTGACGCTGGAGCCCTCCGTGCGTGATTACGAGCCGGTCTGGGCGCTGGACGGCGGGGACGACGGTCTGGACTTCTACCGCGCCATCCTCAAAAACTGGCGCGGGGTCATCCGCCAGGGCGGCATGCTGATGTTCGAGGTCGGCGAGGAACAGGCGGGCAGCGTCAAGGACCTCATGCGCATGGCCGGCCTGCACGACGCGCAGTCGGTGCTCGACACGCGCGGCGTGGAGCGGGTCGTGACGGCCAAGGCATAGACTGAACCTTCAATCATTTCATTTTATCGAGGTGTGACATGGCAGAAAAGAAAAAGGCGGCGCCCTCCGCGGCGCCCAGCCCCGCGGGCGACAAGAAAAAGGCCCTGGAGACGGCCATCGCCCAGATAGAGAAGAACTACGGCAAGGGCGCCATCATGCGCCTGGGGGACGACATACCCGTGAATGTCGAGGCCATCTCGACGGGCTCGCTCTCCCTGGACCTCGCGCTCGGCATAGGCGGCGTGCCGCGCGGGCGCATAGTCGAGATCTACGGCCCCGAGAGCTGCGGCAAGACGACGCTGGCGCTGCACGTCGTGGCCTCCGCCCAGAAAGGCGGCGGCGAGGCGGCGTATATAGACGTCGAGCACGCGCTGGAGCCCGCCTACGCCCGCGCCCTGGGCGTGGACATAGACAACCTCCTCATCTCCCAGCCGGACACCGGCGAGCAGGCGCTGGAGATAACCGAGCAGCTGGTGCGCTCGGGCGCTCTGGACGTCGTCGTCATCGACTCGGTCGCGGCCCTGCTGCCGCGCAGCGAGCTGGAGGGCGAGATGGGCGAGAGCAGCGTCGGCGTCGTGGCGCGGCTCATGAGCCAGGCGCTGCGCAAACTCGCGGGCGTCGTGTCGAAGACCGGCTGCATAGTCATCTTCATAAACCAGCTGCGCGAGAAGATAGGCGTCATGTACGGCAACCCGGAGACGACGCCGGGCGGCCGCGCGCTCAAGTATTTCGCCAGCGTGCGCATAGACATGCGCCGCATCGAAACGCTCAAGAACGGCTCCGAGATGATAGGCAACCGCACCCGGGCCAAGGTCATAAAGAACAAGGTCGCGCCCCCCTTCAAGGAGGCGGAGTTCGACATCATCTACGGCCAGGGCATCTCGAAGGTTGGGGAGATAATAGACCTCGCCGTGAAGCTGGAGCTCATAGACAAGGCGGGCGCCTGGTTCACGGTGGGCGAGACCCGGCTGCAGGGCCGCGACAACGTGCGCGAGTATCTGGAGCAGAACCCTGAGGTCATGGACAGGCTGGAGCAGCAGATACGCGACAACGCGCACAAGCTCATGACCCCGCAGGCCCGCAAGGCGGCCATAGCCGCGGGCCGGGCCGTGGACATCTCGGCGGACGATTTCGATGGCTGAGACCCCCGCCGAGAGGGCGAAGGCCCGCGCGCTGCGCCTGCTGGAGAAGCGGGATTATTCCGAGGCCGAGCTCTCCGCGAAGCTCGTGGAAAAGGGCGATGACCCGGACTCAGCCCGCGCCGCGGCTGCGCGCATGGCCGAACTCGGCTTTGTGAACGACGAAAACTACGCGGCCATGGTCGTGCGGCACTACGCCGCGAAGGGCTACGGCCGCGCACGGATACGGGAGGAGCTGCGCCGCCGGAAGCTGCCGCGCGAGCTCTGGGACGCCGCGATCGATGAGCTGCCGGAGCAGTCGGACACGGTTGAGCGCCTGCTCATGCAAAAGCTGCGCGGCCGCGCCCCGGAGGGGGACGAGCTGCGCCGCGCCTGCGCCGCGCTCATACGCCGGGGCTTCTCCTGGGAAGAGGTCTCCTCCGCGGCGAAGAGGCTCAGTCATGGATTGGAGTTGGACGAATGAAGGTAGGCATGATCTCCCTCGGCTGCCCGAAGAACCGGGTCGCCTCGGAGCAGATGCTCAAAAAGCTCGCGGACGCGGGCTATGAGCTCACGAACGACGAGACCGAGGCCGAGGCCATCGTCATAAACACCTGCGCCTTCATAGAGGACGCAAAGCAGGAGGCCATAAACACCATCCTCGAAACGGCCCGGCTCAAGGAGACGGGAAGGCTCAAAAAGCTCGTCGTCGCCGGCTGCCTCTCGGAGCTCTACAGGGACGAGATCATCTCCGAGCTGCCGGAGGTGGACGCCGTCATCGGCGCGGGCAGCTACGACGAGGTGGCGGCGGCCCTGGAGGGCGCGCTGCGGGGCGAGAAGCCGGTCATAATAGGCGACAACTGCGCCGCCGTCTCGGAGACGGGGCGCGTCATCAGCACCGGCGGGGTCTGGGCCTACCTGCTCATAGCGGACGGCTGCGACAACCACTGCTCCTACTGCCTCATCCCGAAGATACGCGGGCGCTTCCGCTCCCGGCCCATGGAGAACATCCTGGCCGAGGCCCGGCAGCTGGCAGAGCGCGGGTACAGGGAGCTCATCCTCGTCGCCCAGGACCTCACGCACTACGGTTTCGATCTCTTCGGCAGGCCGAGCCTCGCCGCGCTCCTGCGCGAGCTCGTGAAGATAGACGGCCTGCGCTGGATACGCCTGCACTATCTCTACCCCCACGAGCTCGACGACGAGCTCATAGAGCTCATCGCCTCGGAGCCGAAGATCGTCAAATACATCGACATCCCCATCCAGCACATAGACGACCGCATCCTCCGGCGCATGAACCGGCGCGACACGGGCGAGAGCATCCGCGCCCTGTTCAAGAAGCTGCGCGAGCGCATCCCCGGCCTCGTGCTGCGCACGAGCCTCATAACCGGCCTGCCCGGCGAGGGCGAGGCGGAGTTTGAGGAGCTGTGCGAGTTCCTGCGCGAGGCGAAGATCGAGCGCGCCGGGGTCTTCCCCTTCTCGCCCGAGGAGGGCACGCCCGCCGCGAGGATGGAGTATCCGCCGAAGGACGTAGCCATGGAGCGCGCCGCGCTGGTGGAGCGGCTCCAGGCCGAGGTCATGGACGTGTGGGAGGGCTCGCTCGTCGGCCGCGAGGTCGAGGCCATCTGCGACTACATAGACGGCGAGACGGGCCTCGCCGTGGGCCGCAGCTGGTTCGATTCCCCCGGCATAGACGGCGGAGCAGTCATGGAGGGCGAATGTGAGCCCGGAGACATAGTCACTTTCCGCGTGGAGAGCGCCGAAGACGGCGTCCTCAGAGGGAGGATAATATGAAGCTAACGACAGCCAGCAAGATAACGATCGTCCGCGTGCTGCTCATCCCCGCCGTGCTAGTGCTCATGTACCTGGACTTCCCCGGTCACATGTACTGGGCGCTGGGCGTCTTCGCCCTCGCCTCCGTCTCCGACTTCGTGGACGGCTACATCGCAAGGCACTACAATCAGGTCTCGAACTTCGGCAAGTTCCTGGACCCCCTGGCGGACAAGCTGCTCGTCATCTCGGTCATGCTCGTGTATGTGGACACGGGCCTCTTCCCCGCCTGGGCGGCGATAATCGTCGTGGCGCGGGAGCTGGCGGTGACGGGCCTGCGCCTCGTGGCCGTGGAGGGAGGCAAGGTCATCGCCGCCGCCTGGTCCGGCAAGATAAAGACCGCCTCCACCATGGTCTGCTTCATCCTGCTGATGCTGCCCGTCCCGGATTGGACGGTGACGGCCTGCTGGATAGTCGTCCTGGCCACGACCGTCTACTCCGGCATAGAGTATTTCGCAAAGAACGCCTCGGTGTTCAAATAAGTCACTGACCCGGCGCGGCGGAACCCCGCCGCGCCCCCTTTCAAACTGCCTATGGAAAAAACTGCTCACAAGAAAAGTCTCCGCCGCCTGGCGCCGGTGCGCCTGGGCATAACGCTCCTGTGCCTTTTGGCCGTGGCGCTCATCTACGCCCTGCGCGTGGACGAGGGCGCGATGCTCTGGGTGTATGAGCACGTGACGCACCCCTACCATCTCTTCATGTCGAAGCTCTGCTCCCACTTTGCCTTCTCTGCGGCGGAGCTCGTCTACGCTGCTGCCATCCTGGGCCTCGCGGCCTACCTGCTCTGGTGCGTCTACCGGCTCATCCGCTTTCCGGAGAAGCCCTGGCAGCTCTACCGCCTGGTCCTCACTCTCGCCATGGCGGGCGCGGTATTCTGGGCGGGGCTCAGCGTCATGTGGACACCCTGCTACTACGCGCCCGGCTTTGCCGAGCAGTCCGGCGTGGACGACGGGCCGTTGGAGCTGGAGGAGCTTGAGACCGTCACCCGCTGGTTCGCCGCCCTGGCGAGCGAGTACGCCGACGAGGTGCCGCGCGACGAAAATGGCGCCTGCACGACGGACAGGGATTCCGTCCTCGACCGGGCCGCCGGGGTCTTCGAGGGCGCCGCAGAACTCTACCCCTTCCTCGACGGCGAGGCGCTCCGGCCGAAGCCCATCCACTTCTCCCGCATCATGAGCTACCTCGACTTCACAGGCTTCTTCTTCCCCATGACGGGGGAGGCCAACCTCAACATGGATTCGCCCGTCTTCCTCCTGCCCTCGACGAGCCAGCACGAGATAGCCCACCAGCGCGGCGTGGCCATGGAGCAGGAGTGCAACTTCGTCGCCGTCCTCTCCTGCCTGGAGTCGGAATACGCGGACTTCCGCTACGCCGGCGCGGCCCTGGCCTACATCTACCTCGGCAACGCCCTGGCCGGCGCGGACTACGAGGCCTATACCGAGATCTACTACAGCCTCTCCGACACCGTGCGCGCGGACTTCAAGGCGCAGTCGGCCTATTGGGACGAGTTCCGCGACAGCGCGGCGCAGAAGGCCTCGAACACGGTGTACGACTCCTTCCTCAAATCCAACGGCCAGGAGCTGGGCATGCAGAGCTATGGGGCCTGCGTGAACCTGCTGGTCCACTATTACATAGACGAGGCAAGGGAGGCGCTGGGATGAAGGACAGGGGCTTTTCCATCTGGTCTGCAGCCATAGACCTCATCGCGCTGGGCGCTATGACGCTCGTCATAAGCCTCGGCGTCGTGACGATATGCCCGGCCGCGACGGCGCTCTACTACTCCGTGGCCAAGTCTGTGAGACGCGGCCGCGGCGGGCCGTACAGGGAGTATTTCCGCTCCTTCAGGGAGAACTTCCGCCAGGGCGCGGCGCTCTCCGTCATACTGGCGCTTTTCTGCGCTGTTGGCTTTTTCGCGGCGGTGTACGTGGTGAATCTGCCGCAGAGCGCGGCCGTGGACTTCTTTTACAGGGCGACCTTTTTCTTTGCCCTCATCGTGGCCTTTCTCATCCTGGCCGTGGCCTGCCCGGTGCTGAGCCGCTTCAGGTTCAAGACGTCGCAGATACTGCTGTTCTCCCTGCGCGCGGCGCTGAGGTTCCCGCTCAGGACGCTTGGCCTTGCGGCGCTCTGGGCTGCGCTGGGCGCAGCCTTCCGCTTCTTCCCGCCCGCGCTCATCCTGGCCCCCGGGCTGGGCACATTTGCCGCGACCTTCCTGCTCGAACCCGCCTTCCGGCACTACATGCCGAAGCGCAGCGAGTTCGACGAGGGTACGGACACCTGGTATTTGGAATGATCGACATGAAAGCTAAAAGATTCATCTGCCTGCTGCTGGCCGCCTCCTGCCTGTGCGTCTGCTGTTCCGCCTCCGCGAGCTCGGAGGACGCGGGCTTCTGCGGCGTACCTTTCCTCGACAGCCGCACCGTGCTGGTGGGCGATTCGCTCACCTGCCACCTCGTGGACTATTTCCTGAAGCCCATGGATCTGCTCTGCGGCGCGAGCTACATGGCCGCGCCCAACAGCGCCGTCAACTACTACTTCGAGGACTGGTGGCCCCTCAAGCCCCTGGAACAGAACGCCTACGGCAGCACGACGAGCCCCGGACTTGAGGGCCTGACCTTCGCCGAGGCCGTGGAGGCCACGGCGGGCCGTTTTGAGCGCGTGCTTTTCCTCATGGGCTCGAACAGCAGCGAGTACTCCGTCGTGGAGGACTACACCGTCGTCATCGACCACATGCTCGAAAACTGGCCGGCGGCCACGATCTACGTCCAGACCGTGCCGGATTCCGTGACCGGTGTAGTGGCAACGGAGAGGATAAACGGCGTCATAGCCGACACAGTGGCCTATTACGAGGCTCTGGGCGAGACGCGGGTGGTCCTGCTGGATTCGCACTCCTGCTGGGGCAGCGGCTGCTATCTGCCAGACGGGGCCCACCTGACGGACATCGGCATCCGCCGCTGGTACGATTTTTTGGCGCAGAATCTGCTCGCCAGGGGCTACCTGATGGACGACCTCGCGGCGAAGAGCCTGCCGGAGCTGCGCCGCGCCCGCGCCGAACAGCAGGCCCTCCGCCTGGCGGAGCGCAGCTTTGTCATAAGTCCCCTTGAACGCTGAGCTCACAAATACCTGTAAAAAGCGCCCTGTTCGGGGCGGTCCAATAAAACAGTATAATAATGTTTTCGGGAAGGCGGCATGAGTAATCATGCCGCTTTCCCGTTCATAACGTCATAGAGTAAATTGGCGGGGAGTATGCCGATATAGTTGTAGCTGATCGTCACATCCTGAACTCGGTGTCCGCTGGACTTGTCCGGTGCATGAACATATACGGCATTTACCATATCGTTCAGAATTTTAGGTGTCAGCTTCTCCAAGTACAGGTATTTCTTTGCCTGTCGGATAAACCTGTCAACGTTCTCCGCTTGATTTTCTTGATTCTGTATTTGTTTTCAAGCATTTCAATCTTGGCTCTCAAGTCTGCCTGCTCCTGCTCATAACCGTCAGACAACATCTGAAAACGAGCTTCGGACAGTTTACCATTGACCATATTCTCATAAATACGCTTAAACAATCTGTCCAGTTCCGCCAGACGGTTTTCAACTTTCTGCAAAGTTCTCTTCTTGGCAGAAAGCTCTTTCTTTACTTCCTCACTTCGCTTTGCACCTAATGCTCTGCGGAACGCATCCTCATAATCAGCAACACATTGGATTACCAACCTCATGTGTTGGAGTGTACCTTCTTCCAGTACCACGGCACGGATGAAGTGAGTGTCGCAAACTTCCTTGCCCTTTTTACGGGAAGTTGAGCATACAAAATGGTCTTGTCTGGTTTCAAAACTGTTGCTGGTGCAGTAGTACAATTTCTCACCACAATCGGCACAGCGGACGAGACCGGAGAACATATTGGTCTTGCCTGTTCTGGTAGGTCTGCGTTTGTTCTTGCGAAGTTACTGTACACGGGCGAAGGTTTCTTCGTCAATAATGGCTTCATGGGTGTTCTCGAAAATCTTCCATTGATCGGGAGGGTTTTCGAGTTTCTTTTTGCTTCTGTACGACTGCTTACGGGTCTTAAAGTTGACCATGTGACCAAGGTATTCCATCTTTTCCAGTATGCCGGTGATAGTGCGTGGTGCCCAATCGTAAGGATTGTCCGGTGTCTTTGCAGGAGCATTTCGTCCCATCTTCATCCAATGAACGGTGGGGCAATCCACCTTTGCTTCCTTCAGTTTCTTGGCGATTTGAGAGGGACCGAAGCCCTCCATACACCATGCGAAGATCTGACGGACAACGGCTGCGGCTTCATCGTCCACAATCCAATGTCGCTTTGGATTGTCGGGTCTTTCATGTAGCCATAGGGCGGATTGGTGGTCAGATACTCACCGGATTCGCCTTTCTGCTTCATAACCGCCTTGACCTTTTTACTGCTGTCCTTGACATAGAACTCGTTGATGATATTCAAGAACGGAGTAAAGTCATTGTCCTGCTGGTTGGCGCTGTCCACACCGCTGTTCACGGCGATGAAACGGACATCGTGTTCGGGGAAAAGCATTTCCGTGTAGAAACCGACCTCCAGATAGTTTCTGCCGATACGGCTCATATCCTTGGCGATGATGACACCGACCTTATCGTTCTCGACCAACTCAATCATTCGTTTCCAATCGGGTCTGTTGAAGTTGGCACCAGAGTAACCATCGTCCACGAAAGATTGGATGTTGCGGAAACCTTGTTCTTGTGCGTATTTTTTGAGAATCGCCTTTTGGAAACAGATTTGTCAAGGGGGGTTTTACTCTGAAAACACCCGAAATTACAATACTGCGACAAGAACCACAGCAATATGCCACATTCTCTATCGCCTCGTATATACTGCATGCAAAAATATTCACTTTTTTTGCTAATTATAATTATTGCAAACCTTATAGAATGATGTTATGATGATTTCGTAAATACTGTGGGCTGTCTGACACAATCGATATGATAGAAGGTAACATCATGATTCATTTTACTGCTAAGCAGTTTGACTTTTTGTGCGAACGATTTAGGTGTACCTTCCCGTTATGTAAAGGGCAAATTAAAATCATTCATTTATGCGCATAAGTTGGACTGCTGTTGGTCTGCTTATGCGCTTTTTTTCAGGAGGGAGGTAATTAAATGCGTTACAGAAGAAGTTTGCTGGCTTCATTTTTGGTCATTGTTCTAACAGCTTTGTTGCTTTCTGCCTGTTCCAACAATAACAAAGAAAACAAATTGTCAGAATTGGAGGATATCAAACTGAACCAATATATGACTGATTCTGGCATTACAATTCCAGAAAGTGTAGACATGGACACAATTCGTAGCATAATCATTGAATTGGAAGATAATCCCGAGCATCCAGCACCCATTGTAGGCGACACTTTGATTGCAGACTTGTACGAGGACATCCGCAATTTGGTCGTTGAATATGAAGCTGGCAAAAAATAGATTTGATTTACTTTCTGTGTATCTTGACGATTACAACAAGGAGGGTCAAAATGAAACGATTATTTGCTTTGGTACTTTCATTTTGTATGGCTTTGTCCAGTGGCGTTTGTGCAGCCGCCGCCGAAACCCCTCTTCGGTAAAATGAAAACGGCGTGTTATTATCTTCTCTTGATTATGAGGAGTGTAGAAATTTTCTTTTGAATCAGGGTGTTTCCATCCCAGAAGAATTAAGTGGTATTGATTTACCAAAGCTTTTTGCTGATCTTGAAAGCAATCCCGATATGGTAGTATCTTTAGGATGGACTACTTTGGCTGATTTTATTGAAGAGGTTCGTTTTGTAGTAAAATCACACTATAGCCGCCATGAATTTGTTCTCCTCCAGTTCTTCAATAAAATCTGTCAGCGTTCTGTGGCCCTGGAAGGTATAGACTTCCGTATCCGTATTTCCAAAGAAGAACCGGCCGGCATCCAGCGCCTTGGCATCGAAGAAGGGGAACAGCGCCTGTACCCTGGACAGCAATGCCGCATACTCCGACGGTGATGTAATGGTGTCAATCAGAAGCACCACATGATATCTGGGCCGTGGACCCTTATTGCCTTTAGGCTTCATGTGATGTCGGCTTGTGCTGACAATGCACGGAACATCGGGAAACAGCTGCGGTACATCAGAAATGCTTATCCAGTCCTTCGGGTCATCCGAATGGTCGTTGTCATTATCAAGGGCGCCGATTACTGCTTTTATGAAATTATCAATGCAACGGTAATTGTCTTTGAAATCAATGAATGTGTGGTCGTGGCTGAACAGCACGCGTAGATCTTCCGGATTATCTGATGTACCGGAATAAGGATACAGGCAGTTTTTTGCATTACCGCACTGGTTGGAGTAATGCACTGTCAGCATCAAATTCTTTTCCTCAGGTCCTGCCCGCACGCTTTCTCTGTCGTCCATATCTTTTTCCTCCTGAAAATGGGCATAAAAAATCCACCGCGTACAACACTTTGCACGTTAGGTGGTTACTTCAAACGTATTTCTGCTTTTCCGTTGGTTCGCATCTGCAGGATCGCATTGTATGGAGTCAAATCCTTATTACCACACATATTCCGCATCTCCAGCATTGCTTCTCGTTCATGTTTCTTTCGCCGGTTGGCTCGCCGGCGTTCTTTGGCTGTCATTCGAACTCTCCTCTCTTGAAAAGGGTAGACTACCCCTATCGATTTCTTGCCCCCGCCTCGTTCGGGGTAAGACCAGATCCAGCATTCTGGCGTGTGGCCGGGCAATGCCCATGTCAGGTATTCTGTTTGTGTTGCCGTGCGACTCTGGAAATGCCCTCACGAATCAGCACCTTCTTATTGTCGTCTAACTCCCTGCGGAGCCATTTGACCATAGTCATCTCGGAGATCCCGATAGCCTCAGCGACTTCCCATTGGCGGACATTGGCGATTCGCATCTCGTCTCTCAGATCTTTGTTGCACATTTTCTTAACCTCCATCTTGACACATCTGCAAGCGATGTTATATAATGATTACGGTATCATTATAATCCATAACGTATATGACGTCAAGGCCCCAGGAAGGGTGCAGCGTTATGAAGAAAATGACAATAGTAATCCATAACGCAGGAGGAAAAACCTATGTTTACAATTGCATTCCGCAATGGCATCAGCAATGGACAAGCACCGGAAGGTGCAACTGTATACAACGAAGAGTATCTGCAGGATTCATATAAAAATATGAATTTGAAGGCACAGGTCGGTGAGACCTTTATGGACTTCATTTCTCTTACCAGTAATATCGCTGACAGTTGCCATCCCTATATTGCCCTTGCTGATAATACAGACAGCATATCCGAGAACCCCTGGTTCTATCGGCAGCTTCGCCAGTTTCTGAATCTGGGCATTGATAATGAAGCTTTTTTCTCCGTGCCTTGTTTGATGTATTTTCTGGAACTGATAGGTTTGCAGATCCCGCCGATCCGCCACGAACTGGTACGGAAGCACGGTCATGAAGATGACTGCCTGGAGGATCTTATCGAGGCGCAGGAGGACATGGATTATTTTGAACACAGTATGCGGGCCTATCTTGCCGCGGGTACCGAGATCTACGATACCCCTCTGACTGTATATCAATGTAACTCCATTGAGGATGTCTGCATCGCCTCACTGCATTTTCTAATCATAAATCAATACAACATCCGCAAATGTAAAAATTGTGGCAGGTACTTTGTTGCCTATCTCCGCTCCGATGCAGAGTACTGCACCCGGGTGAGCCCCTACAACAAAAAGAAGACCTGCCGGGAAGATGGCCCCAAGAGAACTTTCGAAGCAAGTATTAACGCAGATGTTGTAAAAAAGACTTTAAAACAGATTGAAAGTGCCCGGCGGATGCGAAAACACCGCAATCCGGATAATTGGGATATCCAGACCGAGTTTGATGAATGGCATACCGCAATGGTTCGCTGGCGCAAGAATTATCAATCCGGCGGCATCTCCGCAGAGCAGTTCCTGGCATGGCTGGAAGAGCATAGAGCGTATACCGAGGACTGGGATTACGAAGAAAACTGTATTTGATGAAAATTCCGCACGACTGCTCCCCCGTGCGGAATTCCTTTTAATTTTGATTTTATTCTCGCACACAATTATTTAATAAGTGTGTGCGAATTTTAGTTGTTTTTTGTCGGTGAATGGATATAATAAAATAAGAACACACAGAAGCTTCAAGTGTGAGCGAATTTTATGTTGAAAGTAGGTGATTGCGTGGATCTTCGTGCAGCCGCAAGGAATGTAATCAAGAGCAAGGGCGGCATTGCGAAATCTGCCGATTTTGTAGCAGCCGGAATCCGTGCAGTCGATGTTGTTAGTCTGTGCAATGCAGGATATCTGGACCGTGTGCGTCATGGCTATTATCAGATGGCAGCCCAGAGTGATGTGACAGAGGAACAGATGCTGGCAACGCTGATTCCCCAAGGCATTGTATGCGTGGAGTCTGCACTGTTCCATTACGGATACAGTGACTTTGCCCCGCGCAAATGGTCTATTGCTGTTCCCCGCTCCGTATCCAGAGCAAAACTGGATGTGGATGCCCTGCCGGTCCAAACCTATTTTGTTCAGCAGGACCTGTATGAACTGGGAAAAACCACCGGGGACTTCCACGGTGTTACGCTTCCTATATATGACCGGGAGCGCACGATCTGCGATTGCTTCAAGTATCGCTCCCGGCTGGATACGGAACTGTTTTCCAAGGCGCTGAATGCCTATGCAAACGATCCCCAAAAGAACCTGAACAACCTTTCCATATATGCTAAAAAGCTGCGTGTGTATAAAAAAGTTATCGAACTGATGGAGGTGCTTCTCAATGGCTGATATGGCAGCATCCGTACTGGCAAGACTGAAAAACAAAGCGGCTGCAAGCGGAAGAAGTCACCAGCTGTGCCTGCAGCTATTCTGTCAGGAAGAGTTCCTGCGTCGTTTGGAAAAATCCAAGTATGCCGAGAACTTTGTTCTGAAGGGCGGCCTGTTTGTGTATGCGGTTACGGATTTCGACAGCCGTGTGACTGTGGACGTGGACTTCTTGCTTCGCAAAGTCCCCAATACCCCGGAACAGGTCAAGGCGGTGCTGGAGGAAATCATTTCCGTTCCCAGCGAAAATGATTTTGTGACCTTTGAGATCAAGAGCGTTGCGCCGATCGCCGTCACCAAGAAATATGCCGGTGTGGGTGCAACGGTAGTGGCCAGGATTAAAAATACCCGGACACCCTTCGGCATTGATTTCGGCATCGGCGATGTCATCGTTCCGAAACAGGAAAAACGGAAGATCCCCACCCAGCTGGAAGGTTTTGATGCTCCGGTGGTCAATACATATTCCCTGGAGACCACCATTGCGGAGAAACTGGATGCGATCCTGAATCTGATGGAGTTTTCCAGCCGCATGAAAGATTACTACGATATTTATTATCTGGCCAACAAGTTCGATTTTGACGGAGCGGTGCTGACGGAGGCACTGAGAAAGACCTTTGCCAACCGCAACCATACTTTTACGGTGGCACAGTTTGAGCAGATCGTCGCTTTTGACGGCGACGATGCCATGCAGAAAAAGTGGCGGGCATTCTGCCGTAAAACGGATATCAAAACCGATGACTACAGCACGGTGTTGCAAACGATCAAGGCATTCCTTACAAAACCTTTCACCGCAGCAATAAACGGCGGATCATTTATCGAGAAGTGGTCAGTTTCGGTGGGTGATTGGATTTCTGGGTGAGCAAGAAGCAATATGTCCGCTTTATTGCACACCAATAATTGTATAAAAAGAAAAAAGAATAGAAGAGGTGGCGCCTATGCCAAGGTTTTTGGATTTGTTCGCCGGTGCCGGTGGACTGTCTGAGGGCTTTATCCAGGCAGGATACTCGCCAGTTGCCCATGTGGAGATGGATGTTGCGGCGTGCTATACACTAAAAACACGAGCAGCATTTCATTGGCTGAAGGCCAATGGAAATATTGAACTATACAATCAGTATCTGCGTGGTGAGATGACCCGAAATGAGTTTTACTCTCATATTCCGCAGACTGTTTTGGATACTGTTTTGAATTATGAAATTTCCAGCGATACGATTCCAGCGATTTTCAAAAAGGTAGACCAACTGCTTGACGGCCAGAAACTGGACTTAATCATTGGTGGCCCCCCCTGTCAGGCATATTCACTGGCTGGCAGATCCCGCTCCGAAACCAAGATGGTGGGCGACAAGCGGAATTACCTGTATAAACATTATGCAGAATTTCTGCGGAAATATCGTCCACGGTATTTTGTATTTGAGAATGTTTTGGGACTGTTATCTGCAAAGGACGAGGATGGTACGCTGCATTTTCACAATATGCAGAAATTGTTCCATGAGTATGGGTACAGCACCGAATTTCAGCCGCTGAATGCATCCGATTATGGTGTGCTGCAAAACAGAAAAAGAATTATCCTCATTGGAAAACTCGGCAAAGACGAAAAAGGATTTTATCCTGAAATCGCAAAAATCACCAGTGTCCATAAAGTTGGCGAACTCTTCTGCGATCTTCCGTCTATTCAGGCCGGTGGCGGCACCGTCAGGCCTGTGGAAACCAATCCGTATAAGGGGAAATATCTGACTGCCGCAGGAATTAAGGAATATGATACCGAGCCTGTTACATTCCATCAAGCCAGACCGCATACCTCGCAGGATCTGGAAATCTACAGAATTGTAGTAGATACCTGGAATAAAACAATGACCCGCGTTGCATATACCGATCTTCCTGAACATCTGCGCACGCATAACAATACCAAATGTTTCCTTGACCGCTTCAAAGTTGTTGCCGGAAACCTTACTTGTGCGCAGACTGTTGTCGCACATATCTGTCGTGATGGTCACTACTATATTCATCCGGACATCAGGCAAAACCGTTCACTCACGCCCCGGGAAGCTGCAAGAGTCCAGACATTCCCAGATAACTACTATTTTGAATCTGCATCAGGAAAACCCTCCCGGACTTTGGCATACAAGCAAATCGGCAATGCTGTACCTGTTCGCCTGGCAAATTGTATAGCAACTGCATTAATGGAACTATTTGCAAAGGAAGATGAAAATGGCTAAAAATCAAACGCTTGACGATTTTTATAAAAGCTTCAGAGAAGAGGTCCTTTGTGCCAGTGATACTGAAACCAGCGGTTGGACCACCGATGATTTTCTGACCGCTGTTATGTTGGAATATCTGGAAGAGGCTGGTGAGGTTACGGGCCCTGTCATCTGCCCCTTCCGGGATCGTGGTTTGCAGATGAACGCATACGCATTTTCTGAAGATTTTGAATCTGTGGATATCTTTGTCAGCATCTACTCCGACACTGAGATGCCCCGATCTGTTTCCCAGACCGATATTGATTCCGCAATTAAGCGGGCAATACAGCTGTATCATCGGGCTGTTAATGACCTGTATACATCATTCCAGAGAGATAACGATACTTACGAGTTCGCAATTTCTGTTTTTCAAAATAAGAACAGTATTAAAAATGTCCGTATTTGTGCGTTGACCAATGGGTTGGTTAAGCCAATTGCGCTCAAGAATATTACGATCAGTGGTGCAGAAGTCTCTTTCGCTCTTTGGGATATTGACCGGCTGTATCGCTGTGTCACTTCCGGCAAAATGCGGGAAACCATTGAAATTGATTTTGAAGAGAAATTCCAGACAACAATCCCTTGCATTGAAAACAACACCAGCAACAAGTATAGTGTATATCTTGCAATTATCAACGGCGAATTGTTGGCTGCGTTGTATAGCGAATTCCGGGATCGGCTTCTGGAAAAGAATGTCAGATCTTTCCTTCAGGTAAAGGGTGGTGTCAACAAGGGCATCCGCGACACCCTGCGCGACGAGCCGGATATGTTCCTTGCTTATAACAACGGTATCTCTGTTACTGCCGAAAGTGTAGAAATCGTCCGTGACGAAAACGGGAAACCGTCTATCAAGCGAATCCGCGATATGCAGATTGTCAACGGTGGTCAGACCACAGCCTCCATTTTTAACGCATGGAACGACAAAAAACTGGGTGTTGATCTTTCAAAAGTGTTTGTTCAGATGAAACTCTCTGTCATTGGCTCTGCAGAAGATATGGATGTGATTGTTCCCCGCATCTCCACATTTGCTAATACCCAGAACAAAATTCAGGTTGCCGACTTTTCTGCCAATGATCCGTTCCACAGAAGAATAGAGGAACTGTCCAGAACGATTTGGGCACCAGCACAGGGCGGCATGAAACCCCAGAACTGGTTCTACGAACGTGCCCGTGGTCAGTATGCAGATATGCTGACCCGCGAATCCACGCCCAAACGCAAGAAAGAATACAAAGAGACGCATCCGTTGTTCACAAAAACAGACCTTGCGAAATACGAGAATACCTGGGATCAGTTGCCGTATCAGGTCAGTGAAGGTGCCCAGAAGAACTTCCATAAGTTTATGCTTCGCTTGAAGGAGCGAAAGGGATTTGTTCCGGATGAAGCTTACTACCGCAATCTGATTGCAAAAGCCATTCTGTTCCGCAGAACAGAGAAATTGGTTCAGCAACAACAGTACGGCGGTTACAGAGCGAACATTGTAACTTATACATTGGCATTTCTCTCACATAAAACCGCCCAGCGCATTGATTTGGAGCGTATATGGAAAGAACAAGGATTGACTCCTGCGTTGGAGGCGGAGATTGTTGCGATATCCAGATTTGTACAGAAGTTGATTGTCAATCCTCCCGGCGGTGCTAATGTCAGCGAGTGGTGTAAAAAAGAAAAGTGCTGGGTGCTTATCAGGGACTACAGTTACGATCTGAGCAGTGGGCTGGAAAGTGAGCTTGTGTCCGTAGCCCGGCCTTCTTCCGTCACTACCCCAGCGCCCGTCAACATTGATTCTCTCACTGAAGAAGAGCAGGCCTTGATTGATGAAGTGGCTGCTGTTTCTGCAGAAACCTGGTTTGCACTGTCCCGTTGGGCAAAGGAAACCAAAAACTTCCAGCCATGGCAGCGCAGCCTTCTGTTCTCTGTTGGCAGTCTGATTGGACGGGGGCAAAAACCCAGCATTAAGCAGGCAACACACGCTATTAAGGCATATAAGGCAGCATTTGAGAAAGGCTTTACCGTATAAACACAAAAGGAGGAGCCCTTATGTTGGATTGGAATGAATATATAGAGCAACTGTTATCCCGCGAGAGCAGCTTTGACGGGATCAGTCTGTCCCTTGGAGATGCATCCCGGCCTGTAGGTGTTCCTCCTATTATCAAAGCCAGCGTGTTGATGCTGGATCGGATGCTTGAATGCCAAGGAAAATTCAATATAATGGTTTTTCCGGAACGCATCCAATCTATTTTTATCTTCACCTTGGTTAAGTTGCTGTATAACATTTCCGAAGGCCGAATTGAGCGTGCATATGATCCGGAAAAATTTCAACCAGGAGAAAAGCTTCGATTTGGTAAGGCAGTAGTTGAATTTGTCAGAATGGAAGAGCATGGTGACAAAAAATGCATGAGAATCCGTTTGGCAGATCTGGATTATATTGCTCCTATTGAACTCTTCCCGCTTTTCCAGAAAACCAATGCCAAGAAAACCAGCAAATATGCGGTTTTCAGTGCAGAGGAGAAGGAGGCGCGGAAAAAGTTATCTACCAGCACACCCGAAAAACAATACTTGAAACTGCTGACTGATTACAAAACTCATATGGACAGTTCCATTGTAAATATGACATCAATCATAAACACAAAGGAACAAATCGCTGGATGTGAATTATTCGGTCGCAGTATAAAGGATCTTTTGCTGATTGGTCAGGCAGATTATGAAGGAAATGTGAGGAATGTTGGTGCTGGGCAATTGGGTGGTACCCCCGCTATAGTGCTGGCATCTGATCTGTACGCGATTGCCGAAATGGCACATAAAGGCCATCCTATTCAGTCCATTATTATTGATGGTTCCAATGCCAGTGTTCTTCTTTCGCAGCTGGATGCGCTGGATGAGTTGATGAGGTTGGGCGTGCCGATCACCTGTGTTACGGATATTGTTAATTCCTTTGATCTGCAGCCCTTCCTGAACCGTAACTTCAATTTGTGGCGGTGGGACGAAACCAGTATTACGGATAAACTGTATGATGCTGTGCCGCTGTCTTCGGATCAGAAAACAAAGCATTGTGCCAGACGGGTGGTTGACCACTTAATTTCGGATGGCAATGAAATCAGCACTGCTATCAGGAAACTGTCTTTCCATAAAGGAGAGGCACAGACACTCTCTGCGCAAATGCTGAAACTGTTTGATCGGCTGTATTCACTTGCGTTTACTGCTCTCCGGGAAATTGTACCGTTTGATGAGTCCCAAATCTCCCAGGCCCGAAACACACTTGAAGAGTGTAGATCCATATTGTCTTCGGAGAAGAACTATATTGCGCCCAAAACCTACGAAGACTATTCTACTGTTATTGATTGTCTGAAGGCTGTTTTTACAAAAGGATATGTGTTACCTAAACACGATGCGCTTGCAGCGAGACTGCGCAGCGAAAAATACAAGAGTATTTGTATTGTTGTGCCCGAGCGAACTGAGAAATCCCATGTCCAGGCATATTGGCAAATGTGGTGCCGGAGAAACCGTCTAACCACTCAGGTGTATATTCTTCATCCTGCCGAATATTATCCGGCTCAGTGTACACAATTCTCTGCCACAATAGTGGTGGGGTGGCTGAAACGTGCCATCATGAGAAAAATTCTGTACAGCTTTAACACCCAAAGCTATACCGTCTTAATGTACGATTACGAAAAAGGCTGGAAGAATTATTCCATGGCGAAATGGGGTGCCGCACTGGATAACTCCCGGAATCGTCAGGTAATCGAACAATCCTTTGCAACGGACAAAGTGCAAATTTCCACAACCCGTTTCAATCCGAAACCTGTTGTATCCGAATCTACTCCTCAGACGGATGAATACGAAGAAATCGAATTGATTCTCAGGGAGAATAAGTATCGGCAGTACATTGCCCGCGGTGGTCAGAAGGCCGCTGCTGAAACGATTGAAGCCATCCCTGTCAACTTTGTAGGAGGATACCTTGCATTCTATCGTACGGGTCATCAGCTGTTATCTGCAACCAATATCATAGTGAATGATGCCGACAAACTCCGCGAGGAAGATAAAAAGCTTCCTGCAGAGCTGAAGCTGGGAGATTTTGTTGTTGTCCGCGAATCGGACCGCGACTTGATCAAGGAAATGGCAGATATCATCCTGGAAAGATCCGGTAAGGGAGAAGTGCGTGCCCTTTCCAACAAATGGCGGGAAGCTTTGGAAATCGAGACACTGTTTTATACTCCAGAGGAAATATTTAAACGGCTGCAGTCTGTTGGCTGTACAAAAGGATATCCTACAGTGCGTGGTTGGGTTTTGGATGACGATGTTATCGCTCCGTATTACAGGGAAGATCTGGAACATATTGCTAAAATCACCGGCAGTACGGTTCTGCAGGATTTGCTTGATCAAGTCCACGAAGCTGCACAGATTGTCCGGAATGCCCACATACAGGCTGGCCGCGCGCTGTCGATTCAGCTGAGAAATAGAATTGTTGAGGCACTGAACGAATATGGCGATATCGATCCGTTCAATATTTGGGAGCCTATCGAAATGCAGATCGATGGTGTTGGCACAGTCCGTATCCTGAAAATCATCGATATCGGTACTCCTGTAGTTGTTGACATCGCTGATACCAACCGCCTTATTGAGGAAGAGTAAGGAGAGAAATATTATGGCCATTATGATTCCATCCGTGATTTCGCCGGAAGTCAAATCCAGCGCAGAGCGAAAAATTTTTGAATGGTTCCAGAATGCACCCGGAACAGACAAATGGATCGTGTTGCATTCTTTGGGCATCACTACGCACAATAAAGTGATTTATGGTGAGACAGACTTTCTTGTTTTGGCACCCAAACTGGGACTTTTTGCGCTTGAGGTAAAAGGCGGCCGTGTTAAGCGGGAAAATGGAATCTGGTACTTCACAAACAGATACGGCAACACAAACAGCAAAGTTCGGGGGCCGTTCGAGCAGGCCAAGGACGGTATTTTCAGCATAGTTGAAGCCATTAAAAAGCGTACTGATATTGATCACCGCCACATCAATAATATGCTGTTCGGATACGGTGTCATGTTCCCGGATATTGAGTTTACCTCTGCAGGTGTAGAAGAAGAGCAGTGGCAGGTATTCGATTCCAGGGACGGGTCCAATGTCAGACAGTTTATTAAGCGTTTGTCCGATGGTGCCAAGGCAAAGTGGGAGGAGCATTATGGTCCTGTCAGTGACTCAAAATTACCGGACTCTGCAGATGTCAGATACATAGCCAGCCTCCTCAGGGGAGATTTTGACTGCGCTGTTTCCATGAGCGCACAGTTACGCAATGCCAGTGAAGCATTGATTGCCCTGACCAAAGAACAGTATCGCTGCCTTGATCAGCTGGATGATAATCCTCGTTGTCTGATTCAGGGTCCCGCCGGAACAGGTAAAACGCTTCTTGCGATTGAAGAAGTCAAAAAATCTGTTGCCCGTGGTGAAAAGGTTGCCCTGTTTTGCTTCAATTCCAACCTCGCAGATTGGCTCGGCAGCTATTTTGCTGATATGCCGGAATCTGTTCGGCCAGAGTTTGTGGGTACACTCCATAAATATATGACGCAGATTGCGAAAGAAGCTGATCTGCTGCCGGCATATCCCCATGATCCAGAGCAAATTCAGCACTATTATCACACAGATTTGCCTGAAGCTGCGGCATATGCACTGCTGGAAACCGGAGAACTGTTCGACAAGATCGTCGTTGATGAGGCACAGGATCTGATTCGTGACAGTTATCTTGATGTTATGGGAGGCTGTCTCAAAAAAGGATTGTCCAGGGGCCGCTGGACACTGTTTGGGGATTTCTCTATGCAGGCTATTTACACAGAGGGAGTCTCTGGCACGAGGCTTATTGAAAAGCTGGATGACATTACTTCTTTTATCCGGTTTAAGCTTACAGTTAACTGCAGAAATACAAAGCCAATCTGCAAAGAAATCGAAACTGTAACCGGCTTTAAGGCACCCCATGATCTCTGGACCAAAGTGGATGGCCCTCCGGTACAGTATCTCACCTGGTCCACAATGGAGGGGCAATGCAAGAAGCTGAAAGCTATTCTGAAACAGTTGGCTGATTCCCACATTGAACCGGAAAAAATCACCATTCTTTCCCCCAGAAAGAGGGAAGATTCTGTGGTTTCCATGCTTGACGGATATGTAATTAAGGATTTCAGGGTTCCCCCCGGAATGAACACGACATTCTGCACGATTCAGGCATATAAAGGCCTTGAAAATTCTGTAATCATCCTGACCGACATTGAAGGATTCTCCGCCGAAAAACTGATGTATGTAGGTTTGAGCCGAGCCTGCACAGGACTGTATATTTTGGAGAGTGACTCTGCAAAGAGAGAATATGATAATCTTCTGATGAGGAGGCTGTTCAATGAGCGATAACAGACGCGATCAACTTATCGAATTTGTTGAGCGGGAATTTATTGGCCCAGACCCCATTGACTGGCCTGGTATGACACAAAATAATGGTCAGGAAATGCTGGTTTCTGACCCTCCGCGCACCCGCTATATCGCAGGCATATTGTATCCCGCAGAAACCACTGATGATAAAGCGGACCTCAAGGATGACGAATGCGAATCGCTGGGCGAAGCAGATGGAGAAGATGTAGAAGTCAAGCCCAAAAAGCGTGGCGATGGTGCTGTGGAATTCCTTGAGGATGCAGAAGAACTGATTAACCGTTCCAACGCATACAGACAATCTGCCATCAGCATTACTGTATCTGTTAAAGATGGCGATGCTGTTCGTGTGGCGGTATCTGCAGGCACTTACACAAAAGTACCCGCCACGGATCCTGCCACCGGAGAACGTTTGGACAACAAGTACAAGTATCCCCGTACCGCACTGGCCTGGGAAAATGATAATGCTCCGCTGCTGTTGCCCACCCCGACCGACGGACTCAAAAAGTTCCCGATAGGAACAACTGGACTGCAATTTGACGTTACATATCGCTACCGTGCGGGTGACAGCTGTATTTATACATTTACCCTTGAGAACGCAAAACCCAAGGTTAAAGAAAATGTCAGTGATGAAGAATGCTTTTTCCAGTGCAAATTCACCCTGTTCTCTGAAAAGGGGTTTTCCCCGCTGTCTGATTCACAACGGATCACGCAGGACGAGGACTACCAGTCCAATCAGCTTCTCTACCGGAATGTACGGAACTATGCCATCGGCCATGGCTGTGCAGCAGATTGGGATGACGGTGAATCCGTGCAGTGGATTGCTACAGCAATTTTCCCAAAATATGACATTAAACCTATAGTACCCAGTGCAATCGAAGGCGTGTCCCTTGCTATGCTGAAAATGAGTCCGCACGGAAGTTTTGCTGATACCATCCGGGAACTCCGAATGATGTGTGAGAAATACCGTGAATGGATCAATGGATTACGCACAATCCGAAAAGAACTCTCTGCAGAATATAAAATTACCGCAGACCGACACATTGCAAACTGCGAAATATGCCTGTCCAGAATGGAAAAAGGTGTGGATTTGCTGGAGCAAAACGAGAATATTCGTATTGCGTTCCAGTACATGAATCTGGCCATGCTGATGCAGCAGTTGCATTACAATCTTCCGTTGCAGAAATGGGAAGATAATGGTGCAGGCGATATCAGCCTGATCAATCCTGTTGTAATGCCTGTCGCAACAGATGTCACTACCTGGCACAACAAGGAGCAACGGGTTTATGGCAAGTGGCGTCCCTTCCAGCTGGCATTTGTGCTGATGAATCTTAGTGCCATGTATGACCGTGACTGTAATGAGCGCGGGATCGTCGATTTGATCTGGTTTCCTACCGGCGGTGGTAAAACAGAAGCATATCTGGGTCTTTCTGCATACACCATCTTTATCCGCCGCCTTATGAACAAGGATGACAAAGGCACTGCTATTCTGATGCGGTATACGCTCCGCCTTCTGACTGCGCAGCAGTATGAGCGTGCATCCGCAATGATCTGTGCCTGCGATCTCATCCGGAAGAGCCATGAAGATTTGTTCGGCAGGAACAGAATTACCATTGGTCTGTGGGTTGGTAGTTCCACAACTCCCAACAAGGTAAGCGATGCCGTAAAAGCATACGAAAAACTGTATCGCGGTGAAGGCAACAATCCATTTGTTATGTTGAAGTGCCCATGGTGCGGCGCACAAATGGGACCCGTGCAAAAGGGAAAGAATCAGTGGGAATTGCCTGGTTACAGGAAAGTACCACTGGGCCGGAGAAAGTTTGGCTTTGCTTTCCGGTGCCGCAATCACAGGTGTGATTTTTCTACCGAGGATTTGCCTCTGTTTGTTGTGGATGAATCCATTTACGATGAGACTCCGACATTGCTGTTGGGTACTGTGGACAAGTTTGCAATGCTCCCATTCCGTCCAAATGCTCAGAAAATATTCGGCTATGAAAATGGCGTAAAAAAGACTTCCCCGGACCTGATTATTCAAGACGAGTTGCATTTGATCTCCGGCCCGCTGGGTTCCATGGTGGGTCATTACGAAACATTGATCCATGAACTCTGCACGACGAGAACCGCTTCCGGCGAGATTCATCCCAAGATCATTGCCTCCACCGCAACGATCAGTCGTGCAAAAGAACAGTGCCATGCTCTGTATGGCTGCGACCGGGATGATGTTTTCCAATTCCCGCCCTCTGGCCTGGATGCAGGTAATTCGTTCTTTGCCGAGGAAGACCGCAATCAAAATGGCCGGCGCTATGTAGGCATCCTGGCTACAGGTTCGTCTTCGGACGCAACCACCGCAATTCGCCTGTTTGCATCATTGCTGTATGGTGCCAAAGCGATGCAGGTTGACTCGGAAGATGAGCGTGATCCTTACTGGACCAATATGGGTTACTACAACAGCATTCGTGAACTTGGACAGGCAGCAACCTGGATTCGGGCAGATATCGATCAGCATCTGGACGTTATGTATAAGCGTCGTTTCGAAGATAAACGGTATCCAACCAAAGAAGAGTATCGCAAGAACAGACGATACATTTGGCGGGACGAGGAACTGACCAGCCGTATCTCCGGCAGTGAAGTAACTGCAAGTCTGGCCAATCTGGGAATCCGATATCCCGGCGAAGTGGATTCTGAAGGAAAAATCAAGGATCATCCTATTGATATTTGCCTTGCGACAAATATGATTTCCGTTGGTCTGGATGTATCCAGACTCGGTCTGATGACCGTGGCCGGACAGCCGAAAACCACCTCTGAGTATATCCAGGCGACCAGCCGTGTTGGCCGCAGCGCCAAAAATGCTCCGGGTCTTGTCTTTGTTCTATATCGGCCCGGCCGTCCAAGGGACAAGTCTCACTATGAACACTTCAGATCCTATCATTCCCGTGTATATTGCAATGTTGAACCGACGAGCGTTACTCCGTTCTCTGCACCTGTGCGTGAGCGGGCTTTGCACGCAATCATGGTTGGCATGATGCGACTGGAGAGTGATGACAGATTCAATGAAGATCCACCCCGGTTCCCCGACGATAATCTGATTGATAAAGTACGCAGTATCATTGAAAACCGTGTGGATGATATCGACAGTGAAGAATTGGATGCAACATTGGATCGAATGGAATATATCCTGCAGTGTTGGGAGGACTGGAATCCCAGAAAATGGGAGCCTGCCAAGAATCCTGACTGGTCTTATGCCGATCCTGTTCCGTTGATGTATTCTGCAGGCAGCCATCCCAACGAAGCATGGGGTTCCCGGGGAATTGAAACCCCTACTTCCATGCGAAGTGTAGATGCATCCTGCGAAGCCGAAGTGCTTACCAATCGCTATGTACCAAAGGAGGGCTAAGTAATGGCATATAATAACAGACCTATGCGCAGAAGTGCCCTGATTGGTCCGTGGGGTGTGGGAGCGATTGTTCCCTTCCCCAATGATGAATCTCTGATGATTGCCGGTTTGGATATGTGGCGGTACAACGATACAACACCCTTTGTCATAAAGGATGAACGTTTGCTGCGCCGGTTGGGCGTTCAGGAACTGCGTTGGCCTCCTGATTTCCGGGAGAATAATGCCGATCCGCAGAACTGTTTCCTGAAAATTCCGGCGGTAAGATTTCCTACATGGCATTATTGTCCGTTCTGCGGCACGATGGAAAAAACTACATTCTATCAGCAGCAACCTGAGTGCGAGTGCTATCCATGGACAAACGGAAGAAAATGTAATCCCGCATTCCGGCACAGAAGAAAGCTGATTCCGGAACGTTTCATCGTTATCTGTCCAGATGGTCATATTGATGATTTCCCTGTAGCGGAATGGCTTCATCAGGATCCGGGGTACCGGTATAATCCGGAGACTTGTAAAATCAGAAGAAGTACCGGCGGTGCATCTGCTTCTCTGAGCGGTGTGTATTACGAATGTACCTGTGGTGCAAGAAAAAACATTGCTGGTGCTACTATGCCCGGAGCATTATCCAAGATTGGATACAGATGCAAAGGCACGAAACCCTGGCTTGGTATGGACAGCGACGAAGAGCATCCCTGCGGCCGTACCGATGTGCGAGTGGTTCTCCGAGGTGCTACAAACGTATGGTTTGCTGATACCAGAAGTTCCATCTATATTCCGACGGATGACGAGCAGGCAACAAAGAAAATCATTGCAATTCTTGATGAGTTCTTTGATGTATTAAGTGCCATGCGGGTCGATGGCGAGTGGAACAGAGGCTTCATTGATATGTTGGCTGAGCGCCATCGTGTGGACAAGAATGAACTGTATAACGCATTCATTCGCCGGGACCAAGGTCTGGAAGGATTACCAGATGTTACAGAGGAAATATCCGAAGATGAATACCGGCTTGCTGAGTATAATGTTCTGATAAAATCCAGCGGTGGCGATGCACAGCGTTTCCATTCAAAGAATTATCCGATTTCCTGCTATGATCCAGTCATCAGTAAATACTTCAAGAGTATTTCTCTTGTACACAAGCTTCAGGAAACGCGGGCTTTTGTTGGTTTCTCGCGAGCAGAACCCAATGAGATGCCGATTTCTGAACGAAAGAAAATGCTAAGACTGGGCAGCGAAAACTGGCTCCCTGCTATTCAGGTTCATGGCGAAGGTATTTTCTTTGAGTTTAACAAAGAAGCGGTAGATGAATGGGCACAGAGGCCTGCTGTTCTGGCCAGACTGCGTAACCTTCAGGATTCTTATCGGAATTCTAAGTTTGGTGCAAATGCCGCAGGAGATCTCCGTCCGGAATTTGTTTTGATTCATACATTTGCACACCTGATCATCAACCAGCTCAGTTTTGAATGTGGCTATGGCAGTTCCTCTATTCGTGAAAGAATTTACTGTGAAAAAGCCGAAAATGAGTATGGTATGTACGGTGTCCTTATTTACACAGCTTCCGGCGATTCTGAAGGTTCCCTCGGCGGCTTGGTTCGCCAGGGAGCAAAGGACCATATTGAGGATACGATCCGCGATGGAGTACGGAATGCGGCATGGTGTTCCTCAGACCCCGTTTGCATTCAATCTTATGGACAGGGCCCAGAATCCTGTAATCTGGCAGCTTGCCACAACTGTGCGCTGTTACCGGAAACCTGTTGTGAATGCGGCAACAGGTTGCTGGATCGCGGTACAGTTGTAGGCACACTGGATGACAAATCCATTGGTTTCTTTGCGGATTTGTTAGACTAACCAGAGGAGAACAGATATGCCTATTTCAGTTACCCTCATGGCCAGACAACCAGAAAACAAAAAGAAAGAAGTTCCTGTTTTTGAATTTTCGATCAAGAGTCAATCGTTAGTCAAAGCGGGGGATATTGCCGTTTTCTGTTACTGGAGCAAAAAAGATAAATCTGCTGCCTGCTACGGAGGAATAGGAAAAGTCAGCGAGATACTGTCCCTGAATAAGCGCCGATTCTATGTCAAAGTTCAGGATTATCGTTATTTTGAACACGATGTTTCTGTGACCCTTCCGGATGGGCGGTATGTTGAACAACTGAGCAACGAGCCCGTTGCCGATATCCAATTATTCAGCAAAACCTGCCCTGTCAGAGATATTTCCCAGGCAGCATTAGACTATGTCATCAATGCCGGTGGTACGCAACATATTCCAGAAAAAGAAAGCATGGAAGATGTTGAATTCTATGAGGCTGAATTAAGGGATGCTGTTCGCTCGTACTATGTGGATAAAGAAAAAACAGCCATATATTCGATTGAGCGTCTTGCTGCAAGCATAGGAAGGGCGACATCAATTGTCGAAAGGCATTCTGACCATTCGTATTGCAATCTGTACATAGCCTCTACGCCGGTTTTGGAAAGAATAGCTGCTTTGAAAATCTATTTGCAGAGTATGAGAATGGCTTATCCATATAATCCTGTATTGGTGATGGCATTACTGCATTCAGGAAAAAACGGAGCGGTTTCGATTGGAAAAGCGGTACAATATTTCCGGAAATACTATGCTGACCGTCGCTTGCAGGGTTTACCCACAGAGAAAAGACGCAGCATTTATTTGCGCGAAGATGTTACAGATAAGCAAATTGCAGACAATCTGGTTAGTATTCCAGTGAGGGGCCTCTGCGAAAGTGGATTCTTTTTCTATAATGAGGAAGAACAGGTATTTTCCCTCTCTCCGGAAATTTGGCCATCTTTGGACAGAGCAAGTAAATCCGCAATTACTAAAATCTGCAGGCAACGATTGAAAGAGTATTATTCCGAATAATTGAAGGAGGGACATATTATGGCAGATGTGCATACACCGGAACAGCGTAGCTATAATATGTCCCAAATTCGTGGAAAAAACACAAAACCCGAAGAACTCGTGCGAAAATATCTGTTCTCAAAAGGATTCCGTTATCGCAAAAACGACAGCAAACTCCCAGGGAAACCGGACATTGTGCTGCCAAAATATAAAACAGTTATCTTTGTGAATGGCTGTTTCTGGCATGGCCATAAGGGATGCCGATATTTTGTGTGGCCAAAGAATAACGCAGAGTTCTGGAGAGAAAAAATTTCCGGTAACATTCAACGTGACAGACAAAACCATCAACTGTTAAAGCAGCAGGGATGGTATGTGATTGATATTTGGGAATGTGAGTTGAAGAAAGGCACAATTCAGCAGACACTGAATCATTTGGTACAAGAGCTTCACAGCAGGCAATAATTGCCCATCTTGACTTTATCCAAAGTTCACAATCCTTTGTAGAGCCAGACAGAAAGGAGCAAAACGTGGCGATAATGCCCGTTTGATTAGTGATATGCCTGACTTAAATGATTTTCATGCTTTTAAGAGCACTTCTGGTGGAGGCAGTTCTGGCGGAGGTGGCAGTCCCGGTTGTTTCACATGGATACTTGTGGGACTTGCAATTATTTGGTTGATTGGTAAATTGGCGGGATAAATGCCTTCAACTGTACAATATTATCTTTTGAGGAGCTATCAGCTATGCCAAATGAAGTCTTTTTCCAAAGCAATAAAACATCAATCATGCTGGAAGGGTTGCTTCGGCAATGTGAATCCTTCGACCAATTTGAGCAAATTTGTTCTGATGATATGCTCAACAGTGACTGCAGAACCAGTCTTTATCTCATGCGGTTGCTGGACAAATATGGCTGGAAAACGGCCGCTGCATCTGAAGCTGCCGAAATGTCTACAGGCTATTTGGGGCTTATCATCAACGGCAAAAGAAACGCAACCAGGGATATACTGATCCGGGTAGCCATTGTGATTGGTGCAACGGTGGAAGAAACGGACTATCTTCTGAAATATTCCGGATATAGCCCACTGTATGTACGGAACAAACGTGATGTCATTATTTGGTATGGCATCTCCAAGAAAGAGAAGCTGAGCGTGATCAATACCAACATAAAAAAGCGTGGGTTGGAACCCTTGTATGAGGACGAATAAAACTGCTACTGTCAGTAGTGGAGCATCTGTAGTTTCTGCGGTATAATCCAGACAGATAAAACAACTAAGGAGATTACAGATATGAAAAACGAACACATCAGCATCATTTCCCAGGCTTTCTATGGCAACCGTACCGGTACTGAAATCCGCAGGGAGAATATTGATCGCTTTATTCTGGGCTATCAGACCGATGATTTTGACGTGACCGAGGCTATTGATCGTACGGTCATCCATCTGCCCGGCTCCGACAACCTGGTGCTTGTATATAACAAGCATCAGGAAGAGGAACGGCTGAAGGTCAAGGAACGCGCACTCCGGGAGGATAACTATGTTATCAAGCCGCTGGCTTCAATCCCCGAACTGGATCTTGAAATCTACAGTCGCTGCATCGTCTGCCGCATGAATGCCGTTGGCGGGTTTGAAAGCCTCGGCGAAGAAGATTCTGAGATTTGGAGCCGCTATCTTGCGTATTGATGGTGCAACGCAACCAAAGACAGCGTTGCATTGTATCAATTAGCATAGTATATGCCACGCCGGAGCAAACAGCGCTTTGCTCCGGCATCTTTCTTGTGCCGGGCTTTCAGCCGCACGGCCTGCTGACAAAGCCAAGGCCCCCATCCGCTGCTGCGGATGGGGGCCTTTTTTATTTCGCGGCTTCCTCGGGGCTGATGGGGCGCAGGACGCCGGGACTCAGGCATTTTGCGGCCAGGTCTATGTAGGTCTGCTTGCTCTTCTCCCAGGAGTCTGTGTCCTTGTCCTGCAGCTCGCGCAGCTTGACGGCGGGGGCGCCGCCGACCACGGCGCGGGGAGGGACCACCTGCCCGCGCTTTACAACGGCGCCTTCTGCCACAACGGCGTATTCGCCAACTTCGGCGTAGATGCTGACTATGGCGCCCATGCCTATATTCGCCCCGTCGTGCAGATGGTTGCCGTGGACTATCGCCCCGTGGCCTATCGTGACGCGGCGGCCTATTATGCAGCCCTGAGTGCCCGCGCCGCCCACGTGGATTATGACCCCGTCCTCCACGGCGCTCTCCTCGCCTATGACTATGGGCTTGGCGTCGCCCCTTATGATCGCGCCCGGGCCGACATAGCAGCGCGCGCCTATCTGCACGTCCCCGATTATGGTTGCGGAGTCGCTCACGTAGGCGCTGGGATCTATCCTCGGACGTTTTGAATCGAACTCATAGAGCATTTTAAATATCTCCTTTTACTTCAACCATTTTCCTGCCGCCGGACAAAGCTGCTGGGTATGCCGAGCTCCTCCCGGTATTTTGCGGCGGTGCGCCGGGAGATGCGCACGCCCTTGCCGCTGAGGATCTCGCTCAGCCGGGCGTCCGAGACGGGGTCGCGTTTGTCTTCGGTGTCCACGATGTCACGTATGAGGAGCTTGGCCCTGTCGGCCGAGCAGAGCTCCGTCTCGCTCTCAAGCCGGCGCGAAAACAGCGCGCGGGCCGGCACAGTGCCGCGTATGCACTGGATATACCTGCCCCTAAGCGCCCGGGAGACCGTTGAAACGCTCAGCCCCGTCTCGTCGGCCACGTCGGCCAGCGTCATGGGGACCAGGGGGGCCGAACGGAACTGAAAGTATTCCCGCTGAAGCTCGGCTACCTTTTCCGCACAGAGCAGCAGCGTGCTCTCGCTGCGGCTGACGTTGGCAAAAAGGCGGCTGGCGCTCAGTATGCATTCGTCCAGGTAGCGCAGGACCTCAGGGTCGCCGGCGGAGCTGCGCAGCTCGCGGCAGTAGCTGCTTATCTTCAGATAAGGCGTACAGGAATGAGGCAGCCAGACGCGCAGCCTGCCGCCGTGCGGCTCTATGCAGATGTCCGGCACGACGCAGCAGTTGCGCGCGCTGCCGTCAAAGGCCGCCGAGGGATAGGGGCAGAGCCGCTTTATCCGCTCCTCGGCACGGCGTACGCGGCTCACGGGGACCGAGAGCTCCTTGGAGATCGCCGTATAGTGCCCGCGCGAGAGCTCCTCCAGGCAGCCGGAGATGATGCTCTTTATAAGCCCGTCCCCGTCCTCATCCTCGTCGAGCTGGGCTATGAGGCACTCACGCACGCCGGCTGAGCAGATACCGGGGGGAGACAGCCCGCGCAGCAGCCGGACGCAGTCCTCGACCCTGCCCGCCGGGACGCCGAGGCGCTCCGCTGCCGCGGCCCAGTCCTCGTTCAGAAAACCGTGTCCGTCCACGCAGCCGATGAGGTATCTGCATATGTCCTCGTCCCCCTTCTCAAGGTCCAGGAGCGTGAGCTGCTGCAGCAGGTGGCTGCGGACGGTGGGCGCGGCGGCGGCGGGCTCGGGGGCATCCGCCCGCTCGTCGTCCGGGCCGCCCGGCTCCGGCGCGCGCCCGAAGGAGTTCAGCCACTGCACCTTCTCAAACAGCTCGGCACGCAGGGGCGAGGAGTACAGACTGTCGATGTCTATGGCAGGGTTTTCCATAGCCTGTTCGAGCAAATATTGCTCAAGCTCGTGGCAGTTCATCTGGATGAGCTCCGTGAGCTGTATAACGCCGGGGGAAAGGGTCTGCTTTGTTGTTGTCTTGCCGGTTATTTTCATTTGCTCACCTTCGATAAGGGCGGAAGGACTTATAAAACGATATTATTAAATTTGTGATTTGTCAATATGAAACACTTTTTGAGAGCTTATATAAATTTATAAAAAATTAATGCCAATTACAGGCATTAATTGCAAAAACGAACAAAGCAAAATTTCAAAGTGTATTGCCGCGATACACTTTGAGACAGAACGCCTGACCGACAGCGATACACTTTTAACAAATTGACACACAAAGACATAGGTGATAGAATGTTTTGACTCAGCAACGCCAAGGAGGGAGCTGCGCCTTGAACAGAGATTTTCTGGACCGGGGAAAGGAATTTACGAGCATGCTGGAGAGCTCCAGATACATGTGCGGCAAAAACGGCGTGGACCCGCACTGCACAAAGCTGCCGGAGGTCACCGAGGAGGACGTCGAGAGATGTAAGAAGCTGGTTTCGGGGCACATACGCCTGATGCGCCGCAGCACGCCGGAATACTACAAGGCAGTGCAGGACGTGCTTTCGGAAAACAAGGCGGTCCTGCTCTATACTTATATAAATTTTGACATTTTCGGCCGCTATGGGAATCAGAAGCTGAAGGACGAGCTGGCGGCGAAAAACATAAGGCTCGGGGCCACGCTCAGCGAGAAAAACGCGGGGACGAACGCCGCGGTCATGGCCTCGCGCAGTCCCAAGAGCGTCTGGGTGGTGGGCGGCGAGCACTATATGGACGCGCTCAAGCCCTATGCCTGCTATGCCTTCAGGATAAACGGCAAATACGGGCGCTCGGGCTATATTGTGCTCATGACCTACCGGGACAATCTGGATGAGCGCATAGTGAAGCTGTTCCGGCTCATAGAGTCCACGGAATGCATCATAACCGCCGGCCTTGTCGCCAAGGACGTCATAATGCGCGACGCCATGCAGCGCAACGAATACAGCAAGAGCAGCACCAGCGACATAGTCATAATGGTAGACAACAGCAGCACCATAACCTTTGCAAACGACATGTTCTACGAGTTTTATAACCACGCCCCGCTGGAGACCATAAACAGCAGCCTGGGCAGTATTTGCCCCGAACTGGAGCCGCTGGTGCCGCTCATCTCCCAGGGCAAAAGGGTCATGGGCAGGCAGGTAGAGCTGGTGAGGCCCAGCATGGAGACCGAGCAGTATTTCGTGGACATGAGCCCTATAAATACCAACTCCAAGCGCCTGGGCATGCTGATAACCCTGTATAAGGGCAAGGCCAAGGCCGCCTCCGCAGCTGCAGGCGGAAACGCCGCGCGCTACACCTTCGGGGACCTCATAGGCGTGTCGGAGCCCTTCGTGCAGCTCAAGCGCTTTGCCGAGGAGATCGCCGCTACGCCAAGCCCCATCCTCATCCAGGGTGAGAGCGGCACGGGAAAGGAGCTTTTTGCCAACGCCATACACTGCGCGAGCCAGCGCAGGGACAAGCCCTTTGTGGCCATAAACTGCGCGGCAATACCCCGCGACCTCATCGGCAGCGAGCTTTTCGGCTACGTGGGCGGCTCCTTCACCGGGGCCAGCCGCACCGGCGCCAAAGGAAAATTCGAGCTGGCAGACGGCGGCACGCTCTTCCTGGACGAGATAGGGGAGATGCCCGTCGAGATGCAGAGCGTGCTCCTGCGCGCCCTGGAGGAAAACACCATTACCCGCATAGGCGCGACAAAGCCCATAAACGTGGACGTGCGCATCATAACCGCCACGAACAAGGATTTGTCCAAGTGCATAAGCGAGGGCAGTTTCAGGGCCGATCTGTACTACAGGCTGAGCGTCATCAACCTCAATATGGTGCCGCTGAGGCAGAGAAGAGAGGACATACCCGTCTTGGCGGACTACTTTCTCAAGCATTTCGCCGCAAGCAACAACAAGCCCATGAAGGGCATAAGCACCGAGGCCATGACTGCCATGATGGAGTACGCCTGGCCGGGAAACGTGCGCGAACTGCGCAACGCCGTGGAGCGCGGCGTCATAGTGAGCAAAAACGGATATATTGAGGCCGAAGACATGCCCGAGGTCATTACAGGCCGGATAAAGCCGCAGCCTGAGCCGGAGCAGCCGCGGGAGCGCGTGAGGGATTTGGAGTCCTTCTTTGAACGCCAGAGGCTGGATATGGCGAAGAAGCTTATGGTGGAATTCAAGGGCAACAAGTCCAAGGTCGCCCAGAAGATGGGTATATCCAGGTCAACGCTGTACAGACTGCTGAACAGGGCCGGGGAGGTCTAGAGCCGGCAGGAACAGAATATGTGTTGGAGCCCGAAGAAACAAAAGATGATTCTTCGGGCTCCCTTTTTGTTTGGGGGTTGGCACGTTTTTTGCACTTAATATTTGCCGACAACGGAAACACTCTGCCGACATACGCAAAAAGCTGCCGGCCGACAGTATCCAAACAGGAGGTTCGTATGAAAAAACTTTACACACCGGTAAAGATCAATCAGCTGGAGCTCAAAAACAGGGTCGTCATGTCCCCCATGAGCATCGGCCACACGGTCGAGGGCTTCATCATGGACGACGTTGTTGAGTTCTATCGCAGGCGCGCGATGGGCGGCGTCGGTCTCATTGTCTTTGCGAACATGCAGTGGGACAAGGTCCGCTACAACCCCAACCACGGCGCCATGCTTACCGACGAGAAGTTCATCCCCTCTCTCAAAAAGCTGACCGACGCCATCCACGAGGGCGGCAGCAAGGTCTTTGCGCAGCTGATGCACAGGGGCAGGTGCGCCAACCGCGCCAGCATCCAGGGCGAGCAGGCGGTCGCGCCCTCTCCCATCCCCGGCAGGTTCACGCATTTCGAGATGCCCCGCGAGCTGACCCGCGAGGAGATAAAGGAGTTTGTCGAGTGGCAGGCCGAGGCCGCGGTCATTGCGAAGAAGGCCGGCTTCGACGGCATTGAGATCGAGACCAATTCCGGCTATCTCTACGGCCAGTTCTGGTCCCCGCTGACGAACCACCGCACCGACGAATACGGCGGCTCCCTTGAGAACCGCAACCGCTTCATGGTCGAGACCCTTGAGGGCATGCGCAAGGCCGTCGGCCCCGACTACCCCATCTCCCTGCGCGTGAGCGGCAGCGACTTCATGGACGGCGGCTGCAACTGCGACGACATTGCTGAGATCTGCGAGCTGCTGGACAAGACCGGCTATGTGGACGGCTTCTCCATCACCGCCGGCTGGCATGAGTCCGCCGTGCCCCTCATCACCATGGAGGTCCCCCACGGCGCCTGGTCCTACCTCGGCCGCCAGATAAAGGCCAGGGTCAAGGCCCCCGTCGCCCAGGGCATGCGCATGAACATCGCCAAGGCTGAGGAGCTCATCGAGCGCGGCGACTTCGACGCCATCGTCATGGGCCGCCCCTTCCTGGCCGACCCCGACGTCGTCAACAAGGCCATCGCCGGCAAGGCCGAGGACATCCGCCCCTGCGTCGGCTGCAACGCCAAGTGTCTCGACATGGCCATGGTCAGCAAGCCCATCGGCTGCATAGGCAACTACGAGTGCAACCGCGAGACCGAGCTCTCCGACGAGAACGGCCTCATGCCCACCGAGAAGAAGAGCGAGCACCCCGAGCGCATCCTCGTTATCGGCGCCGGCCCCTCCGGCATGGAGTTCGCCCGCGTCGCCGCGCTGCGCGGCCACAAGGTCACCATCTGGGAGAAGCGCAACAGGACCATCGGCCTGTCCCTCTTCGCCGCCACGCCCCCGCGCCGCTACGATATCCGCTACCTAGGCCAGTGGCTGGAGCACACCTGCCGCGAGCTGGGCGTTGAGATAAAGACATGAAAATACTTGAGGGCGTCAAAGTCCTTGACTTCACCACCAACGCCGCCGGCCCCATCGTCGGTTCCTATTTCGCAGACTACGGCGCGGAGGTCATAAAGGTCGAGGTCCCCGGCGGCGAGGCCGGCAGGCGCTTTGCCTATTACGCCAACGGTATGAAAAGAGCTCCCGCACCCATGGGATGCGGGAGCTCTCTGCCCAAACGCCCTCAGCCGCCGAGCTTTGCCAGCAGCGCGGGGATGAGCTTGCGGTAATCCGCCGCAAGGCTGTAATGCGAGGCGGCCATGATGGGCGCCGATTCGTTGGTGTTTATGCTGATGATGCACTTGGAGTTCTGCATCCCGGCCAGGTACTGGGTGGAGCCGGAGATGCCGATGTTTATGATGACGTCGGCCTTGACGGTGCAGCCGCTCTGGCCTATCTGCAGCTCGTGCGGCAGCCAGCCGCAGTCCACGAGGGGGCGCGAGCAGGCGAGCACGCCGCCTATCCTGTCCGCAAAGCGGCGCATGAGCTCCAGGTCCTCCTGCTTTTTTACGCCGCGGCCGCAGGCCACGACGACCTTGGCGTCCTTGAGCCCGGCGCCGACGCCCTGCCCATGCAGGACCTCCAGCAGCTCGTAAGCCTCGTCCGCCTCGCAGGACACGGGCTCGACGATGCGCTCCGCCGCGGGCTTGCCGGCGGCGAGGCGGGGCTCGAACACCTTCGGCCGGACGGTGACCATCTGCGGGCGCTTTTCGCCTATGCAGATGTGCGCGAGGATGCTGCCGCCGAAGCCGGGGGTGGTCTGAATGAAGTCGCCGTCCTCATCCACGAAGAGGTCTATGGCGTCGGCCGTGAGCCCGGTGCCAAGGGCGCACATGACGAGCGGAGCGACCTCGTAGCCTATGGGGCCGGCGGGGAAGAGGAAGATGGAGGGCTCGTACTTCCTGCATAGCTGCGTGAGCGCGTCGGCGTAGTTTCTGGCGCTGTAGGAGGCGAGAGCCTCGCTCTCGGCGATGATGACGGCCTGCGCGCCGTAGTCGGAGAGGGTCTTTTCGACCTCGGCCCCGGTGGAGCCGGTCAAAACGGCGGCCACGCGCCCGCCCAGCCTGCCGCTGAGCTCCACGGCCTTTGTCAGCAGCTCAGGCACGGTCTCGCTGAGCCGGCCGTCCACTGTTTCTGCATATACCCATATATCCTTGCTCATTTCCGCTTCCTCCGTTTATATAAGGTGCTCCCCGGCCAGGAGAGCGGCAAGCGCACCTGCCATTTCCTCGTTGCTGCCGCCTATGACCTCGGTGTCCATGGAGCGGGCCGGGGGCGCGACCACGCGCTTGGTGCGCGAGGGCGAGCCGCACACGCCGGTTTTGGAGCTGTCGCTGCCCAGCGCGGCGCTGTCCCAGACCTTGAGCGGCTTTTTCAGACCGGCGATGACGTTCGCCGGGGTCTGGAAGCGGGGCGTGTTGAGCTCGGGCTTCACCGTGATGACGGCGGGCAGCCTGACGCGGCACTTCTCGACGCCGAGGGCGAACTCGCGCGTGCAGACGGCCCAGCCGTCCTCCACGCTCAGCTCCGAGACGGAGGTGACGAGCGGCAGGCCCAAAAAGCCCGCCGTGACAGGCCCCGTCTGGGCGGTCTCGGCGTCGGCCGCGCGGTTGCCGAAGATGAGCAGGTCCGCTCCGCCCAGCTTTTTCGCGGCCATGGCCAGGGTGTAGCCCGTGGCAAGGGTGTCCGCCCCGCCGAAGGCGCGGTCGCTCAGCAGCACCACGTCGTCGCAGCCCATGAAGAGCGCGCGGTTCAGGACCTCCGCAGCCTGCGGCGGACCCATGGTGACGGCCGTTACCTTGCCGCCGTGCTCGTCCCTCAGGCGCAGGCCCGCCTCGATGGCGTTCTTGTCCACGGGGTTTATGATGCTCTCGACGCCCTCGCGCAGGAGGTTGCCGTGCTCGTCCAGCCGCACCTTGTCGGTGTCGGGGATCTGCTTTATAAAAACTATGATGTTCATCCTGCCGTCCTCCCCTCTCATTTGACGCCCATCCATTTGGCGATTATCTTCTTCTGCACCTCGGAGGTGCCCTCGAATATCTCGGTGAGCTTGGCGTCGCGGTACAGCTTTTCTATGGCGAATTCCTTGCTGTAGCCGTAGCCGCCGTGCAGCTGGAGGCAGCCGCGCACTACCTCGTTGAGCACGTCCGCGGCGTAATACTTGGCCATGGAGGACAGGTGGGAGGCGGGGCGGCCGCTGTCCATCATGCTGGCGCAGTTGTAGACCATGAGCCGCGCGGCTTCGGTCTTCGTCTGGTATTCGGCCAGCTTGAACTGCGTGTTCTGGAACTGGGATATGCGCTTGCCGAACTGTATGCGCTCGCGGGTGTATTTGACCGTCTGGTCGATGGCGTCCTGCGCCATGCCCACGCAGAGGGCCGAAATGCCGAGCCTGCCGGCGTCCAGCGTGGACATGGCCACGTGGAAGCCCTCGCCTATCTTGCCCAGGAGGTTCTCCTCCGGCACATGCACGTCGTCGAACACGACCTCGGCCACGGATTTTGCGCGCATGCCCATGAGCTCCTCGTCCCTGCCGACGGTGATGCCCGGGCACTCGTGGACGTCGATGAGCAGGCACATCGGCTTCTTTTCGCCGCTGCCGTCCCTGAACTGGCAGTAGGTCTGGAAGAAATCCGCCTCGCGCGCGCCGGTTATGAAGGCCTTGGTGCCGTTGACGATGTACTGCCCGTCCTTCAGCACGGCGGAGGTCTGTATGCTCGCGGCGTCGGAGCCGGCGCCGGGCTCCGTCAGGGTGAAGGCGGAGGTCTTGTCCCCGCGCACCCAGGGCACGACGTACTTCTGCTTCTGCGCCTCGGTGCCGTATTTGAGGATGGGGAAGCACATGTTGGTCTGGCCCGAGACGGATTTTGCCACAGGGCCGCTGGCGCGCGCCAGGGCCTCGACGGCCAGGACATAGTGGACATAGCTGCTGCCCAGCCCGCCGTATTCCTCGGGTATGACGATGCCGCAGAAGCCCAGCTTGTGCATCTCGTGTATGAGAATACCCACGTCGAACTGCCCGCGGTCTATCTCCAGCGTGTGCGGGCGCACGCGCTCTTCGGCGTATTCGCGGTAGATCTTCTGGAGCTCTAATTCCTCGCGAGTAAGTAGAGTATTCATATATGTATCAGCCTCCAATACATGTTTGCCCTGTCAGCATCTTAACACCGGCGAGGCGGCAGCTCAAACATTCGCGGAGCTGAACACATATGAACGCTTGTGTTCATATGTGTTCACGCACGGCCGCAAATAAGGCGTTACGGGGGAAAATGTGTTCAATAACGTTAAAGGCGGTGGCGCTATGAAAAACCAGACTCAGAACGAACAGCTCAGGGAGCTGAAAAAGGAATTCCTGGAGGGTACCCTCGGCGTCTGCGAGCCGAAGTTCAGAAAGGTCGTGGAGGGCTGGGAGCGGTCCCGCAGCGCCGGGGTGGATCCCGACTGCATGAAGCTCACGGACGAGCAGCGGGACCTGCGCGTCTTTGACAGGATAGACGACATTTCCAAATGCCACCTGGCATATTTCAAGGATTACTACGAGAGCCGCAATACCGCGCTGGACAAGCTCGGCGGGGCCATCTTCTACCTTGACGCGCAGCTCGTGGCATTTCACAAGAGCGGCAACGAGGAGCTGCTCCGCACGCTCAAGCGCCGGGGCATACGCATAGGCACAAAATTCTCCGTGGAGAACGTGGGCGTTTTCGCCGGGAACACGGCCATTTCCAGGCCCTTCGTGACCTGCTACAGCTCGGGTGAGGCGAATTACTCCCGCCTGTTCACCGATCTCGTCTGCATCGCCCGCTACGGCGAGACCTCCGCCGCCAACGGCTTCCACGCCGTGAACCTCATTTTTATACCCCTGGAAAAGTGCAACCGGAACGCCTTCAATTCGGCCAATTTCGTCCTGGAAGCCGGGGATTTCACGTACAAAAACCGCATCCTCTATCCTCACATGGAGAGGCGGTTCAGCCTGCTGGAGCAGTCGGCGCAGTATACTGCGGACATCATCCTCCTGGTGGACGACTCCGGGGACGTGACCTTCGTGAACAGCCGCTTTGAAAACGAGTTCGGTATACCCGTCACCTCGATAGTCGGCAAGTCCCTCCGCAGCAAGCTGCCCGGACTCTCCTTCGTGCTCAAGGCGCTCACCTCAGGAAAGGAGATAGCCGCCGGAAACGTGCAGCTCTCCTTTGGAGAGGAGCACAGCAGGTTCTACTATGTCGAGTGCCTGCCCATACGCGAGGAGCAGAACATAATAGGCCTCAAGGTCGTGATAAAGACGGCGGAGCAGATAAGGCGCTACAGCGCCGCGGCGCAGAGGCACAACGCGGTGTACAACTTCCAGGACATAATCGCAGAGAGCTCCGCCATGCGCAGGGTGAAGGCCGCCGCGCGCGCCGCCGCGTGCAGCCCGGCGAACGTGCTCATAACCGGGGAGAGCGGCACGGGCAAGGAGCTTTTTGCCCAGGCTATACACAACGCCAGCCCCCGGTTCAGCGGGCCTTTCATCCCCATAAACTGCGGCGGCTTCACGCGGGACAACGCCGGGGCCCTGCTCTTCGGCACGCCGGAAAAGGCCGGGAAGCTGGAGCTGGCCGACGGAGGCACCCTGTTTTTGGACGACATCTCCGAGATGTCCCCGGAGATGCAGAGCTTCCTCCTGCGCTTTCTGGACGACGGGCTTATCACCCCCGCCAACAGGGAGGAGAGCATACATGTGGACGTGCGCATAATCGCCACAGCGGGCAGCGAGCTCATAAACCGGGTGAACAGCGGCAGCTTCCGCATGGACCTGTACTACCGCCTGAACGTCCTGCGCCTGGACCTCCCGCCCCTGCGCGAGCGCCTGGACGACCTTGAAAAGCTCAGCAATTATTTCGTGAGCATCCTCTCAGCGCGCTACGGCAAGAACGTATACAGCGTCACGCCCGAGACGCTGGAGCTCTTCCGTGGCTACGCCTGGCCCGGGAACCTGCGTGAGCTGCGGAACATCATCGAGCGCAGCCTCGTGAATGCACGCAGCGGGAGCCCCCTTTCGGTCAGCGGGCCGCTTGGGGACTCGGAGCTGGGCGTGCCGCTGACGGCAGCCAGGGGCGAGCGCGCCCTGGACCTGCGCAGCGCGGAGGAAGAGCGGCTCGTTGAGACGCTCATCCGTTTCAACGGCAACAAGGCCAAGGCTGCGCGGCACCTGGGGATCTCCCGGGGAACTGTCTACAAACGGCTGAGAGAGCTGGAGAGCCGGGACACGGCCTCATGATAAAGGCCCCGCGCCGATCCTGCGGCGCGGGGCCTTGCGGTGTCAAACTTGTACGCGGCGGCATAGAGTGTCCTGCGGCGATTTGGACGCAGGGGAGGGGTCGTATGAGACGCTGTGATTGCCGGGCGGGGGGACCCAGAAGGCGGGTCCGCCTTGCGGACGGATGCCTGCTCGTATTTCTGGCCGTGCTGCTGGCTCAGTCGGCGTACAGCCTGTTCTCCGCCGGCTCGGCCGAGACGGAAGGCATCGACATCATTGTGCGCACCTCCGCTGCGGGCGTCTTCGGCCACCTGCTGAGCGGCGGCGGCCGCTGCCCGCAGGAGCCGCGCGACCCGGCTGAGAGCCGCGCCCTGCGCTTTCGCGCGCTGGCAGCCGCGGCCATCGGCATCTTCTGCCTGTTCACCCTGCTCGCCTACCGCGCGGTGCTGCTGCACCGCCCAGGTTTCGCCGCCCCGGATTCGGCTGCCGCCACGGTGGCTCAGTTCCGCGACTTCGTCTCCGGCTGCATCGGCTGCCTCATCGGGAGCCGCTCCGGGCCGCAGGAAAATTATGAGCCATAGCTTTCGGGAGGTTACCAACAAATGGCCGATATCATGCAGGATGTTCTCAACCTGAATTACAGCCCCAGTTTTGATATACAGGGGATGCAGGAAGCTGATATAAACCTCAGTCTCAGCCCCTCCGTAGCCGCCTCCGCCACGGTCTACGGCACCGTGACCGACGGCACGAATCCCCTGCCCAACGCCACGGTCAAACTCTTTGACAGCCTCGGCGTGCCTTATCGCCATGTAATGACCGACGTTGCGGGCGCCTATTCCTTCGACAACGTCCCCGCCGGGACCTACAGCATCGCCGCTGCTCTCGATGGCTATATCATGAGCCCCAGCTCTTTGCTGACGCTCTCCAGCGGCAGCAGCATCGAGGTGCCGCTGGTGGGCCGGAGCGAGGCCGCGCTTGCGCTCGGTGCCATAGCGGGTACGGCGACGACCATCGGTCTGGTTGGGAGCGCTCCGGTTGCCGGTGCCACCGTGACCCTGCGCAATCTGGCCGGGACTGCCGCTGCAACGACCCGCACTGCCGACGATGGAGAGTTCGTATTCTACGACGTGGCCGACGGCATCTACAGCCTTGTCGCCACGGCGGACGGCTACCTCGCCACGGCTCCCATCGCCGTGACCATAGCCGAGGGCTCCATTGCAAACGTCGCCGTGAGCATGGTCGTGGACAGCCGCACCTACAACGGCACGGTCAGCGGCATCATCCGCGACTCGAACGGAGCGCCCGTGTCCGGCCCCGCTTTTTTTAAAAGCGGGAGAAATCTTGAAGTTCAGGGCGGCAAATAAAACCCGTCCGCGGAGCGGACGCCTGAGCGTTCAGGGGGAGAGAAGGGTCTCGACGGCAAGGCGGAGCGTATCGGGGCCGCCGGTGTTGCCGGGGAAGATGACATAGGGCGTGCCGGGAAAGCGGCTCTCGGGCCCGGTCCTCCAGACGGGTACGCCGGGCTGGAGCTGTCCAAGCACTCGCGCGCGGCGGACGCGCAGGGCCTTGGTTCCCACGTCGCTTGAGGTGATGCCGCCCTTCGCCAGCACGAAGGCGGGCGTCACGTCCAGGCCCGCGACCAGGCTCTGGACGCCGTCGCTTATTTTCACGCTGCGCAGCAGGGCGCTCTCCTGCGTGTCGCCGTCGAGAGCCAGCAGCCGCCGCTTCGTAAAGCACACCGCCGTCTTTCCCTCGCGGATGATGCGCGCGGCCTCGGCGCAGCAGCGGGACACCTCCGCGCCGAAGGCGGCGTCGCCCTCCAGGACGAGGTCGGAGTCGAACTCCACGGCAACGACGCCATCGAGCGTCAGCAGCCGCTCAAGCTGCTCCGTCGTCTTCCCCGTGTGGCTGCCGACGACGACTATCCCGCCGCCCGGGCGCGTGACCATTTCCTCCCGGCGGAGCAGGGGGCGGTCGCTCACGCCGCCCAGGGCCTTCACGAGGCTCGCGGCCGTGCGGAAGAGGAAGCGCCGCCCGCGCGCCGCCGCGCGGTAGAGGGCCACGGAGAAGACCTTTACGTCGCAGTAATCCACCGCGTCCACGCAGACCTTTCCGAAACCGCGCACCGAGCAGAGCTTCTCCGCGATGCCGTCGTAGTCGAGCGCGCGCAGCTGTTCTATGGGTATGAGCAGGACCTCCGAGGCCGGGCTCGCGCCGAGGGTCTTTTCCTCAATATAGTCCGGCAGATAGGAGCTGCGGTAGCCGAAGGTCTTGTCCGCGGCAAACTCCGTCTCCGCGGCCGGGATGAGTTCCCTGCCCTGGAGGACGTAGTGAACGCCGCCCAGCGTGAAGCGCCCGCCCTCCTTGAAGAAGGGGCAGAGCACCTCGCCGTCCACGGCAAGGCCCGCGGCCTCCAGCTCACGCCGGAGCACCTCGGTCTCCAGCGGATAGTGCCCGCGCAGGGTAGAATCACAGCGGGAGAGCAGCATGAAGCCCCGGCCGGACTCGCGCGAGGCGCGGAGCACGGCGCGGCCTATCTCCTCGTGCGCGCGGCTGCTCTCCGCGGCGGTCATGGCGCGGGAGTTCGTCAGGATGTAGAACAGCCTCTCGCGCTCCGCAAAGCCCTCGCGGATGGAGCCCTCCGTCCAGTCCGTGTAGACCGAGACGTCGTGCACCGTCTGAACGCCCGTGGGGTCGTCGTCCAGGACGACGAGCTTGTCGGCGTTTGCGGCCAGCTCCGCGGCGAGGGCAGAGTCCACGGCTGCCTCGTCCACGGGCGGGAGCTGCTTCAGTATTTCAATGCCGGGCATGTGTTTTCCTCCTCATTCAGTTATGTCCAGCCTCCGGAGCCCCAGGCCCCGGGCGGAGCAAAGACGCTCGGCCAGCTCTTTCAGACGGCGGAGCTCCGGCTCCGCGAGGGGCTCGAAGAGCTGCACGGTCAGCTCCGCCGCTCCGCGTGAAGTCTTTTGTCGCCACTGGCCCACGGCGCGGCCTCCGCGGAGCACGGCGCCGGGATTCCCGACGTAACGCCAGAGCTGCCGCTGTATCTTCACGTCGGGTGCGATTAGCTCCCTGTCGCGCGCGTCGAGATAGGGGTCGTGCGGGCCGAGCAGCAGCAGGCTGGTCCCGGGCTCGCTGCCGCGGAACTCCTCCAGCTGGCAGGCGAGGGCGTATTTCTTTTTGCCGCCGCAGAGGACGGGGACGAGCTCCGGCTCCACGGCGCGCCAGAGCCTGCGGGCCTGCGCGGGCGAGCTTCCCAGCCAGGCGGCCAGCTCGCGCTCCGTCGCCGGGGCGTAGCAGCGCAGGAATTTACGCACTAGCCCGGCGCCAGCGTCCGGCGCGGCCTCAAGCCCCCGGCCCAGCCAGAGCTTGGGGGAGACAAATTCCGGGCTCGCGCCCTGCCGCCTGCCGAACACCACGAGCCCCGCAAAAGCGCAGGGCCTGAGCATGAAGGATACGACGGCTCCGCCGACCGACTGCTTTTCCGGGTCGCCGTACATCGTGCCGTCGCGCCAGAGCGGGAGCTTCTCCGAAGGGATGAGCGGCTCCGCCGCCTCGGCCAGGACGCGGTCGAGCTCCTCCTTGGAAAGGACGCTGCGGCGCTCCAGCAGGCGCGCGGCCTCCATGACGGCGGGCAGCAGCTCGTAAAAGCCGAGGCCCAGACAGTCCAGCGCCGCCGTGATGCCCTGCGTGTAGACCCAGGGCTCCTCGCCCGGCAGGGCGGCGAGAGTGGAGAGAAAGACCCCCGCCTCCGCCGTGGGGAAGACATAGGGCGCGCCGCGCAGGCTCCAGGCCTGGAGCAGCGTCTTCTCCTCCTCCAGCGCCGCGCGCAGCTCCCGTACGCCGAGACCCTCCACGCGGCAGAGCGCCGCGAGCTCCCAGGCCCCGGGCGGCGTGTTCTGAAAGCCGCAGGCCCCCGCGGCCTCGCACAGGCCCTCCGGTCCCAGCGTCCGGTCCAGGTGCTGGGCGCGCAGACGCAGGCTCAGGGCCTCGGCAGCGCTTATCTCCACCATGTGCAGCCGCCTCCAGTCGTTTTTCTGCCATTATACACCCGCCGCGTGACTTTGTCACGGACGGACGCGGGGGCTTGAGGTATAGTTAGGACACAATAACTCAATGCTTTTTCAGGAGGTCAAGACCAATGGAGAACAACATAAACCGTATGCCGCTCATCGGCGATATAGCCCCCAGTTTCAAGGCCGTCACCACGCAGGGGAACATAAATTTCCCCGAGGACTACAAGGGCAAGTGGGTCATCCTCTTCAGCCACCCCGCCGACTTCACGCCGGTCTGCACGACGGAGTTCATGACCTTCGCCTCCATGGCGGAGGAGTTCAAGGCCATGAACACGGAGCTCGTGGGCCTCTCGGTGGACTCGCTCTACGCGCACATCGCCTGGCTGCGCAAGATTCAGGAGCTCAGCTGGAACGGCAAGGAGCACGTGGAGGTGAAGTTCCCCCTCATCGAGGACATCCGCATGGAGGTGGCGAACAAATACGGAATGATCCAGCCCGGGCAGAGCAACACGCAGGCGGTGCGCGCCGTCTTCGTCATCGACCCGGAGTCGAAGATCCGCCTCATCCTCTACTACCCGCTGAGCACCGGGCGCAACTTTGACGAGATAAAGCGCGTCATCCATGCCCTGCAGAAGGCAGACGCCGAGAACGTGGCCACCCCCGCCGACTGGAGGCCCGGCGACGACGTCATCGTCCCCACCGCGGGCAGCTGCGGCACCGCCAAGGAGCGTATGGAGAGCCAGAACGACGACCAGTACTGCCTCGACTGGTTCATGTGCTTCCGCCGGGAGAAAAAGTGAGCAAAACCCCGCCCTCTCAGGAGGGCGGGGCCTTTTTTATTCCTTTGTGAGCTCTCTGCCGTGGCGGTCGAGGCCGCCGCCGTGCTCGCGTGTGTCGAAGAGCAGCCGGATAAAGCTGGCGTGGTAGGGGACGAAGCGGCCCTCGTCCAGCAGGCGGAGCACCTGCCCGGCCTCCGCCCAGCGGACGGCCTGCACCTCCTCCGGCTGGAGCCTCAGCGCCTCGGGCGCGCCGGCATAACCGGTAAAGAACACGTCGTCAAAGCCCGTCTCAAAGCCTATGCTCAGCGCGGGCCTCTGCCCCGCGAAGGAGGCGCGCAGGCCCAGCTCCTCATAGAGCTCCCGCTCCGCCGCCCTGCGGCTGTCCTCGCCCGCAAGGGCGCAGCCCCCGGCGCTCAGGTCCCAGAGGCCCGGCCAGCTGCGCTTGCTCTCCCGGCGCTGCTGTATGAGCATGCGCCCATCAGGCGAGAAGACACAGATGTGCACTACGAGGTGGAAGGCGCCATCCGGCATCGGATCGCCCCGGTACATGGTGCGGCCCGTCGGGCGGCGGTCGAAGCTGTAGACGTCCCAAAGCTCCCGCGACATTTTTATTTCCCCTCGCGGAGGTATTCGAGTATCTCCGCCGCGTTGGTGTCGGGCTTTACCTTGGGCATGACCTTCTCGACGAGGCCGTCCTCGTCTATTATATAGGTGGAGCGCACGACGCCCATGCTGACCTTGCCATAATTCTTCTTCTCCTGCCAGACGCCGTAGGCCTCTATGGCCTGCCGTTCCGGGTCGGAGAGCAGGATGAAGGGCAGGCTGTTCTTCTCCGCAAAGCGCTGGTGCGAGGCCTGGGAGTCCCGGCTCACGCCTATCACCACTGCGCCCAGGGCCTCGAACTGGGAATAGGCCCCCGCAAAGGCGCAGGCCTGCCGGGTGCAGCCCGGCGTGTTGTCCTTGGGGTAGAAATAGAGCACGACCTTCTTCCCCCGGAAATCCGAGAGCGAGACGGGCCTGCCGTCCTTATCCGGGAGCGTGAACCCCGGGGCCTTTGCGCCGATTTCAAGCATATGCCTTACCTCCGATCATTTTATCCTCCCGCAGCCCTTTCCTCTTATTTTGCATGGCCCATCATATCACGCCGGGCGCGGGGCGTCAACGGCGGCGGGCGCGCCGTTTTTATTTACAGCAGCGGGCGGGTACAGGCGGGCAAAATACGTCAAAATCAACGATTGAGCCGTCTTGAACATTCTAAACGTTACGGACATTTTGTGCATTTCAGTCGAAAAAATCTAAAAAAATCAAGCATTTTTTGTACTTTTTATTTGATTTCTCTCTCTCCATGGTTTAGAATGATTTAAGGGCCGGTAAAACGGCCCGTCGAGTACTTTTTCTAGGAGTGATGGACGATATGGAGAATTTCTTCTGGATCGGCATAGTCGGGGCTCTGGTGGCCCTGCTCTTTGCCTACAGCCAGGCCAGGAAAGTAAAACAGTATTCCGAAGGCACGCCGACGATGCAGAAGATCGCGGCAGCCATACGCAAGGGCGCTAACGCCTATCTCAAGCGCCAATATAAGACCGTCGGCGTCATCTTCGCGATCATCGCGGTAGTGCTCGCCGTGCTCGCCTATGTGCCCTGGATAAACGGGCAGGGCCTCGTCTCGAAGTTCGTGCCCTTCGCTTTCATAACGGGCGGCTTCTACTCCTGCCTTGCGGGCTTCATCGGCATGAGGATAGCGACGTCCTCCAACGCCCGCACCGCCAACGCCGCCAGCGAGAGCCTCAACCGCGGCCTGCGCGTGGCCATCTCCTCCGGCTCCGTCATGGGCTTCACCGTCGTCGGCCTCGGTATCCTCGACGTGTCCGTCTGGTTCCTCATCCTGAAATACGGCTTCGGCTGCGACTCCACCACCATAGCCAACACCATGGTCATGTTCGGCATGGGCGCCTCCTGCGCGGCGCTCTTCGCCCGCGTGGGCGGCGGCATCTTCACCAAGGCCGCCGACGTCGGCGCGGACCTCGTCGGCAAGGTCGAGGCCGGCATACCCGAGGACGACCCGCGCAACCCCGCCACCATCGCGGACAACGTCGGCGACAACGTCGGCGACGTCGCGGGCATGGGCGCGGACCTCTACGAGAGCTACGTCGGCTCCATCCTCGCCACCTTTGCCATCGGCGCCTCCGCGGGCTACGGCTGGAACGGCATTTTCCTGCCCCTGGCCATCGCCGTCGTCGGCGTCATCTGCTCGCTCATAGGTTCCTTCATGATAAAGACGGGCGAGAAGGCCAGCCAGCGCGAGCTGCTCAAGAGCATGCGCACCGGCACCTACTTTGCCGCCGCGCTCTGCGCCGTGCTCTGCATCCCCCTCACCTGGTACGTCATGAAGGACGTGGAGGGCGCCAGCTGGATTGGCATACTCATCTCCATCTTCTGCGGCCTTGCCGCGGGCTGCGCCATAGGCTACGTCACCGAGTACTATACCTCCGACACCTACAAGCCCACCCAGGCCCTCTCTGACGCCACCGAGACCGGCGCCGCCACCACCATCATCGGCGGCATCTCCCTCGGCATGGTCAGCACCGCCGCGCCCATCCTCATCGTCGGCGTCGCCGTCATCGTGAGCTTCATCGCCTCCGGCGGCTCCCTCGTCACGAACTCCGAGGCCTACACCCTCAGCTTCAACAACGGCCTGTACGGCATCGGCATCTCCGCCATCGGCATGCTGGCCACCCTGGGCATCACCCTCGCCACCGACGCCTACGGCCCCGTCGCGGACAACGCCGGCGGCATTGCGGAGATGTCGGGCCTCGGCGAGGAGGTCCGCGAGCGCACGGACGCGCTCGACTCCCTCGGCAACACCACCGCCGCCACCGGCAAAGGCTTCGCCATAGGCTCTGCCGCCCTCACGGCGCTGGCCCTGCTTGTCTCCTACGTCGAGGTCGCCGAGAGCGCCATGGGCGGCGCCCAGATAGACCTCTCCGTCACGAACCCCGCCGTCCTCGTCGGCCTCTTTGTCGGCGCGATGCTGGTCTTCGTCTTCGGCGCGCTCACGATGAGCGCGGTGCAGAAGGCCGCCCAGCACATAGTCATCGAGGTTCGCCGCCAGTTCCGCGAGATCGCGGGCATCATGGAGGGCGAGGCCGAGCCGGACTACGAGAGCTGCGTTGACCTGTGCACCTCCGGCGCGCTGCGCGCCATGGTCGTGCCTGCGCTCCTGGCAGTCATCGTGCCCATCATCACGGGCCTCATCCTCGGCGTCGAGGGCGTTGTGGGCCTGCTGGCCGGCACAACGGTCTGCGGCTTCGGCATGGCCGTGTTCATGTCCAACTCCGGCGGCGCCTGGGACAACGCGAAGAAGTACATAGAGGCCGGCCACCACGGCGGCAAGGGCAGCGAGTGCCACAAGGCCGGCGTCATTGGCGACACCGTGGGCGACCCCTTCAAGGACACCTCCGGCCCCAGCCTCAACATCCTAATCAAGCTCTGCTCCACCGTCTCCATCGTCTTCTCCGCCGTCATAGCCAACGTGCATCTCTTCTGACGATACCGGCGAAAGGGACCGCCCTTCGGGGCGGTCCCTTTTCGCTTTTGGCCCCTGTTTTTTGCAGTTTGGAGGTATATGCTGGCTGGAGCGGCATATTTACTTGATTTTTTCATATTTTTAGTGTACAGTAGGCTTTCAGCGCGGCAAAGCGCCGCCGATTGGGGGTATATGCTTGGCTGAGCCCAAAAAGCAAAACTATCTGCACGGCGCGGCTATCCTGGCCGCAGGCGTCGTGATAATGAAGATCCTCGGCTTTATCTACAAGGTGCCGCTGGGGAACATCCTCGGGGACGAGGGCTACACGCACTTCCTCGTGGCTTACAATATCTACAGCGTGTTCCTCACCGTCGCGACGGCGGGCCTGCCTGTGGCGCTCTCGCGCATGATCAGCGAGGCGAACACGATGAACCGCCCGAACCAGGTCAAGCGCATCTTCTCCGTCGCCTGGCTCACTTTCTGCGTGCTGGGCGTCGTCTGCACGCTCATCATGTTCCTCTTCCCGACGGAGCTGGCGGACGCGCTCAACGACGTCGAGGCCTCGCAGAGCATCCTGGCGCTCTCCCCGGCGGTGCTGCTGGTCTGCCTGACCAGCGCCTACCGCGGCTATTGCCAGGGCCATGAGAACATGAAGCCCACCACCGTCGGGCAGGTGCTGGAGGTGCTTGTCAAGGTAGTGATAGGGCTTGTCCTGGCCTGGTACCTCAAGGACCTGGGCAAGAGTTTGCCTCTCGTCTCCGCCGGGGCCATATTCGGCGTGACGGCGGGCTCCCTGGCCGCGCTGGTCTACATGTTCGCCTACAAGCGGCGCAATTACGCCGCCCTGCCCGGAGGCGGGGACGAGCCGGAGAGCCGCGGGCAGATACTCTCCACCCTGCTCAAGGTGGGCATACCCATCACCCTGGGCTCCTCCGTGCTCTCGCTCATAAACCTCGTGGACTCCGGCCTGTGCATGGGCCGGCTCCAGGACGCGGCGGGCTTTTCCTACGCGGACGCCAAGGTGCTCTACGGCGTCTACGGCAAGGCGCAGACGCTCTACAACCTGCCTGCGGCTTTTATTACGCCGCTGACCATCTCCGTCGTCCCCGCGATCGCGGCCTGCCGCGTGACGCACCGCGGGCGCGAGAGCTCCCGCATCGCGGAAAACTCCCTGCGCATAGCAACGGTCATCTGCCTGCCTATGGGCGTGGGCCTCTCGGTGCTCGCGGAGCCCATCATGACCATCATCTACCCCGGCAGCCATGAGTCCGGGCCGGAGCTGCTGCTGCTCATGGGCGCGGCCAGCTTCTTCGTCTGCATGGCGCTCATGATGAATGCCATACTCCAGGCGGGCGGGAACGAGAAATACCCCATCTACTCCATGATAATAGGCGGCGTCGTGAAGATCGCCGTCAACTGGTTCCTGGTGGCGGACCCTGGCATCAACATCCTCGGCGCGCCCATAGGCACCCTCAGCTGCTACGCCGTAATGTGCGTCATGGACTACATTTTCCTGTGCCGGGTCATGCCCGACCGGCCGCGGCTGGGAAGCATCCTGGCTCGCCCGGTGCTCAGCTGTGCGGCCATGGGCCTCACAGCCTGGGCGGTCTACGGGCTCTCCATGCGCTTCATAGGCGGCGTGGACGCGGGCCGGCTCATGATGGCGCTTTGCATGTGCCTTGCCATAGGCGCGGCCGTCATAGTCTACCTTGTCCTCACCGTGTTGACGCGCGCGGTAACCTACGAGGACATGAAGCTCATACCCAGGGGCGAGAAGCTGGCTCGGCTCCTGCGTATAAGGCCCTGACGGGTGACATAATAAAAAAGGTTGCAATTTCAGCTGTTTTTCAGCCGAAAACTACTTGCGGAAGGGGTTATAGTGTGGTAGATTTTGTTTGCAAAGAGAGCTATGACCTCCGGGACTTCATAGCCCTTATCGACTATCTGCGCTCCCCCAAGGGCTGCCCCTGGGACAGGGAGCAGACCCACGAGAGCATCCGGCGCAACGTGCTGGAGGAGGCCTACGAGGTCTGCGAGGCGATAGACGAGGGCAGCCCGGAGCACCTTTGCGAGGAGCTGGGCGACCTGCTGATGCAGGTCATTTTGCATGCCAGCATGGCGAAGGACGAGGGCGCTTTCGATATGGACGCCATAGCGGATATGGCCTGCAAGAAGCTGGTGCACCGGCATCCGCACGTCTTCGGCGCCGTCGCGGCGGACACGCCCGAGAAGGTGCTGGAGAACTGGGACGCGATAAAGAGGGCCGACAGGGCGCAGCAGACCGCCGCCTCGGCCATGGACGGCGTCTCGCACGGCCTGCCGGGGCTCATGCGCTCCGAGAAGATACAGAACAAGGCCGCGAAGCTCGGCTTCGACTGGCCCGCCGTCGGCGGCGCGATGGACAAGCTCCGCGAGGAGGTAGGCGAGCTGCAGGAGGGTATAGACACGGGCGACGTGGAGAATATTAAGGAAGAGCTCGGGGACGTGCTCTTTTCCGCCGTGAACGTTGCGCGCTTTTACAAGCTTGACTCCGAGGAGCTCATGCACGCGGCCTGCGGGAAGTTCATAAGGCGCTTCCGCTACGTCGAGGAGGGCGCCGCAAAGCTTGGCCGCCGCCTTGAGGACATGAGCCTTGAGGAGATGGAGGAGATCTACCAGCAGGGCCGCCACGACCTGGAGGGCAAGGAGCCCGTGCCGGTCAGTCACCGTGAGTAATTTGCGCCGAATTGTGGAATAGGGGCAAATCTCTATATAGTCCAGCATTTTAACTTTTCAGGAGGAATACCAATGAATAAGGCAGAGCTTATCACCGCCGTGGCCGAGAAGGCCGGGCTGTCCAAGAAGGATACCGAAAGGGTCATCACCGCCACGATAGACGCCATCACCGCGGAGCTCATCGCGGGCGAGAAGGTCTCTCTCGTAGGCTTCGGCAGCTTCGATGTCAAGACCCGCGAGGGCCGCACGGGCCGCAACCCCAAGACCAAGGAGGAGATTTGGATCCCCGCCTCCCGCATCCCTCAGTTCAAGGCCGGCAAGGCCCTGAAGGACGCCGTTGCGAAATGACGACAGCAGAACCCCCGCTCAGGCGAGCGGGGGTTTTTTATTGCCTTAGGATGGCGGGGGGGTATGGGTTGGAGGAACTCGCCGTTTTGCTGTTTGTTGGACTTTACGTTGGTGCTGCCTATTCCACCCCATTTCTTTGGTCTTGCCCAAAGAAACGGGGTGGAGCCCCAAAGAAAAGCGCTTATGGGGTGGTGGCGCCCCCGTGAGGTTTCGGGACCCACCCGCCTCTCCCACTCGCG